>CAILXF010000061.1 GCA_903838125.1 uncultured Pseudomonadota bacterium | reverse complement strand
ATCCATGCCTGGCTTGAGCTTGCCTTCTACATTACTGACGATATGCATCACATGCGAGTAACGCTCTATCATCATATTATCAGTCACTTTGACCGTGCCAGTGACCGCTACGCGGCCGACATCATTGCGGCCCAGGTCCATTAACTGCACATGTTCTGCACGCTCTTTAGGATCGGCTAGCAATTCTTCAGCCAATGCCAAATCATGCTCACGATCTTTGCCGCGTGGGCGTGTGCCTGCAATCGGACGCGCCGTTACAGTGCCATTTTCCAAGCGCACTAGAATCTCTGGAGAGGCACCAACCACATGGTGATCATCCATATCGTAGTAAAACATATATGGGGATGGGTTGAGGCTGCGTAAAGCGCGATATAAAGACAGCGGGGGCGCACTAAACTTTTGTGAGATACGCTGCGACAACACCACCTGCATAATGTCGCCCTCTAAAATATACTGCTGTGCAGACTTAACCGCTGCCTTGAAGTTTTCTTCACCAAACTCCGAACTGGCAACTGTCTTTTCAGTGGCTACTGCTTTTGGAATGGCAACCGATGTTCTGAGCATCGCCAATAAGTCTGCCAAGCGCGCTTGCGCTTTAGCATAAGCATCAGCTTCAGATGGGTTGGCATACACAATAAAATACAGCTTACCGCTAAGATTATCCACCACAGCTAGCTCTTCCGAGACCATCAACAGCACATCAGGCACATTAATCGCGTCTGGCTTTTGCGTATGGGCTAAACGTTTTTCTATATAGCGGATGGTTTCATAACCAAAGTAACCAGCCAAGCCGCCAGTAAACCTTGGCAAACCTTCATACGGCGGCGTTTTGAATCGCGCCTGATAGCTTTTAATGAAATCCAATGGATTAGTGTGGTCGACAGATTCCAGCACTTTGATGCCCTCTAACACCTGCACCTGATTACCATGAGCAACGATACGAGTTTTTGCTGGCAAGCCAATAATAGAGTAACGTCCAAAACGCTCGCCACCTTGTACTGATTCCAACAGGTATGAATAGGGTTTATTGGCTAACTTTAAATACAGTGATAGTGGTGTATCAAGGTCAGCAAAGGTCTGCAGTACGAGGGGAATACGGTTGTATCCCTGGGCAGCCAAGCTATTAAATTCGGTTAAATTGATTGTGCTAAACATAAACTTCCTTACCTACTTTTATTGGGTTGAATGATGTTGGGGCGCAACTAGCTACGCCTTTACAATTACCACCATCGCCAACTTTTGGCCTTGATCAAATGAGTATTCATGTTTATGGATTTAGCTTTTCTAGGTATTCATCTTATTTAGTATTTAGTGCAATAATTTAAGCACATCCTGCAAATCATCCACTAGGGCATCAACCATGTTGGCCTCAATGAGCTGACCATGATTATAGCCATAAGACACCGCAATAATATAACAACCTGCACTGCGCGCTGCCGCAACATCGACTTTTGAGTCGCCCACCAACACCGCCTCGTTAAGTGCCACGCCAAATTGTTCGCAACAATAAATAAGCTGATCCGGATCCGGTTTCTTTTTG
The DNA here is from genome assembly GCA_903838125.1 of uncultured Pseudomonadota bacterium. Lineage (GTDB taxonomy): Bacteria > Pseudomonadota > Gammaproteobacteria > Burkholderiales > Methylophilaceae > Methylotenera. The sequence goes on along the minus strand of CAILXF010000061.1, from coordinate 36,772 downwards.
GCCAGCGTATCGCCGGCTACTACCAACTCAAAATAGGGCAATAAATTGCTCGTTGTTAATACCGCCTGTGTAAAAGTTTGAGGCTTATTTGTGACGCAGGCCAAGCGGTAACCCGCACTTTTTAACCCCTGCAAAGCCAACACTACACCAGGATAAGGCTGGCTTTGCGCCGCAACTTTTGCATACTCAGTAAAAAACAACTGTTTGGCTTGAACAAAGAGTGCTGTATCTGGCTCACGGTCTGACTTTTGCATTAACGCCCGCTTGATCAGCTTTTCTGCACCATCTCCGATATAAGCTTCTATTTGGACTGCCGATAAAGTGGGTAGGGCGAGTTCTGTCAACATCGCATTGACGCCACGCGCAATCTCAGGCGCACTGTGAACCAAAGTGCCATCAAGATCAATCATGACGGCCTTCACTTTCAGTTTTTGCAATTATTTTACCGTGGCTAAAGCTGCGCGCATTTCGCCCACAACCGTGTTGTAACGATTTTTATCAGTATCTTTTGGTGAGCCAAAAATTGCACTGCCTGCAACAAACGTATCAGCACCAGCACGAGCAATATCCGCAATATTCATGGCATTCACGCCGCCATCCACTTCCAGCCAAATTTGACGGCCGGTTTTTTCATAGTAAGCATCAATACGGGCGCGCGCCAACGTTAGTTTATGCAACGTTTCTGGAATGAATTTCTGACCGCCAAAGCCCGGGTTGACTGACATCAGTAAAATCATATCAATCTTATCCATCACGTGATCCAAATAGCTCAGTGAAGTGGCTGGGTTAAATACTAGGCCTGATTTACAACCTTGCTCGCGCACTAGGCTCAAGCTACGGTCAATATGATCTGATGCTTCAGGGTGAAAGGTAATGATATTGGCGCCCGCTTTGGCAAAGTCAGGAATAATACGATCTACTGGCTTTACCATTAGATGCACGTCAATAAGTGCGCCCACATTGTTCGAGATTTCACGAATCGCATCACAGACCAATGGACCTATGGTTAAATTCGGCACATAGTGATTATCCATCACATCAAAATGGACAATATCGGTGCCCGAAATAATGACATCTTCAATTTCTTGGCCAAGTTTGGCGAAATTCGCAGAAAGAATACTAGGGGCAATTCTAAAAGTTTTATCCATGGTGGAATCCGTTCATTTAATATGATCAAATAGCTTCAAGCTACATTTAGCTTAAAAATAAGTACTAAAGCGATATTTTAACAGGATTGCGGGGAAATATTTGCCATTTATGGCGGGGTAGTTCACCTGTATTTCTTGCTTATCATAAGCCAATCCATCAAAATTGCACCTATGCAGTTATATGTCATCGGCGTTAACCACACAACCGCCCCCATCCAAATCCGCGAACATGTTGCGTTTAATAGCGAACATCTCGTTAGCGCGCTCCGCGAATTGACTCTGCACGACGCTAGCGAGGCCGCGATTTTATCAACCTGCAATCGTACTGAGCTCTACTGTCGCACAGACAACCCGAGCAAACCGCTTAACTGGTTATCGAAATACCATCATTTAGAGGCCAGTAGCATACAGCCTTACATTTACACGCTACCCAATGATGAAGCGGTTAAGCACGCGTTTAGAGTGGCCTCAGGCCTAGACAGCATGGTGTTAGGTGAGCCGCAAATATTGGGGCAGTTTAAGCAGTCGGTTAAAATCGCGCAGGAAGCTGGGACACTCGGCACTATGCTCCATAAGCTATTTCAGAGCACTTTTGAAGTGGCAAAAGAAGTACGCACCAATACTGATATCGGTGCAAATTCTATTTCCATGGCTGCGGCTGCGGTCAAACTGGCACAACGCATTTTTGGCAACATTAGTGAGCAAAAGGTATTATTTATCGGCGCAGGTGAAATGATTGAGTTATGCGCCGATCATTTCACGGCACAAAAACCTAAAAGCATGACTGTGGCTAACCGCACCATAGAACGTGGCTCAAATTTAGCAGAAAAAATTGGTGGCCACGCCATACTGCTCAACGATCTACCTGAGCGCTTTGCCGAATTTGATATCGTGATTACCAGTACCGCCAGTCAATTGCCAATTGTGGGCTTAGGCATGGTGGAAAGTGCGATTAAAGCACGTAAGCACCGTCCTATTTTTATGGTTGACTTAGCTGTACCGCGTGACATTGAATCCGAAGTGGCCGAATTAGACGATGTGTTTTTATATACAGTAGATGATTTAGCACAAGTCGTCAGCGACGGCATGGTCAACCGCCAAGAAGCAGCCCTTGATGCCGAACTTATCGTGTCCGCGCGCGTTGAAAACTTTATGCATTGGCTAAAGAAACGCGAAGCTGTGCCTACGATTAAGGCGCTACGTGACCAAGCTGAAGTGATACGAAAATCCGAATTAGAAAAAGCACTTAAACTGATACAAAAAGGCGAGAGTGTAGATAAAGTACTAGAAGCCTTAAGCAACGCACTCACCAACAAATTTTTACATGCGCCCAGTCATGCGCTGAACCTTGCCCACGGTGACGAACATACGAGGCTGGAAAATACATTGAAACAGCTGTATCAGATTAAAGATTTAAACGACTAGCCTCTTGCAATAGCCTTACTAATAAACCCATTACACCAAATATAAACGGCTCAGAATGAAACCCAGCATGATTAGAAAGCTCGCCACTCTAAGCGAGCGTTTAGAAGAAATTAACCGCTTAATGAGTGCGGAAAATGCGACAAGCAACATGGATAACTATCGCAAAATTACGCAAGAGCACGCCGAGATTACGCCTATCGTAGAACAGTACCGTGCTTTTGAGCAGGTAGAAGCCGACATGAACGAAGCGCAAGCGATGCTCAGCGACCCGGACATGAAAGAGTTTGCCCAGGATGAAATTGAGCAGGGAAAAGTTAAAATGGTGGCGATTGAAACCGCGCTACAAACACTGCTACTACCTAAAGATCCTAATGATGACCGCAACCTATTTTTAGAAATTCGCGCGGGTACTGGCGGCGATGAATCAGGTCTATTTGCTGGTGATTTATTTCGGATGTATTCGCGCTACGCCGAGCGTCAGCGCTGGAAGGTCGAAGTGGTCTCAGCGAACGAATCCGAAGTCGGTGGCTACAAAGAAATTATTGCCAAAATTGAAGGGTACGGCGCTTACTCCAAACTAAAATTTGAGTCTGGCGTGCATCGAGTGCAACGTGTACCCGATACCGAAACCCAAGGTAGAATTCATACTTCAGCTTGTACAGTTGCGGTATTGGCCGAGGCAGATGAAATAAATGACGTAGTAATTAATCCAGCGGAAATTCGGATTGATACCTACCGAGCGAGTGGCGCAGGTGGTCAGCATATTAATAAGACCGACTCCGCTGTGCGTATTACGCATTTGCCTACGGGCATCGTGGTTGAATGTCAGGATGATCGTAGCCAACATAAAAATAAAGCGCAAGCCATGAGCGTGTTGGTCGCACGCATTAAAGACGCAGAAGTGCGCGCACAACAATCTAAAATTGCCAGTGAGCGTAAATCGCTGATTGGTTCGGGCGATCGATCAGAACGTATTCGCACCTACAATTATCCGCAAGGCCGTATTACCGATCACCGCATTAATTTAACCTTGTATAAAATTGATGCGATTACTGAAGGTGATATGGATGAATTAATTGGCGCGCTATCCGCTGAACATCAGGCTGATTTGCTGGCCAGTTTGGGTGACGATAATTAATTGAGCACCTCGCTACGCGAAACTTGTGCTGCGGCACAAAGCCAGCTCATCAATAGCTTAGGTTTAGAGGCGAGCGATGCGCGACTAGAAGCACAACTGCTACTTCAAACTGCAGCCCACAAAAATCGTGCTTGGCTTATCGCACATGAAGGTGAAGCCTTAACAGATTCCATTGCGCAAGCTTTTGAGGCTTTACTAAAGCGCCGCCTTCAGGGCGAACCCATCGCCTACATTTTAGGCATGCGCGAGTTCTACGGCTTAAATCTGATGGTCAACCAAGATACATTAATTCCGCGGCCTGATACCGAAACACTGGTAGATGCGGCTTTAGCTAAAATCCCTAATCATGCTGCTGCCTCAATTCTAGATTTGGGGACTGGGAGCGGCGCCATTGCACTGGCACTTGCCCTGCATCGCCCACAGGCGAATGTCATCGCAGCAGACGCCTCCTTAGCCGCGCTAAAAATGGCTGAAAAAAATGCACAGGCTTTGGCCATTCACAATGTAGAATTCGTGTTAAGCGATTGGTTTAGCCAAATTCCCCAGCAACAATTTGATTTAATCATCAGCAATCCACCTTATATTGAACAAAACGATATCCACTTAAGCCTAGGCGACTTGCGCTTTGAACCTTTAAGCGCTTTAGCTTCGGGGCTTGATGGGCTTGATGATATACGACGCATTATTGAGCATAGCCTGCTCTACCTAAAGCCCCAGGGCTGGCTATTGCTAGAGCATGGTTTCAATCAAGCCACGCAAGTGGCAGATTTGATGGCAGAAACTGGCTTGATTGATATCGTCACGCTGCAAGATTTAGGGGGTAATAATCGCGTCACGCTAGCCAAAAATCCCTTGATTGTGAGTAAGCATTGGGACTAATTGACGCTGATACAACCAAGCCAATACCGACTTACCCTCATGGCTACAATACACACTAAAAAACCTACTGAAATCATATAGTATAATCACGCTATGTCTGAAATTAACCCATCATCTCTAGCCGAACAGTCTGTCGGCATCGTTGCCGCGCAAACTGCACACTTTAAGCAACCATTAAGCTTGAAGAGTGGCGCGACATTGCCACAATTTGATTTGGTTTATGAAACCTATGGCCAGTTAAATGCTGATAAATCCAATGCAGTTTTAATCTGTCATGCCCTATCTGGCACCCATCATGTGGCTGGAAAATATAATGCCGATGATAAATACCCTGGTTGGTGGGACAACTTGGTGGGGCCTAATAAGCCATTAGACACCAATAAGTTTTTTGTAATCGGTGTCAATAACCTAGGCGGCTGCCATGGGAGTACTGGGCCAGCAAGCATTAATCCGCAAACGCTACAGCCTTGGGGCTCGCAATTTCCAGTACTGACTGTAGAAGACTGGGTCAATTCACAAACGCTTCTAGCAGATTATCTTGGCATACAGCAACTCGCGGCCGTGGTCGGTGGTAGCCTAGGCGGGATGCAAGCCTTGCAGTGGACGATTGCCTATCCTGAGCGCGTACGCCATGCCTTAGTGATTGCTTCTGCTCCTAATCTTACCGCACAAAATATGGCATTTAATGAAGTAGCGCGCCAAGCCATTATTACTGATCCGGAGTTTCATGGTGGTGATTACTATGCGCACGGCGTGGTGCCTCGTCGCGGCTTGCGCATTGCACGCATGTTGGGTCATATTACCTATTTAAGTGACGACGCTATGGGCGCCAAATTTGGGCGTAAGCTAAAAGATACGATTAGATATAGTTTTGATGCTGAGTTTGAAATGGAATCTTATCTGCGCTACCAAGGCGATAAATTTGCTGGTGAGTTTGATGCTAACACCTATTTACGTATGACGCGGGCCTTAGATTATTACGACCCAGCGCTGCCATTTGACGGTAATTTAAGTCAAGCTCTAGATAAAGTCTGCGCGCAATTTTTATTGGTCTCGTTCACTAGTGATTGGCGATTTTCGCCAGCGCGCTCCCACGAAATCGTGAAAGCCCTGCTCGACAATGAGTTGACCGTGAGCTATGCCGAGGTGACTGCAGCCCATGGTCATGATGCGTTTCTAATGCCAGATCCTCACTATCACGCCATTTTGCGCAACTACTTACACAACATTAAAGTAGGAGAGCCGTCATGAGTGTCAATATCGCTGAATTTCGTCATGATTTTGCCATTATTGCAGGCTGGCTTCCCTTTGGTGGCAAGGTGCTGGATTTAGGCTGTGGCGATGGGGCTTTGCTTGAATATTTAAAATCCTCATTAGAAATACGCGGTTACGGTGTGGAAAAAGATGATGCGAACTGGCTCGCCTGCATGTCTAAAGGCATCAATGTGATCCAAATGGATTTAGAAGCAGGCCTGTCTGACTTTGAAGACCAGTCGTTTGACACGGTCATTTTGTCGCAAACCTTGCAAGCGGTTCACAATACCGAAGGGATTGTGCGTGAAATGTTGCGGATAGGCCGCGAAGTGATTGTGACCTTCCCTAACTTTGGCTATTGGCGCCATCGAGCACAGTCAATACAAGGCCGGATGCCCGTGTCTAAGAACCTACCTTATCAATGGTATGACACGCCCAATGTGCATCTGTGCACAATCTATGACTTTGATCAGTTCTGTATTAACTGCAACATTAACGTGAAGCAGCGTCTAGTGCTGACCGCCAATCAACCGGTCACCTTTATGCCGAACTTAATGGGCAGTCTAGCCATGTATCGCTTAGAAAGTATGCCAAAAAAATAAGCGCATTCATTGACAACACGCCCAAGTGACTCAAAAAATCTCAACTTTATGGTAAATCAACCCAGCGTTTGGCAGGCTTTACTGAATAAACGTATACTGATTTGCATATTCACAGGCTTTAGCTCAGGCTTGCCCTTGTATATCCTCATCAGCCTGCTACCCGCATGGCTTCGCTCTGAGGGTGTCAACCTGAAAGCCATCGGCTTATTTGCATTAATTAATTTACCGTTCACCTGGAAATTTTTGTGGGCACCCTTATTTGATCGCTATAGCCCACCATTGGGCAGGCGACGCGGCTGGCTGCTGATTTCACAAATTTTATTACTGTTGTCCATTCCCATATTTGGCGCCTTTAATCCGCAGTTCGATATCTGGTCAATTGCCTATTTAGCTGCAGTAGTAGCTTTTTTTAGCGCTTCGCAAGACGTGGTTCTAGATGCATATAGACGCGAATTGCTGCTTGACGTTGAATTAGGGTTAGGCAATGCAGTCCATGTGAATGCCTACAAAATTGCAGGCTTAATTCCCGGCTCACTGTCGTTAATCCTTGCCGACTACCTGCCTTGGCATAGCGTATTTATCATTACAGCCTTGTTTATGTTGCCCGGTTTGGCCATGACTGTATTTGTAAAAGAGCCCAGCTTAAGAAATGCTGCGCCAAAAACCTTACGCGCTGCAGTGAGTGAACCATTTTATGAGTTTATAGGCCGTAATGGACTTAAAACCGCCTTGTTGATACTCGCCTTTATATTCTTTTATAAACTCGGCGACAGCATGGCTACCGCACTAGCAACACCCTTCTATCTAGACATGGGCTTTAGCAAAACTGAGATTGGCTTGATTGCCAAAAATGCAGGGTTATGGCCGAGTGTCATTGGGGGGTTATTAGGTGGCGCGTGGATGGTGAAGCTAGGCATTAACCGTGCACTGTGGATTTTTGGTGCGGTGCAAATGCTGGCGATTTTAGGTTTTGCATGGTTGGCAATGGTCGGGCATAATTTATTTGTGCTCGGAATGGCCATCGGGCTAGAAGCATTTGGTGTAGGTCTGGGCACAGCAGCTTTTGTAGCCTACATCGCCTACACCACACACCCGCTTTATACAGCCACCCAGTTCGCGTTGTTTACCAGTCTAGCGGCAGTTCCGCGCACCTTCGCGAATGCCGCTACCGGATATCTAGTTGAAGATTTAGGCTGGCGCAACTTCTTCCTATTCTGCTTTGTTGCGGCAATTCCCGGCATGTTGTTGCTCATTAAAGTGGCGCCATGGTCTAAAGATGGAAGTCAGCAATTAGGCTTACTAAAACCGGCCATCCGCGACCACTGACATTAGTCAGCATAATTGATGATCAATGGCGCGTGATCACTAAAGCGCTCATCTTTGTAAATACTGGCTGAAATGGCCTTGGCTGCGATTGCGGGTGTCGCAATTTGGTAGTCAATACGCCATCCCACATTGTTGGCCCAAGCCTGACCGCGATTACTCCACCAAGTGTAACCCTCCTCGGTCGCGTTCGGATATAGGTGACGATAAACATCAACCCAGCCCACATCCGAAAACAATGCTGTTAGCCACGCGCGTTCTTCAGGTAAAAATCCTGAGTTCTTGCGATTGCCTTTCCAGTTTTTTAAGTCAGCTTCTTGGTGCGCGATATTCCAGTCACCGCAAATAATCACTTCGCGGCCACTAGCTTTAAGCGCTTGTAGTTGCGGCATAAAACGCGCCATCATACTAAACTTAAATGCCTGCCGCTCTTCACCACTAGATCCTGAGGGGAGGTATAGTGAAACCACGCTGAGGTTACCTAAACGCACCTCTAAATAACGGCCTTCACTGTCAATATCGGCAATCCCTAGGCCCTCAATGACTGCATCGGCTTTTTGTTTGCTGTAAATGCCAACACCGCTATAGCCTTTTTTATCGGCATAATGAAAGTAGGCATAATAGCCCTCAAGCGCAAGCATATCGTCATGCATATCCGCAGCCTGCGCCTTGATTTCCTGCATGCAAACAAGGTCTGCATCTTGCTTTTTTAACCAAGCATAGACCCCTTTGTTTTTTGCCGAGCGTATGCCGTTTAAATTTAGCGATATAATCTTCAAAACCTTATTCCTTCAATTGACCATTAGAACAATATGAATCAGCAACCTGACCACTTCAGACAAGAGTTTATCGCATTTGCCATTAAAAAAGAGGTATTACGCTTTGGTGAATTTAAAACCAAAGCTGGTCGCCTCAGCCCATACTTTTTTAATGCCGGACTATTTAATGATGGTGAGAGCTTAATGAAGCTAGGGGAGTTTTATGCTGCTGCCATTAGCAAGTCCGGCATAGAGTTTGACATGTTGTTTGGCCCTGCTTACAAAGGTATTACCTTGGTTGCCAGTATCGCCATCGCCTTTGCCCGTAATGGCCACAATATTCCTTATGCCTATAATCGCAAAGAAGCTAAAGATCACGGAGAAGGTGGTGTCATCGTTGGAAGCCCCCTTCAAGGTCGCGTATTGATTATTGATGACGTAATTTCTGCCGGCACCTCAGTGCGTGAATCTGTTGAAATGATCAACGCAAACGGCGCCAGCGCATGTGGCGTTGCCATTGCCATTGATAGACAAGAAAAGGGCTTGGGCGCGCTTTCAGCAGTTCAAGAGGTCATTAAAAACAATCAAATCCCTGTCTGCGCCATTACCAATCTAGATGACTTGCTGAATTATTTACAAAACCAACCGGAAATGGCCAATAATTTACATGCCGTTGAAGCATATCGTCAGCAATATGGCGTTGCTGAAAGCTAGATTAAAGCAATTCTAAACAGATCAGGACCAAAGGGTCCTTGATTTTTATGGCGCCGTTTTAAAGATAAATTCTTTGGGTAAAAATACCCAAATCTTTCCAGATTGCTTCATTGCTCCCGCTTTTGCACCCGCCTCAAAACCAGCGCCCCAAAAAAAGTCTGCTCGTACGCCACCTCTAATAGCACCACCAGTATCTTGCGCTATCACCATACGCTTTAATGGCTTACTACTATTGGGCTCTGTGGTGGCCAAAAATAATGGCGCACCCAAGGGTACAAATTTGGGGTCAATCGCCACACTACGTTCACCCAGTATTGGGACACCAAGTGCGCCTAGCGGCCCTGGCAAACCTGTTGGCAGCTCTCTAAAGAACACGTAACTGGGGTTGTTATTAAGTAGCTCGCGTAATTTAGTTAAGTTATTGCGGGCCCAGTTTTTAATCCCTTGCATCGAAGCATTAGAGGCGGTGAGTTCGCCACGCTGAATTAAAATGCGGCCAATGGAGTTATAACTTTGTCCATTTTGATCGGCGTAGCCTACATGCACTTGTTCTCCGCTGTCGAGTTGCACCAAGCCAGAACCCTGAATCTGCAAGAAAAAAACATCAATGATGTCATCAATATAGATGAGCTCGCGGCCTTGTAACGGAGAAGCGTCCGCTTCAATTTCTGCGCGGTTGTAATAAGGTACCAATTTATTACCCACCAAGCGGCCACGGACTCGCTTGTATTTAAGTTCGGGGAAAATGCTATCAAGCTCAACCGTGACCAAGTCTTCTGGTTGGACATATAAAGGATAGGCATATTTGGCTGACTTAGTTCTGCTACCTTTTAACAAAGGCTCATAATAGCCAGTAATTAAACCGTTATCTGTACCATCTATATTGGTAGTTTTATACACAGAGAAATACTGTTTGAAATAAGCCTGCACAGCCTCTGCACTAGTTTTTTTGGCACCGTTGGCTACCTGATTGTTCAGATCGTTGGCAGCCCCACATACTTTTTGCCACTGAGGTTTGTTAATCAGCGTGCTACAGCTTTGCATCCATGCTGGCCAAGCCGTCATTAAATTAGCCTGATTAATTCCGTCCACGTCTTCCCATGCGGCTAACTTTAATAAGCCGTAATCTGGAATTTTAACCTCCACCGGCTTGGTGTCTGGCGCTTTGCAAGGCTCTGCAGGTAATACCGGCGAGACATCTACGCCCTTTTCACAATCACATTTAGCCACAGCAGGCGTAGCGGGTGCTGTGTCAGCCTTCTTGGTTTTAACTTGACTACAGGCACCTAGGCTTGCTAATACCAAGATTAGCCATCCACACATCGCTATTTTTTTCATCAATTGATAATCGTTGTAGTCATTCATTCTATAAAGTAACAGGCGGCTAACTAATGCAATACTCTAGGCATACTCAGCGCAAAAGACGCGATGCTCACATCAAAGCGGTGTCCGTCTTCGGCCACCATTTGATAGCTGCCGTGCATTTCACCCATCGGGGTATTGATGACTGTTCCACTGGTATATTCGAAATGCTCACTAGGTTGTAGCAGGGGCTGCGCTCCCACAACCCCTAACCCTTTAACTTCCTGCTGCTCTCCGCTGGCCTCGGTGATAATCCAATGACGACTAATCAGTTGGGCAGGGACATTGCCGGTGTTCGTGATTTTAACTTGGTAGGCAAAGACGTAGCGATTGTTCTCTACATCCGATTGCTCTGGAATAAACACCGTTTCCACTAACACGGTACATTCATAATGCTTGGCGCTACTCATGTTCGGCTTATTAAGCTATTAGGCCAGCACTAGGCGAGCTAGGGCTTGCTGAGTAAAGTTTTTTGGGCATACGGCCGGCTAAAAATGCTTCGCGGCCGGCTTCGACTGCTTTTTTCATTGCGCCGGCCATGCGAACAGGGTCACCTGCTGCCGCAATTGCGGTATTCATTAACACGCCTTGACAACCAAGTTCCATCGCAATGGCCGCATCTGACGCGGTGCCAACGCCCGCATCAACCAATACTGGAATTTGCGCATTCGCGATAATGATTTGTAAATTCCAAGGATTTAAAATACCCATGCCAGAGCCAATTAAGGAGGCTAATGGCATCACCGCGCAACACCCTATTTCTTCTAATTGCTTAGCAATAATAGGATCATCTGAGCAATACACCATCACATCAAAACCATCTTTCACTAACACTTTGGCCGCCGCGATGGTTTCTATCATGTTTGGGTATAGCGTATTCGGGTCCCCTAGCACTTCCAATTTAACCAGTTTGTGTCCATCTAATAACTCACGGGCTAAGCGCAAAGTACGCACAGCATCATCAGCAGAATAACAACCGGCAGTATTCGGTAAATAAGTGAATTGGTCCGGCGGCAAAAAATCTAGTAAAGATGGCTCACCCGCAGTTTGGCCAATGTTAGTGCGGCGGATTGCCACGGTCACAATTTCAGCACCACTGGCATCGATTGCCGCACGCGTTTGCGCAAAGTCTTGATATTTACCGGTGCCCACTAATAAACGTGAGCGATAACTATGGCCTGCAATTTTTAATAGATCTGACACTTGGTATCCTTAGACATCATGCTTTACTGCATGTTGATTCATTTCTAGCCGCCGCCAACTGCGCCTACAATTTCGAGCTTATCACCATCCACTAATTGCACTTCAGCGAACTGGCTACGGGGAACAATTTCACCATTACACTCAATGGCAAGTCGCTTGCCTTCTAAATTTAGCTGGCCAACCAAATCTGCGACGCTAAAATTAGAAGCATCAAAGCTACGTGGTTTTCCATTAATAGTAAGTTGCATATTCTTTGGCATCAGTGAGGTTAAGCTTAATTGGATCCATTATGCGCCACGCGATCCAATAAGCCTAGGCGATGCAGGCACTGCGCAACCACAATTCTGAGTCACTATTTTACGAAAATTGTAGGCCCATTAGCAAACCTTATATCGACTATTTAATCGATAACGCAAACTTTACTAAAAACATAGCACTTGAAAATCACTGTCGCAAAAAGAGATAACCACGCGGTACAATACCAAAATTATCATTTAACCGCCCAATAGAAAGTCATTCATGAAAGTTCAAAGCTTTGCTGCCGACATCACTACGCCTACTGGCGTGATGCGAACATACATTCACCGCCCCGTGGGAGCAAATAACGCCCCTACTGAAAAATATCCATGCATACTTTTTTATTCGGAGATATTTCAGCAAACGGGACCGATTGAAAGCGCCGCTAGAGTGATGGCCAGCCATGGTTATGTAGTGCTCGTGCCAGAAGTATTTCATGAGCTAAACCCCATTGGCACCATCTTGGGTTATGACGATGCCGGCCGAGACAAAGGCAATACTGATAAAGCGGCCAAAGATGTCCAAGGCTATGATAGTGACAATGCCGCACTGATTGACTATGCCAAACAACAATCTTGGTATAGCGGCAGCATCGGTGCTATGGGCTTCTGCATAGGCGGGCATTTGGCTTTTCGCGCAGCCCTACAGCCTGAAATTAAAGGCACGGCGTGCTTTTATGCCACGGATTTACATGCACTGACTATTCCCAATAAAACTGGGCAACACAGCATGGATAGATTAAATGATATTGGTGGTGAGCTACTAATGATTTGGGGCAAGCAAGATAGCCATATTCCAACGGCCGGCCGGATGCAGGTGTATGAAAAAATGACCGTGGCTGAACTGAATTTCACTTGGCATGAGTTTAATGCGCAACATGCCTTTATGCGCGATGGTGATGAGAGATACGACGCCCAAACTGCATTACTCTGTTATCAACTAGCACTAAATTTATTTAGCCGCACACTTTAGCAATATCTCTTAAGCTTTAGGCGATAAAAAGGGCAGAAATTCTGCCCTTTTTTGTCTGCTTTAATACTTCACCTTGTTACTAGTCTTAGCTTATTTCTAACTGTGGGCGACCCGCTTCTGGCCAATCTAAATGGAAGAACTGTCCACGTGCTTGATCCACGCGCTCATAAGTGTGAGCACCAAAATAGTCACGTTGCGCTTGCAACAGGTTAGCTGGCAATACCGCACTACGATAACCGTCATAGTAAGCTAAAGCTGCACTAAACCCTTGTGCTGGAATACCATTAGTCACTGCTAAGGCAATCACTTTACGCCATCCCGCTTGACTGTCATTAAGTGAGTTAGTGAAGTATGGATCTAACATTAAATTTTTCAAACGTGAATTCAATGCATAAGCATCCGTGATTTTTTGCAAGAAACTTGCGCGGATGATACAACCGCCACGCCAAATTTGTGCAATCTCACCGAAGTTAAGTTTCCAGTTATAAGCCACTTGTGCTTTGTCCATTAGCTGGAAGCCTTGTGCATAAGCACAGATTTTAGAGCAATACAAACCACTCTTAATCGCTTCAATAATCGCTTTTTTGTCAGTCTCTTTTACAATCACTGGACCTTTTAAGATTTTACTAGCCGCGACGCGCTCTTCTTTTAAGCTAGAAAGTGCGCGCGCATAAACAGCGGCTGCGATGGCGTTGGCTGGAGCGCCCAACTCAAGTGCATTAGCTGCAGTCCATTGACCTGTTCCTTTTTGACCAGCGGTATCCATGACTTGGTCGACCAAGAAACCTTTACCCATAGGATCTTTTTGTTGCAGAATGTCGGCAGTAATTTCAATCAAGAAACTAGAAAGTTCGCCTTTATTCCACTCTTCGAATACTTTACCGATTTCATCAGCCGGCATGGCCAACAGATTTTTCATTAGCCAGTAAGCTTCGCAAATCAGTTGCATATCAATATATTCAATACCGTTATGCACCATTTTTACGTAATGTCCGGCACCATCAGGACCAATATATTCAGCGCAAGAGAAACCGCCTTCAACTGGCTTACCTGGCTTACCGCCTTCCATAGGCGCACCGGTGATTGGGTCAACTTTAGCCGCAATATCACGCCAGATTGGCTCTAATGAAGACCAAGCCTTGCGTGTTCCAGATGGCATTAATGATGGGCCGAAACGAGCACCAGTTTCGCCACCAGACACGCCAGAGCCGATAAAATCAATGCCTTTAACCGCAAGTTCTTTTTCGCGGCGAATCGTGTCTGTCCATAGCGAGTTACCGCCGTCAATAATAATGTCGCCTTGCTCTAAGAATGGCAAGATTGCGTTGATTGTCACGTCAGTTGCGCTACCTGCTTTAACCAACAGAATGATTTTACGTGGGCGTTTAATGCTTAATACAAATGAGGCTAAATCCGCATGACCAACTACGCGTTCGTGTGAAGGCTCATTGGCTTTACATTCTTCAATGAATTTCACCATTTTTTTAGAGTCACGGTTATAAACCGCGATGGTGTAGCCGTGGTCGGCAATATTTAAGGCTAAATTCTGGCCCATGACAGCTAGGCCAACTAGGCCAATATCAGCATTCTTGGTGATCATTTATGTTCTCTTTTGGAGTTTTTAATGGAAAGGGTGTTTTTGTAGGAAACATTATAGAATCTTTTAACGGACCTCGTAGTTAAATCTTGATGTTGGAGCTGTATTTTTTATATTTTGCGGATTTTTAGCAACAAAAATCAAGTTGATGGTTTTTAACAGCCAATAAAATTGTGTTGGGGCTATATTGTGTTACTGGCTTGAATCGCTAATAGTCACTACTTCTGCCAGCAGAATAGCCTTGCGGGATGTCATTTTGCCATTCGCCGCAATGTGCACAACAGTGATCATGCATAGTAGGACTCATCACCAAATGTGTGCTTGCGCAAAACTTACATGTTGCAACCTGTTGCCCAGATTTCTTATCATGGGCCTCATGGTGCTCAGTCGCTACCTTGCTACTACCTAATCCATATTTATTATCCATGGCTCACTCCATAGTGTATAAATTTCCTGAATCTAAGCAACATTAATGTTTAAACTCGATGGCTACACTGCACTTTACGCTCAGTGTGAGTACTTGGCTACTTTAGTTTTTTGCCTGCGCTTTACACGCTTTGTAAGCTATTTTCTCGCCGTCATCTAAGCTGGTTTCAGCGCTATTAATTATCAAGGTAATCACGCCACTGGTATAACGACCATCACCGGTTTTATTTAAATTAACTTCATGATCAGGGTATATAAGCCATGCATCGTTGCCATTATTCAGCATTCGCACGTAAAAATGCTTATTACCCTCACATAAATAACCAGTGGCATTCACAGGCGCGTTTCCAAGTGCCTTAGTATCAGATGAAAATGGATTAGGGATTTTAATCGTGCTGCATGCTGATACTAAGGTCAGCATAGCTGCGCTGATTAATAATTTTGCGAACGTATTTAATGGATTACTTTGGATGGTCATATTCAAGCCTGTAAAATTTAAAACTAAAGGGTGAAACTACATATTGCCAGTGTATACATTCCTCACCAATCAGCAACGCTGATTTATTGGGGAGTTGTTGCTATTTGATTAATAGTTTAATGAAATTAGCCTAATAATCAAATAGGCCCTTGGTAACCAGCACGACTTAATCGATCTAGCACAGCAGACCAGGCATTTGTATGGGGGGGCAATTCCACGAGTATGCGACCTAGCTTTAAAGCATCAAGGTGATGAAGAGCGCTATATAACTGCTCAGCCACTTGCTGAGGATTATCAGCCAGTTGAAACAATTCACAGTCTGGTAATTCTCCAGGGCCAATTAACAAGGCAGCGCAGCACAGGTTAGCTTGCTTTAAAAGCTGACTTTCTAAAATCAGTGAGGCTCTATTTTTAAATAAGAGAAGCGGCGTGCGCGGTGAGTAATGTAGGGCATGCTGGCCAGGGGCCTTAGGGGTCGCTTCATGCGACACGTCCACTAAATTCAACTGTTGCGAGGTACCAGCAACGTTGATGATATCGGCCTCGCTAATCATACCCGGGCGTAAAAGCTGCCACTCACCAGCAGCGTTGACGCTGACAATCGTAGATTCAATGCCGACTTGGCAGGGGCCTCCATCAACGACGGGAATGGCATCGCCTAATCCAGCCTCCACATGGTCAGCTGTGGTCGGACTTAGTTGAGTGAATAAATTAGCTGATGGTGCGGCGAGGCTTAGGCCGCTTAGTTTAAGCAAAGCCAGCGTAACAGGATGACTAGGAACACGTAAGGCAACCGTGGCCTCTCCACCGCGAACCACACGCGACACCTCTGACTTTGCCGGCAACACCAAAGTCAACGCGCCGGGCCAAAAGGCTGTAGCTAGCTTAATCGCCACTGTCGGAAACGCGGTCACCCAATTTTCAACTTGACTGATATCGCTAATATGGACAATTAATGGATGGTCAGCAGGGCGTTGCTTGATAGAAAATATTTTTTGTAGGGCATGATCATTGTGAGCATCGGCAGCCAAGCCATAAACCGTCTCAGTAGGAATGGCCACCACTTCGCCCGCTTTAAGCAAAACGGCTGCCTGATCTAAACTAATGCGCATATTGACTGCACTTACTATGAAAAAAACATATTTTACTACCGAACACCATCCACCATGATAATTCACGCAGTATGCGATAAAATAGGGCCACATTAATCTTTGAAAATAATACGATGAGCCAAGTTACTAGCACCAAAATTACTGTCGAAAAAAAACCTACAAAAGCTCATCTAGAGGCATTAGGCGTGAGCAAGTGGCCCACTTGGGAGAAAGAAGTTTCAGTCTTTCCTTGGGTTTTTCCTGAAGAAGAAATTGCTTATATCCTAGAAGGTGAGTGTGTCATTACACCCGATAATGGCGCGCCAGTTCGCTTTGGTAAAGGTGATTTAGTAACTTTTCCTGCCGGCATGTCCGCTAGCTGGGAAGTTAAAAAACCACTACACAAGCACTACCATTTAGATGGTTCATTGCTAGGTCGTATTTACCGTCGTATTAAATTAAAACTCAAACTATAAGCGCTGATCATTCGGCCTAGTAAGAAGGTAGATTAACTCTGCATTCGCTAGAGGCGCTAACTGAACTTAGCGATAAGTGAGTGATGAAAATGCCCGACTATCAAGCCGCCACAGACTTTCTTGCCAATATAGATACAGACTGGGCGCAATTAATTGCGACGGTCGGGCCATGTACTTTTCAAACCAAGCTGACGCGGGAACCCTATGAGGCTTTAATGAGGGCCGTGGCTTATCAACAATTACATGCGAAAGCAGCAGATGCCATTTTGGGCCGGATGCTTTCGCTCTATGACCAACAGTTTCCATCACCCCAACAATTATTGGCCACCGACTTTGAAACGCTTCGCACTTGCGGCTTTTCTGCTAAAAAAATAGAGTCGCTATATGGCGTTGCTACCGCAACGTTAACGGGTTTGGTTCCGTCGCGCGTGGATGCTGAGCGCATGACAGATGATGCACTGATTGCGCAACTGGTAACGCTAAAAGGTATAGGCCGGTGGACAGTAGAGATGATGCTCATGTTTACCCTAGCACGCACGGACGTTCTCCCGGCCTATGATCTTGGTGTGGCAGAAGGTTATATGCGGCTTAAAAAGCTGGCATCTCCGCCTAAGCCTAAAAAAATCAGAGAAATTGGCGAGCTGTGGAGCCCTTATCGTAGCATTGCCACTTGGTACTTGTGGCATGTGCCTAAGTTGTAATTACCCAGGTTGCTGATTAGAGCCACGGCAACTTGTCCAAGACGATGTTTAGAATGACGTAAAGAAGGTGTTAGTGCGCCTAATCTATATCGGCAGAATCACACTAGGTCAATGACGACTCATCGGCACTGACTTAAAAAGCCAGGCTTACTGCCTTATTCACTGCACTAACGCTTTGAATTCTACAGGATGTCTTTCGTTTTTACTGCTTCTTGCGAACAAATACATTGCCAACGGCAAAACGATACCAATGCAGAAAACTGCCTACAAGTATAGAGAGCGCTGGCTATTGCAGCGCAGTTTTAGTCACTAAATAAGACTTACTTTTTAGGCGGTACGCTAGCTTTAGTTGGAATAACAGAACTGGTGAGCACGACTACTTTTTTATCTTTTTTCGGTTTTTTTATTTCTTTGTTACCGCGTTCTTGACCTTTAGCCATGGTAGTTCTCCTAATATTTTAAGCATTAAATTGGCTGGGTTTTTGATAGTGCAACCAAGCTGAATGCATCATAGGCCGATGTATAAATATAGGTGGATTATTTTTTGAAATATTTTATTTCAGCCAAATTAACTACTACCGCTGCAAACACCATTTTGATTGCCCTTATTTTATGTCGCCCTCAACTATAGTCGCTTGCTTTTATTGTGGTTTTAGCGTAATTTTCGTCCATTGCTAGGGGTCTATATTTTTTAGAAAAAATTCTAAAATATTATAGTGAGAATCACCCTTCGAACCTGATACGGGTCATACCGTCGTAGGAAAGCATCAAGATGCTGCCCTATTAAATAAACTAGTAGGAGCAGCCGTCAAATGCTTCTTACGCCATTGCTTTTAAGGAGCTCCATTGAACGCCAACGATAAAAATCTGCAAAAAAATCTCGCGAAATTTGTTAATGAAACCGCTGAGATCGATCCTGCAACCAAGAAGCCTTTTGCTAACTCACGTAAAATATATATCCAAGGTTCACGTCCAGATATACAAGTGCCTTTTCGTGAAATTAGCCTAAGCGACACTCCTTCTATGTTTGGTGCGGAAAAAAACCCACCTGTCATGGTCTACGATACCTCAGGCCCCTATACCGATCCAACGATTAATGTCGACATTCGTAATGGCCTGCCAGCATTGCGCGCCACTTGGATTGAAGAGCGTAATGATACTGAACAATTAGATGGCCCTAGCTCAGAATTTGGTAACCAACGTAAAGCCGATCCATCACTAGCTGAAATGCGTTTCAATTTACTTCGCAAACCACGCCGAGCTAAAGCTGGCATGAACGTGAGTCAAATGCACTACGCGCGCCAAGGTATTATTACCCCAGAAATGGAGTACATAGCCATTCGCGAAAATCAACGCCGCGACAATATGAGTGAATTGCTACAAACCCAACATAAAGGTAAGGATTTTGGTGCTAGCATTCCACAAACCATTACCCCGGAATTTGTCCGCGATGAAGTAGCTCGTGGTCGCGCCATTATTCCAATGAACATTAATCACCCCGAAATCGAGCCGATGATTATCGGCCGTAATTTCTTGGTAAAAATTAACGCCAATATCGGCAACTCGGCGCTAGGGTCAAGCATCAGCGAAGAAGTTGAAAAAATGGTGTGGAGCACGCGCTGGGGTGGCGATACCGTGATGGATTTATCTACCGGTAAAAACATTCATGAAACCCGCGAGTGGATTATCCGTAACTCACCAGTACCAATTGGTACTGTGCCTATCTATCAAGCGCTAGAAAAAGTTGACGGTAAAGCCGAAGATTTAACATGGGAAATTTTCCGTGACACGCTGATTGAGCAAGCGGAACAAGGTGTGGATTACTTTACGATTCACGCTGGCGTGCGCTTGGCTTATATCCCGATGACCGCAAAACGAATGACCGGTATCGTGTCGCGCGGCGGTTCTATTATGGCGAAATGGTGTTTAGCGCATCATAAAGAATCTTTCTTGTATGAGCATTTTGAAGATATCTGTGAAATCATGAAAGCCTATGATGTGTCGTTTAGCTTAGGCGATGGATTGCGCCCAGGTTCAATTTACGATGCCAATGATGAAGCCCAATTTGCCGAGCTCATTACCTTAGGGGAGTTGACACAAGTCGCCTGGAAACATGATGTTCAATGCATGATTGAAGGCCCAGGTCATGTACCGATGCATCTAATTAAAGAAAACATGGAGCTGCAACTTGAGCATTGCGGTGAAGCACCATTCTATACTTTAGGCCCATTAACCACTGATATCGCACCAGGCTACGACCACATTACCTCTGGCATCGGTGCTGCCATGATCGGGTGGTATGGTTGTGCCATGCTCTGTTATGTGACACCAAAAGAGCATTTGGGTCTGCCCGATAAAGAAGATGTGCGCGTAGGCATCATTACCTACAAAATTGCCGCTCATGCTGCCGATTTAGCAAAAGGCCACCCTGGTGCACAAATTCGTGACAATGCACTATCAAAAGCGCGTTTTGAATTCCGCTGGGATGACCAATTTAATCTTGGATTAGACCCAGACAAGGCCAAGGAATTTCATGATGAAACTTTGCCACAAGATGGTGCTAAACAAGCGCATTTCTGCTCAATGTGTGGTCCACATTTCTGCTCAATGAAAATCACGCAAGATGTGCGCGACTATGCGGCTAATTTAAATATTTCTGAGCAAGAAGCCTTAACAAAAGGTATGCAAGAGAAATCAATAGAGTTTGTAAAAAAAGGCAGTGAAGTCTATCAAAAAGTTTAGTCTTATGTAGATGCTGTCTTGATCATCACTGATAAAAAAGCAGGCCTAGTGTCTGCTTTTTTTATGGACAAGGCTTTAATAAATAAAAAGAATGTGCGTTTTTTTGTTAAAATGGTCTTATAAATTAATTGAATGCAGACCATTTTGACTACTCTTAAACTCAGCAAGAAACCAGATAGCGATCTTGTTAAAGCAACTAAGGCGCCTGTGCGTCGCGCAGAAACTGTAAAGCGTGATCGTAGCGTAGCGCCCGCAAAAATGGTCATGCCAGTAAGAGAAGAAGTGCAAATCAGCCCCACAGAGTCTGGGCTAGCGATTGGGTCGACTAGCCGTCAACGAAATCATCGCTTTGATGGCAAGCTGCATGGTGATGACTCAGAAACAGCATCTCCAGCTAAAGAATCAGTTACGCGCTCATTTGAACCGCGTCAGCCTGAGTCAAGAAATTCTAGCGCTACAACGCCTGAGCGGCCACAAAGACCAAGGCCTACTCAAAACCCTAGAGCGAACACTAACGAGCCGCAATACCGACAAGCGCCACGCCGTGGTGGCAAGGTGCGTGATGGGTATGAGCCTAACGAGTCCACTCATGGCCGGGCCGCTTTCGCTGCCTCTAAACCGGTAGCTAGCGATCCTGAATTTCCGCGTCTGTCTAAACGTATGGCTGAGCTAGGCCTTTGTTCACGACGTGAAGCGGATGAGTGGATTGTCAACGGTTGGGTTAAAGTAGATGGCGAGATTATTGAAACTTTGGGTACGCGAATTAACCCTGACGCTGAAATTATTATCAGTAGTTATGCGCAAGAACAGCAAGCAGAAACAGTAACGATTATCCTACATAAGCCTGTGGGTTATGTCAGTGGACAAGCCGAAGACGGTTATCAACCAGCCGTGGTATTAATCCATCCCGACAACCAATGGCCGGACGACCCAGAACTTCACGGCTATCATCCCAAGCAATTTCAGCGTGGATTTTTACACGGGCTAGCGCCAGCAGGTCGCTTGGACATTGACTCTACAGGTATGTTAGTGTTCACTCAGGATGGGCGCGTAGCTCGGCATTTAATCGGCGAAGACTCTAGTGTAGAGAAAGAATATCTTGTACGCGTAGAGGGCAACTTAACAGACGCAAACATGAAGCTACTTAATTTCGGCCTGACTTTAGATGATGTAAAACTGAAGCCAGCCAAAGTGAGTTGGCAAAATGAAGACCAGTTGCGCTTTGTATTACGTGAGGGTAAAAAACGCCAAATTCGTCGCATGTGTGAAATGGTAGGCTTACATGTGGTGGGTTTAAAACGTATCCGCATCGGTAGTGTCAATCTTGGCAAACTACCCGTCGGTCAATGGCGTTACCTGCGCAACGAAGAGAAATTTTAGATGGGTTTGTTTGATAATTTAGCTGGCGCCATGTTGGCTAAAATGGGTGGGGATCAAGCCAGTATGGCAAAGGCTGCACTGGATATGTTCAACCAACTCGGTGGCCTAAGTGGCGTCTTAGATAAACTTAAGGCGCAGGGATTGCCAGAACAAGTAGCATCATGGGTAGGTCCAGGAGATAACTTAACCATTTCAGCCGAGCAAATCACTGCATTAGTAGGACAAGCCAAAATTGAGGCAATGGCGCAAAAATTTGCCATAAGCCCCGATGAGTTAAGCCGCAACATTGCTGAAAATTTGCCTAAGTTGGTGGATAAATTAACACCGAATGGCATGGTGCCCAAAGATGGCGGCAACCTGCTCGGCGCACTAATGAGCATGATGAAGTAAACATTAGAAAATACTGAACAAAGGGCGATGATTCGCCCTTTACCTTATGTACACATTTACAATTTGAAGCCACACCACGGGCTGAAGCGGAAATAATCACCATGGATTTACTCTTACTAGCTAAAGCCCTTATCCTCGGTTTGGTTGAAGGCATGACGGAGTTTCTGCCGATAAGCAGCACCGGACATTTGATTATTACTGGCGATTTACTTAGCTTCAACGATGAAAAAGGTAAGGTATTTGAAATTGTGATTCAGTTGGCGGCGATTTTAGCCGTTTGCTGGGAATATAGAGTTAAGTTACTTAAAACATTGCTTGATGTGACGGGACGGCGACAGGGGACACAGGGCGATAAAAAAACGCAAGTATCGCAATCCAATCAATTGGTGCTTAACTTGCTAATAGCATTTTTACCCGCAGCTGTGCTCGGCTTAGCTTTTCACAGCGCTATTAAAACCTATCTATTTTCGCCGTTAACTGTTGCCATAGCCCTGATTGCAGGTGGCTTTGCCATTCTGTTGATTGAATACAAAGCGGAAAATACGCCATCGGCTAATGTTACCAGCATCGACCAAATCACTAAAATACAGGCTATCAAAATTGGCTTTGCGCAGTCACTTGCACTGATTCCTGGGGTGTCACGAGCAGGCGCAACTATCTTGGGTGGCATGGTGTTTGGCCTTAACCGACAAATTGCAACTGAGTTCTCATTTTTTCTGGCAATCCCTATTATGTTTGCCGCCACTGCTTATGACTTGCTGAAAAACTGGCAGTTATTATCAGTCAACGATATCGCAATGTTTACAGTAGGCTTTATTACTGCTTTTGCTTCAGCTTTATTGGTAATTAAAATGCTACTGCGATTTGTTGCCACGCACAACTTCAAAGTGTTTGCCTGGTATCGTATTGTGTTTGGCGCTTTAGTACTAATCTACTACTGGAATCTTCAGTAAATTCAATCTAACGCCACCATTAATATGGCTTGGCAAGGTTAGACTGAAAAGGTTAAAATTTTCAAAAATCTTGCTGTGAGAATGACTATGAAAAAATTCCTTAAATATTCGACTTATGGTCTGGGTGGTTTAGTATGCGTGATGTTAATTGTGCTCGCCATTGTTGCGGCTACCTTTAACCCCAACGATTACAAGCAACAAATAATTGACTTAGTGCAGGCTAAAAAAAGCCGCACTTTAAAATTGGATGGCGACATCAAACTTTCTTTTTGGCCAAAAATTGGCGCTAATTTAGGCAAGGTTTCACTCTCAGAACATAAAAATAGCGCTGAATTTGCCTCGGTTGATAGCGTTAAAGTGTCACTGGCTTTGCTGCCTTTGCTCAACAAAGAATTGATTGTAGATTCTGTTTACATTGTTGGCGCACGTGCAAACGTTATTAAATATAAAGATGGCAGTACCAACTTTGACGATTTGATTAGTCCAGATGATGAAGAGTCACAAGATATAAAATTTGATATTGATGGCATTAACATTTCTAACTCAGCCGCAAGCTACTCAGATGAAGCCACTGGCGCTAAATATAGCATCGAAAAATTAAACCTTAAATCAGGTCATATCGCTTTAGCTGAACCAGTTAATTTAGCCACTGATTTTATGGTGAGCGCTAACCAACCTACAATTGCCGCAAGTGTGAAAATAAAAGGACAATTTTTAGTCGATCCAAAAACAAAACACTTTGCAGCCAAAGCGTTAGATGTTGCCATTAAGGGTGATTTACTAGGTGGGACCGCGGTTGAAATTTTGGCTACTGGCGACATTGACGCTAAACCAGAGACTAGCGAGTACCTAATTAATCGCCTAAACCTAGCTACCTCAGGTCAATTTAGTGGCGGAAAAATGACAATAACTTTAAACGCGCCAGCCTTAATCGCACAAAAAAATGAAGTCACCAGCAAACAAACTAAGGTAAGCTTGATTCAAGAAAAATCAGGCGACAGCTTTAAAGCCAATATGGTATTAGCTGATATCAAAGGTACGCCAAAATCATTACAAAGTAGCGGCATTAGCGGTGATATTTCCGCAGTGCAAGGCAAACGCACGATGAATGGTAAATTCTCTTCACCATTTAGCGGTAACCTTGAGGCCTTAATTTTTGATTTACCAAAACTTGCTGGCATCATTGATATTAAAGATCCGAGCTTGCCTAATGGTGCTATGCAAGCTAAATTCAATGTAGGTATGCATGCTGAAATTAAAAACGAGTTGGTGAATAGCCAATTTAGTTTAAATGTTGATCAAACCAAGTTAAGTGGCGACGTATCTGTGGCAAGCTTCAAAACGCCTAATATCAAATTTAATTTAAATGCCGATACGTTAGATCTTAATAAGTTACTGGTAAAAAGCAGTGCGCCTGTTAGCACTGCAACTAAAACCAACGTAAAACCCGCTGAGTTGAGCGCACTTAAAACATTGCTGTTGGATGGAAAACTCAATGTAGGCAGCATTTTGTACGATAAATATCGCATCTCTGGACTTAACGTAGATATTAAAGCTGATGGCCAAAAGTTAGTGTTAAGTGGCCTTAATGTTAAATTTGACGATAGCCAAATTAAAGGCAGCGTGGGTATTAGCCAGTTTATGAAACCGCTTTACACCTTCAATTTAGATATTGATCAGCTAGATGTAGATAAATATGTGGTAGCCACTGTACCAAGCACTAATAAAAAAGACAGCGATAAAGCGGCAGATTTAAGCGCATTAAAGGCGTTAAATGCAGATGGTACCTTACGCATAGGCAATCTTAAATATGGCAAAACTAAAGCGTCTAATATCCGCATAGATTTAAAAGCCGATGGACAAAAGCTAAGCTTGGAAAAACTTTCCGCCAAAGTGAACGATAGCCAAATTAGTGCGAATGTGGGTATTTCACGCTTTAGTGATCCAGTTTATACGTTCAACATTAATGTTGATAAGTTGGATGCCGATCAATACATCACGAAAAGTGACCCGCCCTCAGTGAAAAATACCGGCGATACGCCGATTGATTTATCTGCGCTAAAAAAGTTTAACGCTTCGGGCGAGGCGAAAATCGGCTGGCTTAAATTGGCGAATATTAAAACTGAGCATGTGAACATAGGTATGAAAGCCGAGAACGGCCTTGTAACACTTTCGCCATTTTCAGCAGATTTGTATCAAGGCAATATGAGCGGCATGCTTAAAGTTGATGCTCGGAGCACACCTAGTCTTGCCTTCAAGCAAAGCATGAAATCTGTTGCAATTGGTCCGCTAATGATTGATGCGATTAATAATAATATGCTCGATGGCAAAGGTAGCCTGAATGTTGATATCAGCTCCTCTGGAAATAGCGTAGGAGCACTAAAAAAATCCTTGAACGGCAATGCCTCATTTAATTTGGCTGATGGTGCGCTTAAGGGCGTGGATATTGCGGGTAGTATTCGTGAGCTGAAAAGTAAGGTTAATTTTCTTAAAGCAAAAGATAGCGTAGCCGATACAAAGAAAAAAACTGACTTTAGCGAGTTAACGGCTAGTTTTGTGATTAAAAATGGCGTCGCACATAATGAAGATCTAGCCATGAAAGCGCCGATTTTGCGCTTAGCGCCTGGCGATAATCGCGGTGATATTGATATCGCCAATGAAACGATTAACTATTTTGCTAAGCCAACTATTGTTAAATCACTCAAAGGGCAAGGCGGGGCAGATTTAGATGCGCTTTCTGGCATTGGCATTCCGCTCAAAATTACTGGATCTTTTTCTAGCCCTAAATTCGGCATGGACCTTGCCTCGCTTGGCACAGCCATCGCTAAATCAAACTTGCTAGATAAAGTGGGTGGCGAAAAAGGGGGTGCGGTTAAAGAATTATTAGGTAACGGCACTAAAGTGGATGCCTTAAAAAATTTATTGGATAAGAAAAAACCAGCTGAATCTTTACCTGACGCCAACTCCGGCACTACAACGACGCCAGCGCCAACGGAAGCACCTAAATCTAACGAAGATCAAATCAAAGATAAGGCAACTAGCAAACTTAAAAAGATGCTTAACTTTTAGGTATATTACGTTTATTTAGGAAATATATTGAATGTCTGAGTTTTCAAGCCGCCTGATTGCTTGGCAAAAAATACATGGGCGGCATGATTTGCCTTGGCAAAATACTACAGATCCTTACGCAATCTGGGTGTCTGAAATCATGCTGCAACAAACGCAAGTAACGGCAGTCATTGGCTATTATGCAAAGTTTATGCAGCGCTTTCCAACTATTGCAAGCCTTGCGGAGGCAACCCAAGAAGAAGTGTTACAACACTGGAGTGGCTTAGGGTATTACTCACGGGCACGTAATCTGCATCATGCCGCGCAGCGCATTATGGATGAGCATCATGGAGCATTTCCACAAGATTTTGAGTCCATGCAAGCGCTGCCAGGGATTGGCCGCTCTACCGCTGCCGCGATTGCTTCTTTTGCCTTCCATCAAATACAAACCATCTTAGATGGCAACGTAAAGCGTGTGCTATCTCGACACTTTTTAATTGAAGGTTGGCCCAGTGCACCTAGTGTTGAGAAGGTCTTATGGTCGCTCGCCGAAACCTTGCTACCACAACAAAACATGGTCGGCTATACGCAGGGACTGATGGATCTAGGTGCCACACTATGCACCCGATCCAAACCAAAATGCGACACTTGCCCACTACAGGCAAGCTGCGCTGCATATCACGTGCAGCGCGTACATGAGCTGCCCACTCCGAAGCCACGTAAAACTATTCCAGAAAAAAATACCACGATGCTCATATTGCTAGACGGTGATGAGGTGATGCTAGAAAAACGTCCGCCAACTGGCATTTGGGGCGGCTTATGGAGCTTTCCTGAGGCCGAGAACATAATATCTTCGGATCTTGCTCTAGCGCGCTTTGGGATTACTACGCAAGCGGGAACCCCTTTAGAAAAACTGAGTCACGCCTTCACCCATTTTAAATTACATATTGAACCACGCACTTTTCACATCATGCACCGTAAACCAAGTGTTGCTGGAGTTGGACAAATATGGCTAAATATTGATGATGCGATTGCTGCAGCTATTCCAACACCGGTGCGTAAAATTTTACAGTCCCTACAGAAAAAGCTAGCCTCAATCTAATTCCATTAAGGTTTTTGCATCCTATTTGTTTTAAATCAATCTTTAAATCAAACTAGGCGTATAGGATTAAAGTAGTGGGTTAATAGTGGTGATAACGATGAGTAAGCCTACTTTGATATTAGGCGAAACTTGATAAATCGTATTGCTAGGGGTAGCATGAGTTCAGTAGTTCTTGGACAAGCCTCGCTTAGAACTTTATTTTCAAAGCCTGTCCCACCTTGTTAGCACTAACAATTTAAGGAGAAAATTTAATGACTATAAGTAATGCTTTTCGTAAAACAGATGCAGTAGCGGTGAGCAAAGAGCAACTGATTGCAGATTTCAAAGTGGTAGTTGCCGATGCTGAAGCGTTGATTAAGGCTACTGCTAATCAGAGCGGCGAGGCAATTGTGGGTTTGCGCAGCAAAGCCGAACAATCACTGGCAGTTGCCAAGGCCAAGATGGCTGATGCGCAAGATATTGTAGTGGAAAAAAGTAAAGCCGCTGCCAAAGTAACGGACGAATATGTACATGATAATCCTTGGCGTGCGATAGGTGCTGCGGCAGGCATCGGTCTAGTCATTGGACTACTCATTGGACGACGCTAGTTTGAGCGCTGAGAAAGATACTAATAAGGCGGGGGTAGGCTTATTGCATTCATTAAAAAGCTTGTCCACAACCTTAATTGCTATTCTTTACAACCGACTCGACCTACTTTCTACCGATATGGAAGAGGCCCGAGAGCGTTTGCTCTCATTGTTGGTGTTCACTTTTGTTTCACTATTTTGCCTATGTTTAGGCATGGTCTTACTTGCGATGCTTTTGGTAGTAGTATTCTGGGACACGCATCGACTGTTGGCGCTTAGCGCTCTGACAGGCTTTTTCTTGCTCGCTGGAGCGATTCTTTCTATGATAGCGATGCGCGCACTGCGCAATATGCCTAGAGTATTTGCCGCAAGTTTAGCTGAATTGTCTAAAGACCACGAGCTATTAGATCCACTTAAATGAGTACAAAATTATCTCAATTAGCCAAACGCCGGCATAAACTGATCGTGCAGGCCGCGGCGCAGCGAGAGGCCTTACAACAATGCTTAGACCCTTGGCGAGCACCCTTGACGCTAGCCGATCGCGGCTTAAGTGCAATCCGTTACGTCAAAAGTAGTCCTATGCTCATGATGGGTACGATGGCTTTTCTGGGCATACTACGTCCAACCCGCGTTGGAAAATGGTTGCATAGAAGCTGGATGTTGTTGCAAGTTGCTCGTGGCTGGCTTTCTAAACCGTAAATAGTGGCAATCAGGTGTAAAAAAGCGGCATTAAGCCGCTTTATTACACCTATCGGAATTTTCCGAAAATGCTAATATTAATGTTACCTATTTCTGATCCCAAGACTCTTCCCACATGCAGTGCTTGATTTTATGACGATTGGCGATCAGCTCATCAATACTCGGCTCATCATTTAAAGCGCGTTTAATTGCAAGCTTGGTCGCGTCATAGTTGTTTTTATACATATCTGCTTTATCTAGATTTGGATCTTTTGCAGCTCCTGGATCAATCCAAACCAAACTGATAATACAAAGGTCATTGACTTGATCTTTAGGAATAATGCCCTCAATAACGCAATCTAAAATAGCATCGGCGGTTGCAGCTTGCACTAAGCCGCCAAATAAAGCGATATTAGCGCTATCTTTTAAAGTCACTTTTGGCGCCATCATACAGGCTGGACGGACCAACTGATTGATATCACGCACAGCAAACATCGCGGTATGGCCTTTACTTTGCGCCATCATATTTGCAAATGCTTGGCCTACTGGGCCATCTACGCTACCGATTAAAATCTCTGGCATCGCTGCTGAAACGTCTTTACCTTCTGTATATACCGTTGCTTCGCCAGCTTTGAAAATAATTTTTGACATACCCTATCCTTGAATGTTGATGTATAAAAAACGGTTAAAACCTTGCGGCTAAAATTTTTAAGTAGCTGGATTTTATAGAATCATAATGCATTAAGCAATTTTGGTTTCGAGTCGCATATCTACGTGCCATATATTGGCTTCTAAATAAGGTAGGCTGTATTTCACAAAACCAAATTTTTCATAAAAATGGACGGCATGCATTTGCGCTGAAAGCCTAATGTTGCGTTCGTCTTGTTGTTGATTAATGGCAATCGCAGATTTTAGTATTGCTGACCCCACGCCCTTGCCGCGCCATTCTTTAAGGACTGCCATGCGGCCTATGCTGCCATCTTCTAGCAAGCGTGCGCACCCAATCGCCTCACCCATTGCATTGACTGCCAGCAAGTGCTGTGACATCTGATCTAAACCATCCCACTCTAGTGCGATGGGGACATGTTGCTCAACAATAAAGACTCGCTCACGTACCATTTTTAATGATGGCGCTTGTGATTGCCAGCTGACTTTTTCTACGCTGAACTCAGGTTGCAATGGTTACCCCCTTGCGGGCTATGGCAGTAACAGGCATTATGCGTCTTGGTCTTTTCAAGTTAATGTTTAAAGGTTTTATATGCAAAAATATTTAGCAACAGCCGCACGAGTATTACTGGCACAAATTTTCCTACTACAAGTAATTGCCTTGATTATTGGTTTTATGAGCAATCCTACAGGCTACCAAGATTATCAAGCCGGACTAGGTAGTTTAGGCTTACCAGGTATTTTTGCACCATTGATTATTTTCATGAATTTTGTTGGTGGACTGGCCCTATTGTTAGGATATAAAACTAAGGCTTTTGCCTTAATTATGGCGATCTACATCGTTATCCTTTCATTCATCCTTAGACTACCCGTTTTGCAATACTTGGCCATTGCTGGTGGTTTGTTGCTTTTATACGTCAACCCAATTACCGCTTGTAGCTTAGATAACCTTAAGAAATAACGTAGGTTGAATATAAAAAAAGCGGCAAAAAACCGCTTTTTTTACGCCTACTCCCATTCTAAGATTGGATATATTGTATTCACATTGCGTCGGTTGGCCACGTCAAATAGCATCCATTTATTTTTTTCAGATGCCGCTGCTGTCTCCATGGTTTTTTCCATGCTGACCCCATTTTTAATATTGGCTCGAATATCGGTTAGTAAAGCCTCTAAATAAATGCGCTCATTATTGAGTGCAACTATCCAATCTTTTGTAAACGGGCCATGGCCAGGCACCACCTGACTGACTTGGGATGATTTTAAACTATCTATGGCAGAAATTAATCCCTTAATATCACTCTCAATTACTGGCGTACGCTCAATAAATAATAAATCTCCAGTAAATAAAGTCTGTGTTTTACTATCAATCAATGAAATGTCCGTCACCGTATGCGCCGAAACATAGGCGGTTAACTGCAAGCTTCTATCACCTAAGTCTAATTTGGATCCAGTTGACACTACCAAGCTCGGTTTTACCATGTCACTACCTTCTGCGTCAGCTCCCAAGTACTTAATATTTAATTTGGTATAGGCTTCTTGCCGCAATTGCATGGTGTCACCTAGCTTTGCATGGCCAACAAATACAGGGTTATCTTGAACAAAAGCTGCATTGCCAAAAATGTGATCGGGATGCACATGGGTATTAATCACATATAAAATCGGTAATGGCGTTACGGCTTTAATCGCAGCGCGTAATTGCTTGCCTACCTTCAAACTGCCACCAGTATCTATCACCGCAACACCACGACTGCCGACCACAAAGCTAATGTTGCAAATATCTCCTTGGTAACCTGTATCGATATCTAGATGTGCGCCATGGTGCACATAAATACCATTACCCAGATCCTCAATCCCAAAATCAGCAGACTGTACCTGTGTTGCAGATAGTAAAAAAAATAATGCCAATATTGCAGGCGCAAGCCTTATGTCAAAATTTATTTTTTTCATGGAAATCGCCTTTTCAATAGCTTGCTAACTTCATTATTTGCAATAATAATACTCATATTCGTATTTAATGTAATAGTGTCACAGTATCACGATTTTTAATTAAGGGATTCGCATCATGGATAGTGCTTCACGTTACACCAAGACCGCTGTTTTTTTGCATTGGCTAATTGCATTTTGTATTTTTGGCATGTTTGCCTTGGGCTGGTATATGGCTGATTTGCCAAAAGAAGCGCCTAAGCAAATGGCTTACGACATATTCAACTGGGGTATTTATACTTGGCAACTCAGTGCAGAAGCCACACCTCGAACTTTCTATTTCAATCTACATAAATCGTTCGGAGTCACTATCATGGCGCTGATCACTTTACGTATTTTATGGCGCATCACGCACCGCCCTCCGGCATTACTTGCAACTTATAAAGAGTGGGAACAAAAACTCGCTCATGGCACGCATCACTTACTTTACCTTCTGATGATTGCGCTACCAGTGAGCGGTATTGTCATGGCCACTTACAGCAAGTATGGTATTAAATGGTTTGGTAAACCATTGGTTCAAGGGTTAGACAACAACCCTATGCGCGAAATTTTCAAAGAAGCGCACGAAGTGATTGGCATTATGATTTTAGTTGTGATTGGACTGCATATTCTAGGCGCAATAAAACACAAATTAATTGATAAAGATGGCACATTAAAACGCATGTCCATGCACTAAAGCTAGCACTAAGGGCTTACTACGCTATTGACCCAAAAGAAATTAAATGTTGACGGGCTGGAGTAAATTCCAGCCCTTTTTCTTGCAAATGTCTGCTTAGAAGCAGCGCTATTAATAGAGCTTTAGTCTGTTATTGGCTCAAAGTGACAAACATGAACGACAGCTTTATGGAAACTCAGCTTAACCGGATATGAATGACGGCAATTGGGCTTTTAATATTTTGACTTCAAAATAAGTGGTTAACGTCTAGTTTTCACTAGCCGTATCCTATAGTTAAACTTCGGTCTGCTCACCCATTTCTAGTGCATCATCTACTTCTATACCTAGGTAACGAACTGTACTTTCCAGCTTGGTGTGCCCTAACAATAACTGTACTGCTCGTATGTTTTTGGTGCGTCTATAAATTAAAGTCGGCTTAGTTCTCCTCATAGTATGCGTACCATAACTGGTAGGATTAAGTCCTATCTCTTCAACCCAGTCATTCACTATGCGAGCATATTGTCTTGTAGATAGATGCAATGAGTCATGAATTCGACTTGGGAATAAAAAGCTATCGGATTTGAGTTCAGATGCTTTAATCCACTCAGCAACTGTTTTACGCGTTTGCTCCGTAATTTCGAATTGAACTGGGCGACCAGTCTTCTTCTGCATGACGATGGCTCTTGAGGTAACTCTATCGCCATGTGAAATGTCTCTTACTTTCAGTTTAACTAAATCACAGGCCCGAAGCTTACTATCTATGGCTAGGTTGAAAAGTGCTAAATCTCTAGTACGTTGAGATAACTCTAAGCGAACTCGAATTGCCCATATTTCTTTGAGCCTGAGTGGTGCTTTCTGACCGATTAACTTACCTTTTTTCCAAGGTTCATGATAGTGCGAATTTGATGTTTCCATGATGATCTCCAAGAAAATTAGGGATCAATAGTTTGCGCTCATTTCAAAGCTGCTGCATTAACTGGATTTCTCTAAAGCAGATACTAAGAATCGTCACTTCCGAGCCATAGCGGTAATTCGCTCTAAACAAAAGGCACCCGAATGAACTGTACCCCAAAAGTTGGACATTAATTTGGGGGTCAGTTCTGAAGGTGCCCTTTTATTTTTCCTGCCATGAGTAAAGACTAACGGAATCAAATATCAAGGTTTATTATAATTGTCAAAGAAGTATTTTAATAAGTGCATCCCTTTAGAATCATTCTTCCCACTTTCACTTTCTGTCCAACTTACGGTCTTAAGTATTAATGGTTCTGATTGAACCAGTTTGGAATATCCCATCGCCCAATCTGCAAAGCTTCGTATATTGATAAATTGATCTAACACCTTAACTATGCCTTGGTGTTGACTACTATCAGTGATGCGTTTGTAAACTTTGCTTAGGTCATCATCAGCGCCTTCAATGCACTGCATAAACGAGCCGTCATGATAAAGAAGAAATCCGGTAACACCGTGCTCTTTATTAAAAACTCTTGAATCTATTAACAAAACTTCAAGTTCATCTTTGGTGAACAGTCGGATAGCCGAACTAAAATAAACAATACAACGTAATTTAGACATGGTTAATAATACGTTAAATAGAATGTAAAAATCAACATCTGCTCTAGCCCTACGTATTAATGCGGCTCCTCAAAGTGGCTATCTGTAAACAGGCTGTGAGGATAAGTGAATTGAAGCTACCTCAAAGCTGA
This sequence comes from uncultured Pseudomonadota bacterium, assembly GCA_903838125.1. Classification (GTDB taxonomy): domain Bacteria; phylum Pseudomonadota; class Gammaproteobacteria; order Burkholderiales; family Methylophilaceae; genus Methylotenera. The sequence goes on along the minus strand of CAILXF010000061.1, from coordinate 3,062 downwards.
CTTTGGAATTCGCTGCTTCCGACCCATAGGAAACATTCACCCAAACTTTACACATTAATTCATTAAGACTTTATTGATACAGGTCAAGCATCTAGTCTATTAGAAGCGCACAGTATTCTTATGTTGTTACTCACTCATCTGAGTTAGTAAAATGATGACCGCAGAGCCTCTTGAATCAAAAATGAAAATGACAAAAGAAGTTGAACTCAAACTCAGCATTTTGGCTCAAGATATTGATCGCCTCAAACGTCATCCTGCGATTAAGTCTGCGCAGATAGAAAAATCAAAAACACGGTTGCTCTTGAGCACCTACTTTGACACCCCACAACTAACGTTGCTCAATTCCAACATCACCCTGCGCGTTCGTCGGTCTTCTGGAATTTGGTTCCAGACCCTCAAATCTATTGATAGTACTTCGACTGGATTACATCAACGCAGGGAGTACGAACATATTATCACCAGCAGACATCCCGACTTTAGTAAGATCACCGATCCGATACTAGTTAAAATTTTTGATGACAAGTTGCTACGAAGTACTCTCCGGCCAATCTTTATCACCAAAGTCCGACGGACTGATTGGCAGCTTGGATTTGACAACGGAGATAAGATTGAACTCGCCCTAGACTTGGGTGAACTTATAGTGGGTAAAAGGCGTGAACCGATAAGCGAAATTGAATTAGAGTTAAAAAATGGCAATACAGGTCGCTTGTTTGAATTTGCACTAAATCTAATTCAAAGCATCCCATTAAGCCTTCAGCATATTAGCAAATCACAGCGAGGCTATGATTATTATCGCCCAAGGATGCCCGTTATCATTCATGCAAATCCACCACATTTGCAGCGAAATATGAGTGCTCACTTGGCGCTGAAACAAATCGTTTGGGACTGTTTTACTCAGCTTCAAGGTAATCAAGATGTAGTTTTATACGATGATAATGAAGAAGGCGTGCACCAGATGCGAGTTGCGATTCGTCGATTTCGATCTTCTCTCAACACTTTTGGTCGCATTATCAACCCACAAAGTTGTTCTAATATCATCAAGGATCTAAAGTGGATTGCCACAGTACTCGGCCAAGCGCGTGACTTAGATGTATTTACAAAACAAACACTACCTTCTGTTATACAACAATTCCCTGACCAACCTAGCTTGATTCAGCTACAAGAAAAGGCGCAACAAGCTATGGGGGTAGCCCAAAATAATGTCTGTAAAGCTATTGGTTCCCAGCGTTATCAGCACATGTTGCTGTGCATTGGCGATTGGCTTGAAAACGAACGCTGGCGGAAAACTAATAGTGTTGAGTATAGCGTGCTTGAGATAGCACAAACCGTCCTCACTAAACGTCACAAGCAACTAAAACAAAAAAGTAAACATCTCCCAAAAGCGAATCAAGAGGAGCGGCACGCTGCAAGAATTGCCAGCAAAAAACTGCGGTACGCTTCAGAATTTTTTGCGCACTTATACCCACAGAATAGACTAAAAAAATTTATGCCTGCTCTGATTGAACTTTTGGACACATTAGGTGCGCTTAATGACATTAGTGTGGCCAAGAATTTAACTCATAAACTCATCGGCAACCGACCGAATCTAGTGCTATTTAACTCTTTATATGTGATTGCTGATTGGAATGCTTGCAATACTATACATCAACTACAAAACCTAAAGCGAAACTGGAAACGTTTTGATCGCTTAAAACCTCGATGGAGTTAATCAATAACGCAAATAATGATTGGCTGAAAGCGAAGCATGAGATGCTGAAGGAATTAGCTAGGGAATTAAAGTTGTATCAACACCTATATGAATTTAATGAATATAAAGTCCAATCGTGGCTGCTTGTGAGATTTAGGATTAAAGATGAAAATTAAATCAGAAAAATTTCAGGTAAAGACAGGCGAAAAGGTCAATCTAAAGAAGTGGCCAACACTTGTGAGTCCCATTTATCACTCGAAGGAAGAGTATCACGAACTCCTTGGAGAGCAGGTGAGGGAGTTAAGTACACTGCAGCAACTTCACTTTGCATCCAACCGCTATGCGGTATTGCTGATTTTTCAAGCGATGGATGCGGCAGGAAAGGATAGTGTTATCCGCCATGTGATGTCAGGGGTCAATCCACAGGGATGTCAGGTGTTTAGCTTTAAACACCCTAGTGCAACAGAATTGGAGCATGATTTTCTCTGGCGGTCTAGCCAATCTCTGCCTGAACGCGGAAGAATAGGTATTTTTAACCGATCTTATTACGAGGAGGTATTGATTGTTCGTGTACATCCGGAGATTCTCCTCGGGCAGGGTCTTCCAGATTCAGTGAACAACGAGAAATTAGTTTGGGAGAATCGTTATCGCTCTATCGTGGATTGGGAGAATCATCTCTATCGGAACGGCACGCGAATCATCAAGATCTTTCTCCATCTTTCAGAAGAAGAGCAACGTAAGCGCTTTCTTGATCGCATCGATGATCCAGAAAAGAACTGGAAATTTAGTCTTGCCGATATTGAAGAACGAAAGTATTGGAAACAGTATATGCATGCCTATGAGTTTTGCCTGAGCGCAACCAGTACGAAAATAGCGCCTTGGTATGTGGTTCCAGCCGACGACAAGGAGAACGCTCGGTTGATTGTTTCCAGAATTATTTTGGATACTTTTCATGCGCTTAAAATTAGCTATCCAGAAGCAGATGAAAAGAGGAAGCATGAGTTGCAGACCATTCGTCAACTGCTAATGAAGGAAAGTGTAGGTTAATTGACCACTCTTGACCCTTAATGTTATTGGTGAACGTCACCTATGTGGAAAGTCAAATCAATTGAGAATCAATGACTGCGTTGAGGTGCGGAAATTCAGATGCTATGAGGCAAGGAAAGACCTTAAGCTAATTGTTAGATTTAATTGTGACGAAACGGCATGAGGTGCATTTGCCAATTACAGCCAACTCTTGCAAGGTAGTCACGCCTAACAACAGCATTATCTTTGCTTTTGTTACTTTGACCGTGATTTCGGCAATTCCAAGATTTAGAGCGATATCCTTGATCATCATCCCGTTACTCAACAAATCAAATATGACCCGTTGCTT
>CAILXF010000060.1 GCA_903838125.1 uncultured Pseudomonadota bacterium | reverse complement strand
GCAGTTGACCACCGCATTCCCACTGAAAAATTAGAAAATGTCACCGGCCGAACTGAAGCGCGCTTAGGTGGGGCTGCCAATGAAAGTAATATGGCTGGCGTGGTCGACGTTGGCAATGGTCAAATAGCCATACACGCGGATGCATATGCCCGCAAAAGCAATGATTTAACTATTCCTAGTTTTGCAGTATCGAATCGCAAGGCACTTGCCGGCGGCACACTACAAACCAATAGTGGCACCCTGAAAAATAGCAGCGCCACTAGCGATGGTGGCGCATTAGGCGCATCACTCACGCTTGATAACGGCTACTTAGGGGCTTCTTACTCTGGCTTTAATAGCAATTACGGCACGGTCGCAGAAGAAAATGTGCGTATCGATATGAAAAGCCAGCGCTGGGATATTGCCTCTGAATTCACTGACTTAAGCAGCGTCATTAATCGCGTGAAGTTCCGCCTAGCGCACACTGATTACCAGCATCAAGAGATTAACGCCGGCGATATAGGTACTACATTTAAAAATCGCGGCATTGAAGGTTCATTAGAAGCTGGTCATGCCAAAATTGCAAATATAAGCGGTGTAGTTGGTCTGCAATTTCAAAACACCTTCTTTGAAGCGCTCGGCGCTGAAGCATTTGTGCCGAGTACAAACACGCAAAGCAAAGCGCTATATTTGTATGAAGAGCTACCAGTAGACCAATTCAAATTTAGCTTAGGTGGCCGCACAGAATATACTACGGTAGATGCTAGTGCTTGGTCTAAAAATTCAAGCGCACAAAATGCAAGCTTCAACCCCACAAGCTATGCATTGGGTGGGCTCTATGCATTCACTCCTAACTGGATATTGGCCAGTAATCTCTCCCATAACGAGCGTGCGCCAAGTTACTTTGAGCTTTATGCTAATGGCGAGCATTTAGCCACTGGTCAGTATGAGGTTGGGAACCCGAATTTTTCTCTAGAACGCTCTAATGGAATTGATGCGCAAATTCGTTGGAAAGATGGCAAAAACTCATTTAGTGCTGGACCGTATTATACAAAGTTCAGTAGTTTTATTGGTTTACTTGATACAGGGCTTAAGGGCCCAAACTCTGCTTTGCCGTTAACGCAATTCACCGAAGTAGCCGCAAGCTTTAAAGGCTTTGAAACGGAAGGGAAGTTTAACCTTGATGACAATTTTGACTTGAAAATGACTGGTGATTATGTCCGCGCGACGAACTTAACTTCCGGGGAAGCCTTGCCGCGCATTGCACCGCTTAGATTAGGTGCCGGCTTGCAATATCAGAAGAATGTACTGGGCGCGAGGCTGAATGTATTACATGCCTTTGCACAACAGCGTATAGCAGACCATGAGTTAGCCACTAACGGTTACACCAATGTTAGTGCGCTAGTAACGTACAAGCTGCCCACCAAGGTTAACATTGAGTTATTTGCTAAAGCCAACAACTTGCTCAATCAAGACATTCGTGATTCTGCTTCATTTTTAAAGGATATTGCACCGCAAGGCGCTCGCTCTGTAACAATCGGTTTGCGCAGCGACTTTTAGTGTGGAGGTTAAGACCTCAGTCGGGCTAGCCTAGCAGCAACAAACCCCAAGTTGTAGCCAATATCGTTAGTGCTAAAAATACTGCGGCGCTGCCTATATCCTTGGCTTGCTTGGCAAGGGAATTATGCTCAGTTGACGTGTGATCTACCGCCGCCTCGATTGCTGAATTTAACAACTCAACAATCAACAGCAACAAAACACTTGCTACCATCAATGCTTGCTCTATCGGGGTTTTCCCCAAATAAAATGCAAGCGGGATCAATATGATGGCAAGAAAAACCTCTTGGCGAAATGCATCTTCATGTTTAAAGGCTGCAGCGAAACCTTCAAGGGAGTAGCCACAGGCATTAATTAATCTACGCACACCAGTTTTGCCTTTAAACGGACTGGTCACTAAGTGTTTAGACACTGGCGTTTTTTTAGCTTTACTGCTTGGTTTATTGGTCGTGGTTTGCATTACAGGCTCTCTTTTACAATAGGCTTTTAAATATAAAGCCTAGATTTTTAATACGCTTATTTTAACATGCGCTATCATTACGTTTTGGCAACATTACATTAGGTAAATTATGGCACGGACAGTCAATTGTATTAAATTAGGTAGAGAAGCAGACGGCATGGACTTCCCACCTTACCCAGGCGAATTAGGCAAACGCATTTACACGCACGTTTCCAAAGAAGCTTGGGCAACATGGCTTAAACAGCAAACCATGCTGGTCAACGAAAATCGCCTCAGCCTAGCCGATCAATCTGCTCGGAAATACTTAACTGAACAAACTGAAAAATACTTTTTCGGTGAGGGTGCTGATACTGCACAGGGCTATGTTCCACCCAAAGCTGTCTAGAAAATAAAGCATACCTACAATAAAAAAGCGCTGAAAATCAGCGCTTTTTTATTGGGTGGTGCCTATGCTACTGATTGCTGTGTTTCGCGCTCGATATCTTCTAAAGAACTGTGGCGTACATCAATACCTTTCACCATATACACCACATATTCCGCGATGTTTTTAGCATGGTCACCGATACGTTCAATGGCTTTAGCCACAAACAACACCTCCAATGACATTGATATAGTGCGCGGATCTTCTAACATAAAGGTAATCAGCTGACGCATGGCCGCACGAAATTGCTCATCTACCAATTCATCCTGCTTAGCCACTTCAACCGTTTTACTTACATCTAAACGTGCAAAACCATCTAGGGCAGTACGTAGCATATCGCGCACTAAAGCCACCATCGATTTAATTTCGTTGAAACGTGGCTTATACATGCGATCTTCATCGTAAATTTTCTGTGCAGTACGTGCGATTTTAGTCGCCTCATCACCAATACGCTCAAGGTCGGTAATGGTTTTCACCATCATCATTACCATACGTAAATCACCAGCAGCTGGCTGACGGCGAGCAATAATATGGCTACAGTCTTCATCAATTTCGATTTCAAGTGTATTCACACGCTTGTCATTAACCATGACTTCTTTGGCAAGATTAGTGTCAAGTTTCACCAACGCTTCTAGCGCCTGTACGATTTGCAGCTCAACCAAGCCGCCCATTTCAAGTACTTTGGCACGTACCGCTTCTAATTCGGCGTCATATTGCTTAAAGGTATGTTCAGTTTGCATCATGCTTCCTTGGGAATTTTACTAATGATACCGCTTAATTTTAACTACTCTAACGTGCCATACTAATGGTGAATTATGACAACAGTATTTCAGACTTAATATACTAGCCCACAGCAACAGAAATAATAATTATTTTTTATAAGTTTTAACACCATCCGCAGTAGCCAGCAACAATACGTTCGCTGGGCGCGCAGCAAACAAACCATTGGTGACTACACCCACGATTTGATTGATCTGGGCTTCCATTGCAATGGGGTCAGTAATACTTAAACCATGCACATCTAAAATAACATTGCCGTTATCCGTAGTAAAGTTGCGTAACGCTGGCTGGCCGCCTAATTTGACCAGTTCACGTGCCACATAGCTTTTAGCCATCGGCAATACCTCAACGGGCAATGGGAATTTACCTAGCACCGCGACGTACTTGCTTTCATCACAAATACAAATGAATTGCTTAGCCACCGCAGCCACGATTTTTTCTCGCGTTAATGCGCCACCGCCACCTTTAATCATATGCAAGTGCTCGGTAATCTCATCTGCGCCATCGACATAAATATCCATGCCATCCACGCTATTTAAGTCAAATACCTCAATACCATGCGCACGAAGACGTTGCGCTGTTGCTTCAGAACTGGCGACCGCGCCGTCAATTTTATGTTTTACTTTAGCTAACTCATCAATGAAAAAGTTGGCAGTTGAGCCAGTACCCACACCAATAATACCGCCTTTTACATACTCAACAGCCGCTTTTGCCACCTGTTGCTTAAGTTCGTCTTGTGATAACTTCGTTTCATTTTTCTGCATTTTGGTTATATCCCGACATTTTCTTTATAATTACAAACATCTGCCACTATACACTGCATGGCCTTTGAATGAAAATTGCCAAAGGCATCTGAATACTCACCATGACTCAAGTAACGCTTAGCATCAACGATTATTTAAATAAAATACAAAACTCACGCGTGTATGACGTGGCTAAAATCACGCCACTTGAACTGCAACCCAACCTATCTAAACGCATACAAAACAACGTGCTTTTAAAGCGCGAAGATATGCAACCCGTGTTCTCGTTTAAATTACGCGGCGCCTATAACAAAATGGCGCAATTGCCTGCTGCTACCCTTGCTAAAGGCGTCATTGCCGCCAGTGCTGGCAACCACGCTCAAGGTGTAGCGCTTAGCGCACAAAAACTAGGTTGCCGAGCAGTAATTGTTATGCCTACCACTACGCCGCAAATCAAGATCAATGCAGTCAAAGGCCGCGGTGCGGAGGTGATTCTATTTGGCGATAGCTATACTGACGCCTATACGAGGGCGCAGGAGTTAGAAAAAACTGAAGGCCTTACTTTTGTTCACCCTTACGACGACCCTGACGTTATTGCCGGTCAAGGCACTATCGCACTCGAAATACTCAACCAACACCCAGGTCCTATTCACGCTATATTTTGCTGCGTAGGTGGTGGTGGCCTTCTGGCCGGCGTTGCTGCTTACATTAAGGCTATGCGCCCTGAAATTAGAGTGATTGGCGTCGAAGCCAAAGATGCTGAAGCAATGACGCAATCTCTTAAGCTTGGGCATCGCGTTATGCTCGATCAAGTGGGGTTGTTCGCCGATGGCGCTGCCGTAAAACAAGTCGGCGAGCATACTTTTGCCTTATGCCAGCAATATGTAGATGAAATGATCGTAGTTGATAATGATGCTATCTGCGCAGCAATTAAAGATGTATTTGAAGATACACGTAGCATTTTAGAGCCCGCTGGCGCCCTCGCTACTGCTGGCATTAAAGAATATGCCAAACGCAATCAGTTAAAGGGCGAAACCTTGATTGGCATCGCTTCTGGCGCCAATATGAATTTTGACCGCTTGCGCTTTATTGCAGAGCGCGCTGAAGTGGGTGAAAAGCGTGAAGCAGTATTAGCTGTGAGTATTCCAGAGCAACCGGGCGCGTTTAAAACTTTCTGCCACCTGTTGGGAGATCGCAATATTACTGAATTTAACTACCGATACTCTGATCCAAAAATTGCGCATATCTTTGTCGGCGTTGCTATTGCCGACCCTAGTGAAGCTACCAATTTGGTCGCGGCTCTGCAAGCTAAAGGCTTACCCGCATTAGATTTAACCGATAATGAAGTGGCCAAGTTGCATTTGCGCCATTTAGTTGGTGGCCATGCCCCACAAGCAACCAATGAAGTGGTGTTTAGATTTGAGTTTCCAGAAAAACCTGGCGCTCTCATGAAGTTTTTAGATACCATGGGCCACGACTGGAATATTAGCTTATTCCATTACCGTAATCATGGGGCTGACTTTGGTCGAGTGCTAGTTGGCATGCAGGTGCCACCGGCTGATACTAATCAGTTCCATGAATTTTTAGATCAACTAGGTTATCCATACTGGGATGAAACTGAAAACCCTGCCTATAAGTTATTTTTAGGTTAATTTTTAGTCTGCATATCCAAGCTTTTGGTTGTATACAACCAATCAAAACTACGCCTTTGTAAACTAATACATAAAAGCCAAGAGCAGGTTAAGTATGGATATTCACCTAGATTGAACCTAAACCAGCATGGCGTGCCTTACTTAGTATCTATAGATAAGAAAAAATAAGATTGAACAAAAGGAGCAATAAAGCATGAAATTAACGCATTGGATAATGGTTTTCGCAACGGGAATCTGTTTAAACGCGAGTGCCGCAGCCGCTGAGCGCGGTAAAGCCTATGTTTCAAATCAGGATGGGGGTGTTACGGTAATCGACCTCAACACGCTAACCACTGACACTGTCATTGACGTTAAGGCTGATGGTCCACGCGGCCTTGCCGTAAGCGAAGATGGTAAATTGCTGATAGTTGCCACCCGCGAAAATGGGAGCATTTCTATCATTGATACCGCAACTAATGAAGTGATGAAGCAAATTTCTGTGGGTAAAAATCCGGAGTTTGTGCGTGTGCGCGGAAACTTTGCTTTTGTTTCATATGAGCCTAGTTCTAAAGGCGGTCCTCCGCCAGTAGCAGGTGCAGTAGCTGTTCCGGCCCCCGAAGAGGCCGATGGCGATAAAGAACCTGCGCGTATCGGTATTGTGGATTTAAAACTGGGCAAAAAAGTACGCGAAATTATCGGTGGCCCTGAAACTGAAGGCATCGAATTTAGCCGTGACGGCAAGCAACTAGTGATCACTAACGAAGCTGACAATACGGTCACTGTGCACAGTATGAAAACTGGAAAATTACTTAAAACTATTCCAACGCATGATTATGGCGACAGGCCTCGTGGCATCAAGGTTTCACCTGATGGTAAAACCTACATAGTCACCCTAGAGTTCAGCAATAAATTTATGGTGATGGACAAGAAATTTAATGTGTTACGCACTGTCGACACTGGTGGCGCACCGTATGGCGTAGCTTATGATCGTAACGGCGAGCGCATTTTTATTGCGGCTAACAAGGCCAAGGCGTTGGAAGTGTATGACGCAAAAAGCTTTGAAAAGATTAAAGACATCACTACGGGCAACCGTTGCTGGCACTTTAGCTTCACACCAGATGACAAAGAAATTCTGCTTGCTTGTGGCAAGTCTGACGCAGTACTTGTCATTGATGTTGAAAAACTTGAAGTAACCAAGCAAATTCCAGATAAGAAAATGCCTTGGGGTGTAGTGACTTACCCTAAATCGATGGGTAGCTTAGATAAGCCTTTGTAGTTAATACCTGTAATGACGAAAAAGCCGCGCATGCGCGGCTTTTTTTATTCAGATTCGGCCTGAAGTTGAGTCATTATAAAATCCCACTCTTTAGGATCTACTGGCGTAATTGATAGTCGATTTCCACGTTGCAAGATGCGCATATGCTCTAATTCAGAAAAGGTACGTAACTCTTTTAGACTTAACAATCTTGTTTTTCGTACTAATTTCACATCTACATTTAACCATCGCGGCGTTTCTGGGGTCGCTTTGGCATCGTAGTATTTATGACCCTTGATGAACTGTAGTCGATCTGGATACGCTAGCGTACAGACCTTGGCAATGCCAGCAATGCCAGGCACATCACAATTAGAGTGGTAAAAAAATACACCATCGCCTACCCGCATTTGGTCGCGCATAAAGTTACGCGCCTGATAATTACGAATACCATACCAATCGACTGTTTGGTTAGGAAAGCCGGCCAAGTCGTCAATTGACACATCGGTCGGTTCAGATTTCATTAACCAATAACGCATAGCTCGCCTTTAGTGTGAATTTGTTATGATTGACTACATTAACTATATCGCTAATGTATGTCATAGTGGTTCATTAGTCGTGACTTTATCAAAAATCAGAGAATATTTATATGGCCAATAATCTTAGCAAAAAGCCACAGGACAAAAATGTACTCGGCACTGCTTTACAATTGTGTAGCCTCAACCCGCTCACTGGCTTTACGCGCAGCGGATGTTGCGAGACTGGGCCTAATGATAGCGGAAGTCATACTGTATGCGCGCAAGTCACGGATGAGTTTTTAGCTTACTCTATCTCTCGTGGCAATGACTTAAGCACACCGCGACCAGAGTACGGCTTTGAAGGTTTAAAAGCTGGTGATCGTTGGTGTGTATGTGCGGCACGCTGGCTAGAGGCTTCCGAAGCAGGCTTTGCACCCCCAGTAATCTTAGAAGCATGTCACGTCAATTGCTTAGAGATTGTGAGCTTGGCTGACCTAAAATATCACGAGTTACGCTAAGCAAAAAAAGGAGTTCTCCACGGATAAAGCTTAGACCAGCATCCTGAACCAAAAAGGCTCAAGTGGAAAAGGCCTAGAGCGCATTAGGTACACCCGCCAAGAGATTCTTAAAAGAACACTCAATTTAGGGCGCGCACACAACAACTCGAATGACCGAAACCGATGCTATAAACTAGTTCAAGGAATTATTAGCCTAAACCGCACCGCAGAGAACAAACTGTGAAAGTTGGAATTAAATGGTGGGTTCTATGCCCAGCAAAACCAACCTAAAAATATCTAAATACTGTACCTCTTAAAACTTGTAACGTGTTTACTTTGCCGCACACGCCTTATCAATTTGATCCTGCATTTGGGTAACTCTACGCTTAATATCACCAACATCTACACTACCGCTTTTACTATTAAGCAACTCATGTGCTAAATTCAGTGCCGTCATAATGGCAATACGCTCCGCACCAACCACTTTGCCATTATCGCGAATATCGCGCATTTTCTTATTTAAAAAATTAACCGCATTAATCAAACCGGGACGCTCCTCATCGGTACAAGACACCGTGAAGTCGCGACCCATGATATTGACATCAACACCCTTAGCTTTGTTCATTATCTTTTATTGTAGCTGCGTTAAGGCAGACTCTCCATCAACGCTTCAATCCGCACACTTGCTTGATCCATGTTAGCCTTTAGTAACGCACTATCAGTTTGTGTTGCATTTAAATCCACGCGTAATTGCGCGTTTTGATTGCGCAAATCATCACACAATGAAATTAGCTGTGAGAGTTTTTGTTCTAAGGCTTTTAAGTCGGCATCCATAGAGGCATAGTAATTTAAAAAAATGAGTAAGGTCAATAGCTAACCGCGATATTTAAAAGTATTACAACACATTGCAGTGAGTGCCGTACAAACCTCAATACAAAATAGTTCAATTTGATAAAAAAATAACCGCTATAATTGTGACTTGTTGTCAGGTGCCAAGTTTGTTTTCTACAAACAAGGTGAAACTGGGAAATAGGTGCGTTAATTCAAATTAACTAGTCCTATGCTGCCCCCGCAACGGTAAGTGAATGTAGTTTTGCAATATGCCACTGAGTCCAAGCCTAGAAAAGGCAAGACATGGGAAGGCGCAAAACACTAGGCATCAAAACCTAACGTTCACAAGCCCGGAGACCGGCCTCACAACATATACGCTAGGAAGTACCGCGGGGTGACGGTAAATATAGGCAGCGCTTTTTGCGTCGACATGTCGGCCGCGCAGTCAATTTTATTTTCATGTTGCTGTATTCCCTAACTTTAAAACTAAGGCCTGAACATACAGGCCTAAAAACAATCTACTCGCGGGGTCGCGTGCAGATTAAGGGAAAATAACCATGAAAAGATCTACCATTGCCAGCCTGATTGGCATGCTTCTCTCTGCGCCTGTATTCGCCGAAGATTTTAAACTTAATACCGACAATGTAATTGTTACGTCATCCAGATTTGAAGAAGATTTGTCTTCGAATCCCAGTGTAAAAATTATTACACACGAAGAGATACAAAACTCCCCCTCTGTAAGTATCCCAGATCTTTTAAGAACGCTAGCTGGGATAAATATTCAAAGTTTGCATGGCAATAGTGGAACCGATACAACAGTAGATATAAGAGGTTTTGGTGACACTGCCATTAGCAACACACTGGTACTAGTTAACGGACAGAGATTAAATAGTCCCGACTCAAGCAATATTCAATGGGCATCTATTCCAGTTAAAGCAATTGATCATATTGAAGTCATATCAGGTGACGGAACTATTCTGTATGGTGACCGTGCAACTGGCGGCGTAATTAACATTATTACAGACAAATCAGGAAAAACTGCCGCCTCTTTAACAACTACGATTGGCAGCTACGGATATAAAAGTGTTGATGGTTATTTATCGGGCTCCCTTGATCATGATGGCTATTTTAATACCTTCATTCATACCTCTGATGAAAATGGTTATCGTGAAAACTCTGCAGAAACCTCGCACTCAGTGAGTGGTCGCATTGGATATAACTTGGACTCAGTGAACACCTTTATTGATTACTCCGTTTTCCATATCGAGAATGGGCTGCCAGGAGTGCTTTCTGCAACTGATTACGCCCAAAACCCAAGGTCTTCCGAGATTTTCCCAATAACCTCTCGCCCCTTTAGTCCAAAAGATCTTAATCAGCGGCAAGCAAAAGAAGGTTTAAAAATAAGACCTGGATTCTCTGTTGCACTTAACCAAAATCTGGAACTATCCACTGAACTACTTTTTTCATATGAAAAAACAAAATTCACTGATCCAGATCAATACGATATCAAAAAGAATCGGGAAATTACAAGCTATGGATTTACGCCAAAACTTAAGTGGACTAGCGATCCCTTCAATTATAAAAATGTAATGATTGGTGGTTACGATTATTACTACGGAAATTTTAATGGTCAAACCACTGGAATTCTTAGCAACACAGGAGCAGATAATTATTCAACAAATGCAAATCAAACAACGCAATCTGTTTATTTGCAAAATACGACTTCAATAACTCAGAAACTCGATGCAATTGTCGGTATGCGTTCAGAGCAAATTAAGCAATCTGCCCAACAAGATGCATTTTGTTATTATAGTTACTACTCATCATTACAAGATTGCTTTACCCCATACTCTTACATATATCAAGGTGTAACTTATAACGCTCCATATGGCGATGGCAACCCAAGCATGAGCGGCAATCAAAAATCTACGAAAAATGCATATCAGCTAACTCTTAATTATCATGATGTAAATTGGGGTTCTTATTTTAAAAGTGGCACTAGTTTTAGATTCTCCAATTTAGATGAAATTTTTGGTTCTGATCCTGTTAATGCGAACACTATTTTCTACGGGTCTTTTTTAAAGCCACAAACTAGCTATAACAACGAGGTAGGCCTAACTTACAAAGATACAATAATTGAAAGTAGAGTATCTGTTTATAGAATGGATATTGATAACGAAATTGCATATGATCCAAACTCTTATTCAAATGTGAACCTAGCCCCTACAACGCATAAAGGTATAGAGGCACAACTAGCGTATAAAATACTAGAAAACCTTAGAGCAAAACTTAGTTACAGCTATACAGAGGTGAAATTTACTTCTGGGCTATATGCCGGGAATATTGTTCCTAACGTTCCTGAAAACATGGGATCTGCTCAACTGTTATGGGATCAACATCAATATGGAAAATATGTTGCCCAAGTAAACTACGTTGGTTCTCGTTATTTTTCAGGAGATTTTTATAATACAGATACTAAGCTAGCGTCTTATACAACATTAGATCTAAAAGCTGCATGGGAATTTAAACCTATCACTGTTTCATTCACAGGTATGAATATGCTAGATAAGAAATACTCACCTATGGGTACAGTCTATGGTGGTGTTAATTATTATTACCCAGGAAATGCAAGAACTTTGTACTTGAGCCTCACATATAATTTTAAGTGATAGCTTTAAAAGTCAATTATCTTTTATAAAATAACTGCCTGTTTCTTCTGAGGATAAGAAATAAGTTGGCTGTTTGGATAGATATTGTTTGAAAATGTTATGATGACAAAAATATGAACAAGCTCGTTTATTAAAGCGCGCCTTTTTGAAAGACTAAGCCATGAACAAATCAGAATTAACATCGAAAACACTAGTTATAGCAACTTCAATAGCATTCTTAATGCTCCTTACGCGTGGCAGCCATGTAATGACGAGCGTAGCTTTACCGGACGCAAGCTTGGCTTTACTGTTAATTGGGGGCTTGTATTTAAGAAAAGCCTCTTGGTTTGCTTTCTTTGTGCTACTTGCGACAGTCATCGACTTTGGTGCAGCCTCGATTGATAGTCTACAGGCTTTTTGTTTAACTATTGGCTACTGGGGCATGTTGCCAACTTACGCAGTGATGTGGATTGCTGGCTTATGGCTAAGCAAGCAAACAGAGAGCTTAAATGCGCTTAAATTTACATTGGCTAGCCTTGCTTCTACAATAGCTGCCTTTGTGATTTCTACACAAACTTACTATTTGTTTTCAGGCCGCTTTCCAAATAGCGGGGTATTAGAAACTATGCAATACGGCTGGAACTACATGCCAAACTTTACGGGTTTTACTGCCATGTATTTACTTGGCTTCTGGGTAACAGCCAAAGTATTTCCTAATTTGAGCGCAGTGTTTAAAACCGCATAATAAGTAACTATGAACTTAGGCACGTTAGACTGATAAGGTAACGTGGCTTTTTTCACCCCATTAAAAAATTAAGTAGCTTTCTCTTCATTAAAATACTTGCAGTAGCAACTAGCTTGCAAATTTAGCGAATAATTAAATTATGTTTAAGTAAAATCTGCTGGAAGTTTGCTATAATGCGCGGCTTGCGAAGTTTTACCGACGTTGCAAGGATTAGAAATAGTACGGCCGAGTAGCTCAGTCGGTAGAGCAGCGGATTGAAAATCCGCGTGTCACTGGTTCGATTCCAGTCTCGGCCACCAATAAAATCAAGCTCACAGCGATGTGGGCTTTTTTACGTCTGTTGTTTTAAAGGGTCTATGTAGGAGTTCCCCATCTACGTCAATCGCACTCTGCACCTTAATTCAAACCAAGAAAAAACCAGTATATAGCCAGCCCTTTTTGCATTAACAAAGTATGGGTGGGGATTCTCTGAGGTTGAAACTTCGCTAAAACAGTCATTGGTTTTTGGTGCTTCCGACCCATAGGAGACATTCATATTTTAAGAATGACCGGGATTTAGGTAACTTAAGACTGGCTATTGGGTTGTCTTGAATCCATTTTCACGAAACAACTTTATGCAGGCATCCACCACGGTGGCATCATAAGTGATTCCAGAGCCACGTTCAATTTCAGCTAAAGCCTTTTCTATACCTAGCTCAGCGCGATAAGGTCGATGTGATGTCATCGACTCAACCACATCAGCCACTGATAGAATGCGCGCTTCTATGATAATTTCTTCGCCTTTAAGCCCGCGTGGATATCCAGTCCCATCGAGGCGCTCATGATGCTGAAAAACTACTTCCGCGACAGGCCACGGAAAGTCTACGTCCTTAATTGCGTCATAACCTGCCTGAACATGATATTTCACCAGACTGTACTCAATATCATTAAGCTTGCCGGGCTTAGCTAAAATTTCCGCAGGGATGATAATTTTACCGATGTCATGTAGATAACCAGCTACACGCATGCCTTGTTGACATTCTGTATCGAAGCCAAGTTCAGCACTAATAGCCACCGCTATTTCAGCAACACGTTTTTCATGCCCGGCCGTATATGGGTCACGCATTTCACTCAACTTCATTGCAACTTCTACCGTCTTCATTAGTGAGCCTTTTAACTGCGTGTTGATGATGACGAGCTCTGCTGCACGTTTTTCTTTCTCTTCATTTTGAAAGATTAATTCATTGGTACGCTCTTTGATACGATCTTCAAGAACAAGACTGGATTCAACAAGAGCCGCTTGGGTTTTTTCCAAAACGTCATACGTATTTAAGCGTCTTTCAACCTCTTCATCCAATTGCTGGGGAGAAGGTAATTTTAAAGCTTTGGGCATTAGAACGATCAAAGTAATGGCGGTGATGCATGAAATCATCGCAGTAAAAGCTTTCATGCCAGCATCTATCCAGTAAATAGGGTGCCATAAAGTGATAATGCCTAGCAGATGGGTGGTGCCGCAGGCAAGGATAAATGCGCCAAACATGATAAAAATCTTGCTAAAGGCGAGATCTTTTCTGTGACTTACAAAATAAATTAAGGTGAAGGGAATCGAGTAGTAAGCTAATACGATAAGCGCATCTGAAATGACGTACAACCAAAGCAAGACTGGCGTCCAGTTTATACAGAAGCCATGCGGTAGAAGGGTGCCGGTGTTAACTAAATTGGAAACAATTTGCATTATTTCTCCTAAAGCACTTTTAAGTATTACTTCTATGAGTTAACAATTACTCTTGTTAAAGCATCTTCTTATTTGAGCAAGGAGCACTCAATGTACTTTGTTTTATATCTTGGTATTGATCCAGGTAAAACAAAAATATCATCAATTTGATAACAATGATAATAAAAAGATAGCACCTTGAGTATATACCTTAATATGAGAAAGTTTATTGACTTATGAGGGTATTTAATTAATTTTAATATGCCAACGTCTGCTGTTGGCCCGAAGTCCAATTTACATCCGTCTTCTTTATAGCAAACTATTTTGCAGGTAAGGGGATAAGTAAATTGGATCTGCCTTAAAGCAGACTCTGAAGTTCGGGGCTTCCGACCCATTGCAGACGGTCATGCTATTAAAAGACGAATTAGAAAATTAACTTTCGTCAAAATTAATCATAATTTGATTTTGTGTGTATGGTGTGTTTAATTAACTCATGAACAGTAAAGAACTTATTTCCAAACTTGAAAAAGATGGATGGATATTGTGAGGGTCAAAAGGATCTCACCGCATATTTGTACATCCAATTAAAACGGGGCATATCAGTGTGCCTCACCCTAAAAAAGATTTAGGGATTGGATTGGTTCAGAAGTTACTAAAACAAGCAGGATTGAGGTAAGGAGCGCAAGATGAAATATCCAATAGCAATAGAAGCCGGTAACGATAGTATCGCTTGGGGAGTTGTTGTACCTGACTTGCCAGGTTGTTTCTCTGCTGCAGATAGCGGTATTGATGAGGCGATAGAAAATGCAAAAGATGCGATTGAGTTATGGATTGAAACAGCACTTGATGAAGGTTCCGTTGTTCCAAAACCAAGCTCAATTACGTCACTACAAAATGATCCAGAATTCAGAAATTGGATTTGGGCAATTGTTGAAATTGATCCCGCTCTTTTATCGGACGATATAGAAAGAGTAAATATAAGTTTGCCAAAAAGAGTGTTAGCTAGATTAGATTCGAAGGCAAAATCAGCAGGTGAAACACGCTCAGGTTATATAGCCCATATGGCATTAGTTGATCAGGTCGCATACTAATCAAAACCCTAATTCATTGGAAGATTTAAACAGATATTTTAGAGACACTCTCTTCCTAACCTGAAAATACAATTCAAGCGCCACGTAACAAGATAAGTGTATTTAGTGTTACATCTAAGATTACTAGTGACAGAACTGCCCTAAAGCAGACTTTGAATTTCGGCGCTTCCGACCCATAGGAGACATTCGCACCTCAAAGTCATATGAAATTGAAATTACTTGCCACACAGTTAAATGCACTAATATAATTGCAAATATGCTTTCTAAATCATCTCTTGAATACTTGAAGTTTTTACGCTTAGCGAAAGCTGTGAATGAAGAGCCTTCCCTACCTTCTTTAGATGCCATGGAGGAAAGGCTTTTAAATTATCTGGCTTTGGACTGGCACTCAGATAAAAAACTTACCGTGGTGGAAATAATGCATGGCTTCCCTGACATTTCTCCCAGCACAGTTCATAGACGGTTAAAAACAATGCGTAAAAAAGGATTAATTGACTTAGCTGTTGACGAAATCGACAACCGCGTTAAATACATAGTGCATACCAATTTGACCGATAAATACTTTTCACATTTAGGTCAATGCCTAGCTAAGTCGGTTACGGCTTAAGCGCTATTCTAAAATACGCACCGTATTTGTGGTTCCATCCTTGCGAGTGATCAGCAAATCATAATCATTGATTACTTTTGCTTCCTTAACGTTCACATCGTTAAATTGATACATCAAACCAAATTCAGCATCTTCAACGACCACTACACCTTCACCAGAATTACAAGAAGTAACTTCAAACATAAAATCTCCTATAGTTTTAGTGAAAATTTATTGATTTAAATTTAATAAGTTTATACCATAGTCCATATCTAAGCTTTACACGTTTAAGTTGTATTTTTTAAATAAAATAAACGTTGATGGAGTATTTGACTGAGGTGCCGCCAGATTAATCTAAAATGGCAAGGTGGCAATTATGTGGTTTATCGCTATAAATTAGCTCTGATTAGAGCTAGGCGATTAGGTTAATTGGTTCTTAATAAGTGAGGCGTGCAATGACTGATGATATTAAACAAATATATTTAAAAATGGATGCCTTTGAAACCGAGCTATCTACGCTTCGACAAGGTTACGTAAACATTAACAAGCGCTACATTTCTTCACTATCATCCCTTAAAGACCTAACATTGCATGCCTCAGAATCGGCTAAACGCTCCGCTAAAGGGGCTACTTATGCTTTGGCTGCTGCTAAAAGTGCATCCATAGCAGCTACTGAAGCTTCAAATGTACTTATCTTAAAGGTGGCAGATGCTGCGGCAGATGCTGCATCTGCAGCTGCCGAGGCAGCTATTGAGGCAGCGGCAGCAGCAGCAGCGGCAGCGGCAGCGGCAGCATCAGCTGTGGCGCACCAAGCAGAAGAGGCCTCGCTAAAAGCTTCTGTAGAGGCATCTGAAGCTACAAGGGTTGCAACTGAAGCTGCTTCTGAAGCCGTCAAGTTGGCCAATTTAGCGTCTGATACTGCAAGGGCAGCAAGAATTAAGAAGAGCATTCAATAACTCCAATTAACGGCGTAGAGGTCTATTCCTAACAATGCCTAGAAACAAAAAAATACAAGCTATTTTTAGCAAGTGCTTAGCAGAGCGCTTGCTTGAACGCTATAACAAAATACCTTCAGCGGCATTCATTGCCAAAGAATTTAACTTGAGAGCTTTAGATGTTGAACCCATCAGCCAAGAATCTGCACGAAAGTGGCTTCGTGGGTTAGCTGTTCCAGAGCTGAATAAACTATTTATCCTTCAATCCTGGTTACAAATAGACTTGAACGCTCTTAATGTTTACTCGGAAGAATTATCAAAATACAAAAACGTAAGTTCAGATAATAGCAACCTATCTAATAAAAAATTATTCCTCAAGAAGACTGACAGTTTAAAAAAAATGCTATCAGTAATCATGAAAGACATAGCTGATTTAGAGAAAGAGATAATTAAAAAATAAGATTTGGTGTTTTGTTAACTGCCAAAACAATTATTGCATTTGCAAGTTTAATTTCGAAGTGATCGTTTCTTAACTGCCCCCAGGCAGACATACACCCACTATCTATAAGCGGTCTGTGGAGTTAAACTACCTAAAAGCAGTCGTTTAGTTTTGGTACTTCCAACCCATAGCAGTCATTGACTAGAAGCTAAGCATCGTGGTACTGCTGAGAAATTTCATGGAAAGTACCCTCTTCTAGAGCAAAAGCATCCACGATGACGGGATCAAACTGAGTGCCACTCTTAAGGATGATCTCTTTAACCGCTTGCTCGTGAGTCCATTCGCCTTTATAAACCCGCTTACTCACTAGGGCATCGTACACGTCAGCAACAGACATGATCCTTGCGGCCAATGGAATGGACTCACTTTTCAAGCCTCTAGGGTAGCCCGTTCCATCCCAATGCTCATGATGACCGCCAGCGATCTTAATGGCTATGTCAATCACAGTATTTTCATCCTCAGATTCCAGATGAGCTGCAGACAATACAGATTCACCAATCGTGGTGTGTGTCTGCATAACGAGCCACTCTTCATCATTCAGTTTTCCAGGTTTTCTCAAAATTAAATCCGGAATACCAACCTTACCAATATCGTGTAAAGGAGCGGCTTTAAACACTAGGTCAATATATTCCTCATTAATTTGATCTAGGTATTTACCCATTTTTAGCAACCGAGCGGCAAGGGCTCTTACATAAATCTGCGTTCTGATGACATGGTTACCTGTTTCATTATCACGGGCTAAAGATAATGAAGTTAAGCTAGCTAGCATTTTATCTTCAGCTTGATGCGTAGCCCTAATGCTTATCACGAGCTCTGCAGCCCTTTTCACCTTCTCTTCATTGGCAATTATTAGCTCCGCTACCCGCTTAGCTTTTTCTTCGTTGGCAATTACTAATTCGGCTAGGCGTTTAGCTTTTTCTTCGTTGGCAATTACTAATTCGGCTAAGCGCTTAGCTTTTTCTTCGTTCTGAAAAAGTAATTTCTCTCGACCACGAACAGCAGAAATTCCAAATGCTAATAGCTTTGCTAATTCCTCTAGCAATGCAACCTCTTCTGCATTAAATGAGTTCGGCTCTATCGCATAAATTGTCAGAGCGGCAATTGCTCCCACTTCCGGATAAATAATAGGAAGCGCAATATTTGCTTGATAGCCAATTTTTATTGCTGAATCTCGCCATGGGAGCATGGCAGGATTAGTTAGAAAGTTTTGATTAACAACCGTTCGGACTTCACGAATAGATGTGCCGGTAGGCCCTTTGCCATACTCATCATTGCCCCAGCTAATCTTAATGTTCTTTAGGTAACCATCAACGGCCCCAGCGTGAGCAACTGGGCTAACAGATTTCTGCTCATCAGAATTAGCTAAACCAACCCACGCCATGATGTATCCAACTTTAATAGCTAAGCGACATACATTTACAAATAGAGAGTTTTCATCTTGCGCTAGAACCATCGCTTGATTTGCGTTGATTAACAAATCAAATGCACGACTTACTTTTACTTCCTTAATCTGGCTTCGCCTGAGCGTAGAAATATCTTCATAAATACCAAGGATGCCAATCGGCTCACCTTGTTGATTGCGGATAGGAAATTTTTTCTTATTTAGCCAAAATTTAGGACCATGACTATCATTCAGCAGCTCTTCATCTGAAATAAATGGAAGACCAGTAGCAATGATTTCCTGGTCTTGCCCATGCAATTCAGTGGCACTTGATGCCCATGATAGATCAAAATCCGTTTTGCCAACAATTTCAGCTGGATTTGTTAATCCAGCATCTTGAGCAAATGACTGATTGCAACCTAAATAGCGTGACTCTTTATCCTTCCAAAAAATATGCTGGGGAAGTTGATCGAGAATGTACTGAAACTGACCGAGGGTAAATTCAGCAGGGGAGGTTAAGCTCATATGCTTATCCTACAACTTTATGATTGCGAGGGGTAGTTAACATTGAAATTTCTAAAGAAGCAAGCAATTCACCTTATTTATTGCATCAACGACGGCTTCTGTTTCTTAGTGTCATTTATGAACTTCAGCTTTTTGGCAACTCAACTCAATTGGGATCAATGACTCCATTGAGGCGGTGAAATTTAGGTGTCATAGAGCAAGTGCAAACCCATATGTCGACTTCCTTAATTCATTAAACATAATCTCGCATTATTAATTTGATTCTAAGAAATCTTTATTTTCTTTTTTAAGTTCCTCTAAGTACTTGTAGTTTTCTTCCGACCTCAAAGCATCATAAGCGACCATTCCGTTTATATACTTAATTACGATCCCAGCTGGAATTTCTACTGTTAACTGAGTTTGTTTCATTGAAGAACGGTAAGCTGAATTAGGGTAGAAAACACTTTCCAGTTGATTCTCTAAACTTTGATGAATGTTTATATTGCCAGTTTTTGATTTTAAATCATCGGCCATTTCATCTATCCCAAAATTCTAATTTTGACCAATATAGTCTAAGGGTTATGAATTACATATACGGGTAAGCACATACTCAGCCTAAAGGCTAGCTACCCTAAAGCAATCACGTAATTTGTATACTTACGACCCCTTGCTGCTAGAACTACAAACCACTTTTAAATTCTTTCACTTTAACTTTAGTGCTGATTTTTTACGAATTTATGCGAACTAAGTATCCGCACGTAGAGATTTCTAATTAAGAATAAAGTTAAATGATTTTATAGAAATGAGTATGGCCAATTTTGGCTCAGCAGACCACGTATCTCCACAGAATTCTTAATCAGTAACATTCATTTAAAGCCACTATATTAGATAGTGCTCGTTTGTAATACTTGTTGCTAAAAATAGTTAAGCATTATGGGAACATCGCTATGATAAAACTTTTAATCAAATACTTACCAAACCCTGAGGCACCTAATGACAATAAGGTGTTTGCATTTGGTTTAGTTGCGATTGTGTTAATTTCCATCTTGGATTGGTTCATGGGGGCTGACGTCCGACTGAATGTGCTTCATGTATTCCCACTTGCCGCTATCGCTTTCAACTGCAAAAAACTTTTGTACACTGCCCAAGCTTTCCTTATATCGATAGCACTTCAAGTACTAGCAATTAATTTTTATGAGTTGCGGTTGGGTTATATGCTTATGGACATTCTTGCAGCAATCTCAGCGTCAACAATCGCAACGTACCTAGCGAGAATGGCCAGAGAAAGTATTTTGCAGTCATACCTTTTCTCAACCAACATAAAGCTGGATGCTGTGCTGGAAAGCATTGTAGATGCAGTGTTTATATCAGACGCAAAAGGCACATTCGTTAACTTTAATAAGGCCTTTGCGACATTTCATAGATTCAAAAATAAAGAGGAATGCCTCAATCACTCAGACAAATATGCGGCTATTCTTGATATTCTCACGACTGGCGGAGAACCGGTACCTCTTGAAGATTGGGTTGTCGCCAGAGCCCTTAGAGGAGAATCTGCCGTAGGGTCTGAGTATATATTGCAGTTAAAGTCTACAGGAGAGACTTGGATTGGAAGCTATAGCTTTGCACCAATCCGAGATAGGAATGGAAAAATTGTGGGATCGGTTGTTACTGGCCGCGATGTGACCCAAATAAAAAAAAACGAACAGGAGTTAATTCGTTATCGTGACCATCTTGAAGAAATTGTTGCAGAACGTACTAAGTCTTTAGAGGAGAGCCGCGAGCGATTTAGAGCAATTTTCGAAAAGGTTCCAATTGGTGTTGCCCTGATTGATTCGTTCAATGGAAAGATTTATGAAATCAATCCAAAGTTTGCTGACATAACAGGAAGAACAAAGGAGGAGTTGATTTGTATTAACTGGATGACCATTACACATCCTGATGACGTTCAAGATGACCTCGACAACATGGCTCGGTTGAATAAAGGTGAAGTACCAGGGTTCAACATGAGTAAACGCTATATTCGTCCAGATGGTTCTTTCGTTTGGGTTAGCATGACAATTGCACCGATTAAGGAAGCTGATGGCAGCCACAATCGCCACCTCTGCATGGTGGAGGACATTACAGCTCGAATTAAGCATGAGGGAATGATTCACCAGTTGGCCTTCTATGACAGTCTGACAAAACTCCCCAACCGCCGACTTTTTTATGACCGAATGAATCAGGCAATGGCTTCAAGCAAACGAAGCGGTTTGTATGGTGCGCTGATGTTCCTAGACTTGGATAACTTCAAGCCGCTTAATGACACCCATGGTCATGATGTGGGTGATCTACTCCTGATAGAGGTGGCTGAAAGGTTGAAAGGGTGCGTGCGTGAAATGGACACGCTCGGTCGATTCGGTGGGGATGAGTTTGTAGTCATGATTAGAGAGTTAAATAAGGATAAAGTGAAATCAAGGGTTGAAGCGGAAGCAATCGCAGAAAAAATCCGTTTGGTATTAAGTGAGCCTTATCACTTACATACCAAGCATCTTGGGCAACCAGATAAGAGTGTCAAGCATAAATGCACGGCTAGCATTGGCGTGGTGCTTTTCTTAAATCATCAGGCGGGGCAAGAAGACCTAGTCAAATGGGCTGATTCGGCGATGTTTCAGGCAAAAGCCGATGGGCGCAATATCGTTAGATTTATTGATCCAGATCAGATTTTAAAATAAAATTTGGCGCTTATGCCAACCTCGCTGTTAATGGAATAAGTTTCAACTGGTAACGCTGCTGAACTGCCACCCCAACGGCAGCCAGAGATAAGAACTCTGCATTACAGCTTCTACCCCAATCTCCCTTAGCACATAAGCAAAGTGCCTGCCCTAAAGCTTCCTTTAGTTTCTTAATCTAACTTAAAGTGAAATTTTTAACGCATTAGCAGCGTAAGTGCTTGCCCTTACATTTCCCGAGCCTAACTTAGAGTAGTATTTTTTTATAAACCATCTATGTAATTAGGGTATAGGTGATGATTAAAAATACTATGTATGCGACTATAAATAAAATGATAGCGTATCGAGCTATGGTGGACAAGAAGCTACAATCAGCTGAACGTACAATATCTGCCTTCACTTCTTCGCAAGATAAGGCTCTAGCCTTACTTATTCAATCGCAAGTGGATGCAAGAATAGCACTAAATTCCGCTCAAGAAGCAGAGCTAGCCTTATTAGTCGCAGAGCAAGCTACGAAATTGCGTGAATACACAGATGAAGGGGACCCGGTTGCGGTTGCCGCGAGGCTTGCATCCCAAGTTAAAGCTACAGCAGAAATAACAGCCGCACAGGTTAGGGCTAAACCAGCACTTGCAGCATCACAAGTAGCCCTATTAGCCGTGTTTGAGGTCCAGAAGCTACTTAAAGCGGCCATGCCTGTTAAAAAAGGTCTAGCTACCGTTCGCTCTCGGGCTAAGAAAGATAACCAGCATGACCGCTACTCCGCTGAGTAAATACAATCTACTTACTTCCATCATAGATGCATCTGAAGATGCCATTATTGGAATGGATTTAAATGGGATTATTCTCACCTGGAATAAGGGTGCTGAAAATATATTCGGGTACTCTGCTGAAGAAGCTATCGGACAATCAATAGAACTTTTAATTCCACCAGAACGTTTGAAGGAAGAGTTAGATATTTTGAAGGTAATCTTACAAGGCAAGCGAGTGCCTCACTTTGAGACTGTACGGCTATGTAAAGATGGTCGACTCATTAATGTGTCAGCTACGATTTCTCCTATTATTGATGCGAACGGAAAAGTAATTGGCGCTTCAAAGATTGCTCGTGATAATACTAAAATAAAAGAACAAGCACGGGTATTAATAGAAACCAATAAAGAACTCGCCTTCCAAAATGAAGAGAAAGCTAAACGAGCTGCTGAGCTCGTCATTGCCAATAAAGAACTCGCCTTCCAAAATGAAGAGAAAGCTAAACGAGCTGCTGAGCTGTTAGTGATTACCAAAAGACTAGAAGTTAGTCTTTTAGAAACTGTGAGCTTGGCAGCGCGGATAGGTGAAATGCGCGATGCCTATACAGCAGGTCACGAAAGGTCTGTAGGCAGGCTATCAGAGGCTATTGCAAATGAACTTGGCTTTGACCAAGCATTTCAAGATGGTATACGTGTAGCGGGTTATCTACATGATATTGGTAAAATCATTGTGCCTATTGAAATTCTAGTTAAACCAACGAAATTAACTATAAAAGAATTTGAATTAGTTAAAGAGCATGTTGATGCAGGCTATTACCTACTTAATGAGATTTCTTTCCCATGGCCTGTAGCAAACGTGGTCTTAGAACATCACGAAAGGTTAGATGGCAGTGGCTACCCAAAGGGACTCAAGGGTGATGAAATTTCAATGGGTGGGAGAATTATGGCTGTAGCTGATGTTGTTGATGCAATGTCGACACATCGCCCGTATCGATCAGGCTTAGGGATAGACTCTGCATTAGCTGAACTAAAGCGCGGTTCTGGAGTACCCTACGATAATGCGGTAGTTGATGCTTGTATAAAGATAATGGAAGTTAAAAGCTCCAACGTAACGGGGGAATGGGGTGCCTAGTATTTTAAATTCCGAATCGGTTGCAAACATATTGCATCAAATTCAATCGGAAATCTCTCTCACTATCATCTTATTGGCATCTGTGCTTTTGCAGGTAATTGCAGCCATTATCGCTGCACGCCAAATAATTGAAATCAAAAATAATTACCGTTTTGCTTGGGCTTGCGTGTGCCTTGGTCTAATTTTTATGGTGGAGAGAAGATTAGCTCCGTTATGGCGACTGTTTGAACATGGACAAGCGTCAAACATGAGTGATGCCATCTTTGGTTTAGTTATATCTATATTCATGTTGGTAGGCAATTATGGATTAAGGGCCCTTTTCAAAAATAGAGAACTGGAGCGTCTACAACTTGATGAGGTTGTGAGAAACCTTGAGATATTCAATAAAACACTATCTTTTGAAAATGAAGAGAAACAAAAACGCGCATATGAGTTGCAGATAACTAACAAAAAACTTGAAAGTAGCCTTTTAGAGACTATCACATTAGCAAGGCAGTTAGGTGAAATGCGCGACTTCTATACAGCAGGCCATGAGCAGTCTGTAGGGAACCTGTCTGAGGCTATCGCTTCTGAGCTTGGCGTAGAAAAGAGCATTCAAGATGGGATTAAAGTGGGTGGATATTTACATGATGTTGGTAAAATCATTGTGCCTATTGAAATTCTAGTTAAACCAACGAAATTAACTATCAAAGAATTCGAATTAGTTAAAGAACATGTTGAGGCTGGCTATAATGTTCTTAAGGATATTTCTTTTCCTTGGCCTGTGGCACGGATGGTCTTAGAGCATCACGAAAGGTTAGATGGTAGCGGCTACCCTCATGGACTTAAGGGTGACGAAATTTCAATAGGTGGAAAAATAATGGCTGTAGCAGATGTGGTTGATTCAATGTCGACTAATCGCCCTTATCGTCGAGGTTTAGGGATAGAGTCTGCTTTGTCAGAACTAAAGCGCGGTTCCGGAATCCTCTACGACAAAGCGGTAGTTGATGCTTGCATCAAGCTATTTAACATCAAAGGTTACAAACTCAAGTAAACATTGCGTACATAGGATGCAAATCAATAATAGTGAACGACTGCTTATGACCCCTAGTGTCATTTATGAACGTCAGCTTTGTGGAAAGTCAGCTCAATTAGGAGTCAATGACTGCTTTGAGGCGGGGAAATTTAGGTGCTATAGGGCATGTGCCGACCCGAAGCGTACAGTCATATGGTAGTGAATATTGCCTATCCATATTGAAGACCATTGACACCAGCGTCATTCAGTAGCTTTCTTTACAATAACAGAGCAAGTCATACCTGCAACAAGCATAATTTCTTTTGGTATAGAGTCTAGTTTTATACGAACAGGAACACGTTGCGCAAGCCTAACCCAGTTAAAACTGGGATTGACGTTGGCTAGCAATCTAACATCAGTAGGATTATCACGGTCAGTAATTCCTCTCGCAATACTTTCTACATGGCCATGCAACATTAGATCTGAACCTAGTAGCTTTATTTCTGCAGAATCTCCAATATGTATAAGTCTTAATTTATTTTCTTCAAAATATCCATAAACCCAGAAAGAGTTTTGATCAATAATTGCAAGTTTAGCTGCCCCTACCTGTGCATAATCTCCAGGACGCACCAATAGATTAGAAACCCAACCATCTACGGGAGCACGCACAAAGGTGCGTTCTACGTTAAGTTTTGCATGATCTCGCTCCGCAATAGCTTGATCATACTCTGCACTAGCACTAGCAGTATATAGGTCAGAATCTTCACGACTTTCTTGTGAGATTACCTCATTATCTAGGGCATCTCGACGCTTCGATTGGCCTCTCTTCATCACAACCATTACACGGCGTTGATCAACCAGAGCTTGCATTTGCGCTAATGTATGACGATATCGTTCGCTATCTATTTTGAACAGCATGTCGCCTTTATGCACAAACTGGTTATCTTTGACCAAAACTTCTGTAACTAAACCTGAAATATCACTTGAGATATTCACTATATCAGCACGAACACGACCATCTCGTGTCCAGGGAGAGTCCATATAGCGGACCCAAAGCATGCGGCCTAGAAATAGTGCAATGACAACGATAGTGAGTGTGATTAATACCCGCAACAGTTGCTTCTTTAAATCTTTCATACCACACACCTTTTAATAAATTAATAGCCCTAATAATGAAAACATGCAAATAAATGTAGCAAAACGAAACAGCGATCGATACCAGACATATTGATACAGTTCAATACTTGAGAACAACCAGTCCATCGCCCAAGATAGAATTACGCTCACCATAAAAGCAAGGAGCAACGTTGGCACTAGTGCATCTAAGATTGCTATCTCACGAGGCATTGGCCGACTCCTTTTTTAATTCCTTACTTTGATTATGAAGTGACAATACTGAATCTTTGTCGAGTAAAGCACAACGGATAAAATGAAGCATCGTAAGTAATCGATGATGAATGAACTGCGGTAATCTTGAGAAAACCATAACATTATCCAGAGCAGTAGCCGCGAGATTAATGCTTTCAATTGCAGCCATTTGATTCTGGATTGATGGTGAAGTATATAGCTTAGCAATTTGATCTAAACATTCCGCTATCCGAATTTTAGTCTCATTATCACCGACTTCAGTTACTTGATCTCTAAGCTCAATGACTGCTCGACCGATTTCTAATGTTGAAAGTAACCAATCAACCATTTCTTTATCTTGAGAGCTAGCTACACGATGGCCTCCGTTTAAGCGTTGCACTAAATCACGTGCTCTAGTTTCAAGAATAGATGGATGTTGTGGAAGATCTTGAATACAAGCTAATACAACTAGTTCGCGTAATTTTTTTGATATACGCACCCGCGACCATTGACTGGTGGTGAGGTCAATCAGTGCATATAAAATACCAGAGGTTGCAATCGCCAAAAAGTCTGCAATAACATCATTCATAAAAGTAATTGGATTTGCGTTATAGGCACTATTAAAACCGATATGCATCAAAAAAATAATAAATACTCCTGAGCCAATCGTTGCATAAGCGGGTCGTGTTGTTAACCAAGCCGCAATGACAATTGCGGGAGTAACTGCTAACGATAGCATCAAGAATCCATGTGCTTGAGGGAGCATCTGAAAATTACAAATATAAAGTAATAAGGAACCTAAAAGAGCGCCGATAATGAACTGATTAACGGTTTTTCTAGGATTAGGTGATGAGGCAAAAAGGGTGCTTGTGATTATGCCAATAGTTATAGCTTCAACGCCAGAGCGCCAGTCGGCAAAAATCCATATACAAGCCATAGCAATAAGAGATAGTGCGCCTCGAATGCCTGCCAAAGTCACGGCTAGCGAATCAAAATGTATACCTAATTGCGGAGGATGTTCAGCAATAGAATCTTTACTTGCAATAGCTGCCTTGCTTCCTAATGATGCATAAGTTGAGGTGTAAACATAGAATTCATCAACGAACCGCTTGAATAACTCTACACCGACTTCAAAATCAAGTTGTTCATTTCCAACTAAGTTATTAGGTAAATCTTTACGTATCAGATCTATTTTTTCTTGCAATGATGCCCGGAAATATTTAAGTTCATCTGCGAGCTGCCTTGCCTCAATTTCATCCCTAACGCTACGATTATCAAAGTCAATGACATTTTTTAGTAGTTGGTATAAGTTAAATAACGCCTTAACTATTTCTGGATGCCCGGTGACGTTCTGACGACGGAGCAATTGTTCTAAAGTATGGAAGCTAGTTGATACTGCCATAAACTCTGCATTAAGCATGCTTAGACGAAGTCGGTAAGTCCGTGATGCGTCATTTTCCAATCCAGATGAAGCTCGAAATGTTTCCAGTTCAAAGACGTCACTCACAATTCTTAATGCGGCAGATTGTGATGATGTGTTGCCTATATTATCTATAGACATCACGTGAAGCATATCTAAGAAATCACTAAAACGCCGTCTAATTTTAGCAGTCATTACCTCACCAATGCGTTGAGGAAAAATAAGATCACTAATGAGGCTAGCCGATATGAGTCCTATAATGATTTCAGATATTCGCGTTACGCCGATACTAAAAGTTAATTCTGGATAAATAGTAGCAGGTAGTCCAACAATACAGATTGTGTATCCAGCTAAAACAAAAGCATAAGATTGATGATTGCGGAACATCATCGAACCAGCTGTGCATAACCCTATCCAGATTGCCATAGAAGCCAAAAATAGGACTCGCTCCTGCGCAAACATTGCCACCAGCACGAAGGAGACTATGATGCCTATAATGCTCCCTACTAAGCGATAGTAGCTTTTAGCAAACACCATGCCAGTTCGAGACTGCATTACGATAGCAACTGTCATCATTGCAGTTCTGGGCTGGTCTAATTCAAAGCGAAGCGATACCCACATTGCAATTAGACAAGCTATAAGGACCTTTATGATATAAATCATAGTCGGTGCATCTTCTCTTAGCCAGTCTCGTTGGGCTAATTTTAAGATAGATAAAGTCCTGCTTACACGGAACTGGCCTAGGTTCACGAGTGGGTACCTAAATCTACATTTATTACCGATTTAGCTCGCTCATGTAATCTACGATTACTTTCCTCATCAAATATACCACCACCTAGAGATTGCATTAACTCTGCATATACGCCTAACCTTTCCCCCTGCAGATAAGCTTCCAACTCCCGCTGAGCTAATAAATTTACTTTAGCATCAATTACTTTTTGATAATTTTCAAGACCAGCTTGATAACTTTTCTCAGCTAAAGCACTGGACTTCTTTAATAATGCTAGCCCAATTTCCACTTCACTAATCTGCTTGGCGTTTGATTGAAAAATTACCAACTGGCTGCTTACATCCTGTAAGGCGTTAATGAGTGTGGCATTGTATTTTTCTACAGCGATATCATACTCAGCTGTTTTGACTGATAGGTTTCCACGGCGCCTACCACCATCGAAAATTGGAAGTGAAATCGCAGGGCCAACTCCTGCAATTAACGATGAATTTCCGATAACTTGACTAAATCCTAATGCTTGAAATCCAACGAATGCAAGCAAATTAATGTTGGGATAGAAATCTGCTTTAGCGCTCTCAATATCATTTGCTGCTGCTTTTATACGCCAGCGATTTGCTAGCAGATCTGGTCGACGTCCAATAAGGTTTGCTGGAAGCAGACTAGGCAAGCCGATAGAAGCATTGAATATCATTTTTGGTCTTGTAATTTCGAGACCTGCATCTGGCCCTTGTCCTGATATCGCGGAAATTTGATTTCCAATTAATACGATACGCTTATTAATTATTTCAACTTGGCCACGAATTGTAGATAAAGGTATCTCAGCTTCTATCATGTTAATTTCTGTGCCGATACCTCCTGTTAGTGCGCGTTGTGCAATAGCGAAATTTTTTTCTCTTAATGAAAGTCTTTCGTTAGCAATGTCACGGAGTTCATAAGCAATAGACAATTCAATATAATTACGGACTACAGCTGTGATGAGTGAAAGTTTAACTTGCTGGACTTCAGCTTGACTTGCTTTAGCTTCATCAATGTATCCCTTCCAAACACTTTGCTTACTACCCCAAAGGTCGAGATCGTAAGCTAGGTTTGTTGTAATCTGGTTGTTCCAGTCAGCGTGGCCCGCCCATGGAGCTGGAACAAATTGCCTTGCTGTAAATCGCTCTAGTCCAGTGGATGCATCTACACCGACACTAGGAAGTAATGCAGCATGAGCACCGACAATGTAAGCTTGTGCTAGCGTGGCTCTATTCTCAGCGATGCGTAAACTTGGATTGCCAGATATGGTTTGTCTGATTAATTGATCTAACTGCGGATCATGGTAGCTTTCCCACCAAGATTCTTCAGGCCACGTAACATTCTTTTCCGCGCTAGAAAAGGCTTTTTCTGCCTTAAGCGCATTTGCATTTTTTGTCTGTGAGACAGGGAAAATACCAGACATATTAATGCAGCTTGTTAAAAACAACATTGATAAAGTAAGAGTGAATATCACTCTAATGTTCATGTAATTCTTCATTTTTTTATTTACTTTTACCCTCCTAAATTCTGCTTAAAACTAGACGTGCATACTGAAAATTGTTTGGCCCCTAACTGTTATGGTAAAAAAACTACACTTTTATTACGCTAATATTTGAACCCAGAATTTTCATTGCCTCAATAATAGATTCTCTTTGAGAATCACTAAGTGCACTCATAAGAGCTCCAACTTTTCGATAGTAGTCTGGAACAACTTGATCTAACTTCTCTTGTCCAAGTGGTGTCAGTTGAATCTTTAACATTCGTCCATCCTCACCGTGTGTGAGCCTGCTTACTAATCCTTCTCGCTCCAAGCCATTAATAAAACCAGTCATAGTTGCCTTTGTAACACCAACTTTTTCAGCAAGCGCTGAGGGGGATGATGTTAAATTTTCCTCCCTAAGTAGTAGAACTAAAACCCACCAACGCCCCTGCATCAAACCATGACCATTTAAAAGTTTATCGAGTGCCGCTGACAAGTCAGAAGAAACACTTAGTATCGTTGCAAATTCTTGTATCGCTTTGACATCGGCACCAGGGTACCTTGCTGCAAGCTTAAGTAACGAAGTTTTAGAAGGCAAGTCTTTAAGTAGTAGCATATTGTCTACAATTTTAGTATGGGACCATACTAATAGTCAACTTTAATTTATTAATAGGTGTCTGCTTATGGCCCTTAGTGTCATTTATGAACGTCAGCTATTGGGAATTAAAATTCTAGAATTAATCTTTAGATTTATAAGAGATGATTTCTTTACAGGTTCACGTAAAGTCAATGTTATTACAACATAATTATTCGAAATGCTGGTCTTGCTAATAACTTCGAAAAACATCTTCAATTGCGCTATGCGCGGTGCATTACAATTTTTTAGTTATCAGGCGGATGCGTCGCGTCCTGGGCTTTAATTATTGATGATTTACCTGAACTCCAAGCCTCATTGGCTTGGAGTTTTTTTGACGCCTGTCAGCTTTGCTTTAAGGCTTTGGCCGCTGCTAGTACGTCCGTTTTAGCGAATATCATGTTTGAAGCCATACCTGATATTAACGGCTTGCTCTCTTCCTTTTCTGTGCGCCCTTGTATATTTATACGCGCGGCTTCTACTACATCCCATCCCCAGCCTTCATTATGCTTATAAACTCGCATCAGTAACTGTGTGGATAATAAGTGTTGGTAATATATTCCATCACCGTCTTGCCACTCCATATTTTCTTGGCGTTTTCTTTCTTCCTCTTTTTCTGCTCTTACTCGTTCAATTTCTGCCGCTGCAGCATCGCTGTAAATAGTTTTTGTTATTAATTCATAATCGACAACCGCAAAACCTAACATTTTGAAAATGAAAAAGGTGACGTTTATTTCATTGTCGATTAGTTTTGCCAATGCTTTCTCAATTCTATGCATGTGATTTATTTTACATCCACGAGAGTCCACGGCGTCTGGGTTTATGCCGATTGCAATTTTTGTTGGCTTGCGCCCAAAAATTTCCATTGAATTACCGCTTTCTACTCGAACTAAGGCTTCCACCATTCTCCGCATATCTTTGCCTGTTTTTGATTTGTTTTCAACTTCCAGCCAATAGAATGCATCACCGTCTATACCAAAAAGACCATCTGGAATTTTACCTTGGTACCCGGTAGGTTTTATTCGTCTCCGAATTTCGGCCTCTGCGTACGTGTAATTATGAAGATTTTTTTGTTTGATCGTCATGAGTAGACTGTTGGCTAATAGTTCATGCTCCCATGTTGTAGGCGGAGTAAATACTCCTTTCTTGACACTTCCCCAGTCCTTGCCCGAGTGGGCATCCTTTGACTCAATACTTTCATTTAACAGCGACGCACCTTTTTGACTAAGCACTAAAACTGAACCGGCGCCATTCGGAAGTTGCCTCCGTATCACAAGGCTACCCTTCTCTATTTTTCTCGCTAACGCTTCGCCTTGTTTCATACAAGATGGGGATAAGGTGAAGATGCCACGGCCTAGCTCTTGTGGGCGTAGCGACTTGGTCCGCCAAATTAAACGAAGTGCATTAGATATGTTGGTTTTACCTTGTGCTAAAAATGCTGGATTTGCCATAATTCCTCAGTGTTTATAATGTACTTCATAGTATTCCTTATTTGTATTCACTAGGAACACTATAGCTGTACACATATAAGCTAATACTCAAGGAAAGTATAGCTTGATTTAAAGATAAAACAAGATCAATTTCCTGCATCATGAAGAAAAAATCATCATGATTGCGCCTCAAAAAATACCACCGAACCTACGCAATAGTGCCGCGCACTTCCTGAACGGTCGGGTTGCATGGGGTCTTTCGCTGTCGCGAATGGTTTTTATCGTTACCTTTCACTTCGTTCCAGCGCTTTGCTCGGCGCACAGACCCATAAGACGATAAATCACGTCACGGTAAATTCTTTTTACGCACATCCTAACCCACCGATAAAACCGGCGACTTAGGTGCGCGACTAAAGCGTAGGCTTTTTTTGTATCCAAAATTAGTTAACAACTTTAATAGTTTAGAACAAAAATAACTAATACTTCGAACTGCAATAGCAACTTATTGAGATAAATGTAAACTAATGAATTATGCTTAATAAAACAACAATAGATTCCGGCTTAATCGTGTCTTACCAGTCTGCGAATTACCATGTGTATGCACCACAGCCATTCACGCTCAACATTGGGGTAGCTAGCCAGCCACTTAAATCGCTTTATCTATCAGCGCACATAAAGTCAGCAGGCTTTATCACGGCATACAACCCCCAGAGCCGAGCACTGACTGAAACAGAAAATAAGTTAAGAAACGCCAAGTTAATCACGGAAGTTCAACAACGTAGCTTGAAGTTTATAGCAGGCGTTGGCCAGTGCCCAGAAAGTGAATGGCCAGGGGAAGAAAGTGCATTAGTGTTAGGCATTAGCCTAGAGGCGGCTAAGGCGCTAGGTAAACATTACGGGCAAAATGCCATTGTCTGGTGCGATGCCGATGCCTTACCGCAGCTAATTTTTCTAATTTAACGGTTTACCTTCGACGAATAAATAGCGTTTCAATTAATGTGGCTGTAGATAATCTATGAATATTTTTTTAAAAAGAATAAAGCCAATCCTTATCAAGGCAACAAGGATAATGATTTTAAGTGCATTTGCATTGATACTTGCAAACTGCTCTAGCACACAGGTGGTTCGAGTTGAGCCAGTTTTGGATCTCACTAAATTTCAAAAAACATTTGTTGCAAAATATGGTAATAATGAAATGCCAAATTTTATTGCTTGGCAATCAATGATGAATTCTATTCAAGGTAAGCCTAGTGATGAAAAAATTAAGCGGGTAAATGAATTTTTTAATCGTAGAATTCTTTGGGATAATGATTTGTCAATATGGGGACAGGTTGATTATTGGGCTACGCCAATGGAAACAATTGCTAAGGGTGCTGGAGATTGTGAAGACTTTGTAATCGTCAAATACTATTCACTACTTACGCTTGGCATTCAGGTCGCCAAGCTCCGATTAGTTTACGTAGAAGCAAAAAATTCAAATGTAATCACTTCTGGTAATCAAGCGCATATGGTATTGGCATATTATGCTGCACCTGATACAGAACCGTTGATAATGGACAATTTGATTACTGAGATTCGACCAGCATCGAGAAGACCTGACTTAATTCCTGTTTTCAGCTTTAACAGTGATGGTATCTATTTAGGTGCTGACGTTAAGGCAGGGTTAGCTGAAAATGCAAAACTATCAAAATGGCAAGACTTAATGCAAAGAGCTAAAGTCGAGGGGTTTTAATTAACATCAACCTAGCTATATGGGCAAAATTCCATCATCTTGTGGGATGCCGAGGCCTTACCACAGCAAATTTTCCTAATTTAACGGCTCAGAAAAAACGTTTCTATTGATGTGGCACGAGTCCACTATTTCTTGCTTTATAGTGCGGTATCCGCCCATCCTTGTTATGATTTGTACTAGTTAATTGAGGCATAGTTTAATGAGCACTTATAGTGATATTGATGTAAATGATTTAGTAAAAAAAGTGGCAAAAGAAACCATAGTTCTGGTAGATGTGCGAAATGCGGATGAAGTAGCGCGCGGCGTTATTGCAGGCGCAATTCATATTCCACTGGCTTTATTGCCGTTACAATACGATGAAATAGCAAAGGCAGAAAATGTGGTGTTTTATTGCCATAGCGGGGTACGCTCAGCACATGCAGCTGCGTTTGCTGCTAGTAAGGGTTGCAAACACCCTTCTAATTTAGTGGGCGGTGTGTTGGCTTGGGCAAAGGCTGGTCAGCCTTTTGTGCAGATGGCTGCAGGAAAGCATAAATAATGGAATTTGCTAAAGAGGTGGATGCCTCTGGTCTGAATTGCCCCTTACCAATTTTGCGATGCAAGAAAGGCTTAAGTGAACTGGAAGCGGCAAAAGTATTAAAAATCATCGCTACCGACCCTGGCTCGGTAAAAGATTTCAATGCATTTTGTGCCCAAACTGGACACACCCTTTTGCAACTCGATCAAGATGGAAAAACCTTCACTTTCTATATTAAAAAACGTGCAAACTAACCTTCGCAGGTAAAAATCATGGCTAAAAAATTGGCGCTCATCGCATCAAAAGGCACGCTAGACTGGGCTTATCCTCCATTTATTTTGGCTTCAACCGCTGCGGCGTTGGATTATGAAGTGAGTATATTTTTCACCTTTTACGGCTTAACTTTACTTAAAAAAGACCTGAATAATTTAAAGGTTTCACCGCTAGGTAACCCCGCAATGCCTATGCCAGTGCCTATGCCTAATTTCGTACAAATGCTACCCGGCATGGAGAGCATAGCGACCATGATGATGAAGCAAAAGATTACAGATAAAGGTGTTGCGAGTATTGAAGACCTGCGCACTGCTTGCTTGGAAAGTGGGGTTAAATTTATTGCCTGCCAAATGACGGTCGACCTGTTTGATTTCAAGCCATCAGACTTTATTGAGGGTATTGAATTTGGTGGGGCGGCCAGCTTTTTTGAGTTTGCCGGTGAGTCTGATGTAAATCTGTTTATTTAATATTTTTAGCTACCCCTATGGCAAAATCACGGTCTAGATATCTCATACAACCAATAAAAAAGGCGCATTTTTAGCGCCTTTTTTATTGAACTAGAGTGACTCAAAACTTTACTTAAGTTTAGCTAACTGACTTTTCAATTTATCCAGATTAGCACTAAACTCAGCCACCCTTGCTTGCTCTTGCTCAACCACGGCTGCGGGTGCACGCGCCACAAAACTTTCATTGCCTAGCTTGGCATTGGCTTTGCTGATTTCACCTTCTAGCCGTGCCACTTCTTTACTTAAACGTTCTTTCTCGGCGGCTAGATCAATTTCAACCTTTAACATGAGTTTAAATTCTTCAACTATCATCACGGGCGCATCAGCTTCAGGTAGCTCATCAACAATTGTGACATCTTCGAGTTTAGCTAAGGCTTTTAAGTATGGTGCATAAAGCGCCAATTGTGCGGCATCCCCTACGGCAATCAAAGGCACGCGTGCTGCAGGAGAAATGCTCATTTCTCCGCGCAGGCTTCGACAGGCATCAACCGCTTGCTTTAATAAGCTTACCCAACCTTCGGCCACATCATCAATTTTGCTAGGCTGCGCTTGCGGAAAGGCTTCAAGCATAATGCTAGCCCCAGTTTTTCCACTCATTGGGCCTATCGTTTGCCAAATCTCTTCGGTAATAAACGGCATAATTGGGTGGGCTAAACGCAAGATGGTTTCAAGCACGCGCAATAACGTTCGGCGTGTTGCGCGTTTTTCAGCATCAGTGCCTTGCTGCACTTGAACTTTGGCAAGCTCCAAATACCAATCGCAGTATTCATCCCAGACAAATTCGTAAATGGCTTTGGCAGCTAAGTCGAATCTGTAATCAGTAAAAGCTTTTTCCACTTCGGC
Source organism: uncultured Pseudomonadota bacterium (assembly GCA_903838125.1). Taxonomy (GTDB): domain Bacteria; phylum Pseudomonadota; class Gammaproteobacteria; order Burkholderiales; family Methylophilaceae; genus Methylotenera. The sequence continues at coordinate 7,818 of CAILXF010000060.1, read as the reverse complement.
TTCAGTGCGCTGCAGCGTCGATACGATCCAGCGATCTGCTTGCGAGAAGCTTAAGTACCCCTCTGACTGTGTGCTGCATTGCTCCATGCCGCAGTCTTGACCTTCAGTATTCATCAGCACAAAGCGCGTGGCGTTCCACAACTTATTACAGAAATTTCGATAGCCATCACAACGCTGCAAATCAAACTTAATATCGCGACCAGGCGAAGCCAATGCCGCGAAAGTAAATCGTAAAGCATCCGTGCCATAAGCGTTAATGCCATCTGGGAATTCTTTACGGGTGCGTTTCTCAATCTGCTCAGCTTGCTTAGGATTCATTAACCCTGTCGTACGTTTTTTAATTAAATCATCTAAGCCTATGCCGTCGATTAAATCAATCGGGTCAAGTACATTGCCCTTAGACTTACTCATTTTCTGACCTTCTGCATCGCGAATCAATCCATGCACATACACATGCTTAAACGGGATTTTGCCAGTGATATGCGTGGTCATCATCACCATCCGCGCCACCCAGAAAAAGATAATATCAAAGCCAGTGACTAACACTGAAGATGGCAGATATAAGTTGAGTGCCGTATTGGCTTTATCTTTAGCTTCGTCGCCAGTCCAATCTAAAGTAGAGAAAGGCCACAGTGCTGAGGAATACCAAGTATCTAGCACATCTTCATCGCGCTTAAGTTTCCCGCTGTAGCCATCTTGAGCCGCAAGCAATTTTGCTGCTACTTCATCATGTGCCACATAAACTTTTCCGTTGTCTCCATACCAAGCTGGAATCTGATGGCCCCACCAAAGTTGGCGTGAAATACACCAGTCTTGAATATTATTGAGCCATTGGTTATAAGTGTTGACCCAATTTTCCGGATAAAACTTAATCTCGCCGCTAGCCACAACATCAAGCGCTTTTTGCGTAATGCTTTTGCCATCTGCAGCTGGCTTACTCATGGCCACAAACCATTGGTCTGTGAGCATAGGTTCAATAACCACTCCAGTACGGTCGCCGCGAGGCACTTTGAGTTTGTGCTTATCAGTCTTAACTAAATAGCCTTGTGCATCTAAATCCAGCACAACTTGCTTACGTGCGGCAAAACGCTCCATGCCTTGATACTGCGCTGGCGCAGCTTCGTTAACATTGCCATCTAAGCTTAAAATACCAATGATCGGCAGTTTATGGCGCTGACCTACCGCATAGTCATTAAAGTCATGTGCAGGAGTTACTTTTACGACGCCTGTGCCGAATTCACGATCCACATAATCATCAGCAATAATGGGAATTTCACGATCGCATAATGGTAGCTTTACCGCTTTCCCAATCAAATGCGCATAGCGCTCATCTTCTGGATGCACCATCACGGCCACGTCGCCCAACAGCGTTTCTGGGCGTGTAGTCGCCACAGTTAAATGCTTTAAACCAAGCTTGGCATCAACCCCCACTAAAGGGTAGTTGATGTGCCACATAAAGCCATCTTCTTCTTCCTGAACTACTTCAAGATCTGAAACAGCAGTGCCCAGTTTTACGTCCCAATTTACCAAGCGCTTGCCACGGTAAATTAAACCTTCATTGTAGAGGCGCACAAAAGTTTCGGTGACGGTTTTATTCAGACCTTCATCCATGGTGAAGCGCTCACGACTCCAATCGGGTGAAGTGCCTAATCGACGCATTTGTTTGGTAATGCTCCCGCCTGAGTATTCTTTCCACTCCCAAACTTTCTCTAAGAATTTTTCGCGACCTAAATCATGACGTGATACGCCTTGCGCATCGAGTTGACGCTCCACCACAATTTGCGTCGCAATGCCGGCGTGATCGGTGCCTGGCTGCCAAAGCGTGTTGTCACCTCGCATACGATGGTAGCGGGTAAGCGCATCCATTAAGGTTTGATTAAAGCCATGACCCATATGTAGGGTGCCAGTCACATTCGGTGGTGGCAGCAAGATACAGAAATTATCTTTTTTACTGGGGTCTAAGCCAGCGGCGTAATAGCCACTATTCTCCCAAAATTCGTACCATTTACTTTCTATGGTTTTAGGATCAAAAGACTTGGCTAGCTCGTGCGCGTTGGCGGTGGTGTTTGCAGTATTCATATGGCGGTGATTTTACCACAGCCGCCATCGGTATTAATAATGCACTCCCGCCGCCAAGTTTATCAAAGTAAATGCAAAGCGTTTATTTTTGGCAGTGCATAATCGCTATGCCATAATAGAGTCGAATATAACATGGATTTAATCTTTAAATTTCACTGGGGAAAACATGATAGAGGCAATGTGGGTATGGGGTGCAATTGGCTTAATATTACTCGGCGTAGAAATGTGGACCGGTACATTTTATGTTCTTTGGTTTGGTGTAGCCGCACTTTGTCTAGCGGTGGCAATGGGATTAAACCCTGAGCTAAACAAAGCCACGCAGTTTGCGCTGTTCGCAGCATTATCTTTAGGCTCTCTTGCTATTTGGCGCTTAAACTATAAAAGAAACGCTGTTGATGCTCGCTTTGGGCAGGCGCGTGGTGAAGAGATTGGTCGTATCGGCATCGTGGTTGAAACTTGCAGTGCCAATCAAGAAGGCAAAATTAGCTTTACTCAAGGCGTGATGGGGAGCCGTATATGGTCCGCAATTAGTGATGACTCTTTAGATGTTGGCTCATCAGCCAAGATTGTTGCTGTGGAAGGCAACACCTTAAGAATTGTAAAAAATTAGTCTTAATCATTAGGAAATCAAAATGACAGAATTTAGCTTTGTACTCATATTTATTGTAATTGTTGCCATTATCAAAGGTGTGCGCATTGTGCCGCAGGGTGAGGAGTGGGTGGTTGAGCGCTTAGGGAAATTTGCTGGCGTGCTGTCACCAGGCCTACATGTGATTAATCCTGTATTTACCAAGGTCAGCTACAAAGTAACTACCAAGGACATCATTTTAGATGTCCCTGAACAAGAAGTAATTACCCGTGACAATGCAGTTATTCTGGCGAATGCCATCGCATTTATTAAAGTGTCGAATATTGAGCGCGCGGTATACAACATTGAAAACTTCAGAGAGGCCATGCGAAACATGGTGCAGACCAGCTTGCGCTCCATTATTGGTGGCATGGATTTAAACCAAGCACTCACTTCACGCGATCGCATTAAAGCCGAACTGAAAACTGCGATTGCCGATGAGGCTCTTGACTGGGGGTTGACTGTAAAGTCTGTAGAAATTCAAGACATCAAACCATCACCCAATATGCAAGATGCGATGGAGCGACAAGCTGCTGCTGAGCGCGAACGTGTAGCCGTTGTAACCGAAGCTGAGGGAGCAAAACAGTCATTAATCTTAAACGCCGAAGCACGCCTAGAAGCAGCACGCAAAGATGCGGAAGCCCAAATGGTCGCCGCCAACGCTTCAGCGGAATCCATTAAATTTATTACAGCCGCCATGAAAGAAAATAATACTGCTGCAATGTTCTTGCTTGGTGATCGCTATATAACCGCTCTGCAAAAAATGTCCACCTCCGAAAACAGTAAAATTATTGTCATGCCAGGTGATTTAACCGCTGCAGTTAAGGGGTTGGTGGGCGGCAAGTAAAGGTAGAGTTCACCCTATCCTTTCCCTCTTATGGGGAAGGTATTTAAATACGACACACCTTGCACTCAGCATCTTTGCTAAGCTTGATGTCGCGCCACTGCATTGTGAGCACATCAAGCAACAGCAGGCGGCCTTGTAGGCTTTCGCCAACACCCATTAATAACTTCATTGCTTCTGCAGCCTGAGTGGTACCTATCATACCTACTAGCGGTGCAAACACACCGTTGTCTGCACAACGTATTTCAGTATCTTCACCGTTATCTGGAAACAGGCAATGGTAGCAGGGGCTTTCATCATTGCGCATATCAAATACTGTGACCTGCCCTTCAAAACCAATAGCCGCACCGGATACAAGAGGTTTTTTCAGTTGAACGCATAACGTATTTAACAGATAGCGCGTTGCGAAGTTATCACTGCAATCAATCACCACATCGGCCTCTTTGATCAACTTAGAAAACTCCTGAGTGGTCGATTTTTTTGTCACTATATGCACTGTAGCGTCTGGATTAATCGTGGCTAAAGTTTGCTGTGCTGACACGGCTTTATTAATACCGACTGCCGCAGTGGTATGCACAATTTGCCGTTGCAGATTGGTTAAATCGACTACATCAAAATCACAGATGGTGAGCGTACCCACACCTCCAGCAGCGAGGTATAGGGCTACAGGCGACCCCAAGCCACCTGCTCCCACTATTAACGCATGACTGTTAACGAGTTTATCTTGGCCTTCGTACCCGATTTGCGGTAAAAGAATGTGGCGGCTGTAGCGTAGAAGTTGATTGTCATTCATAAGTTATGGAAGCTTACCTACATTTATCAAACGAGCAAGTAAAATAGGATAATCAATTATTACAAAAGTCGTTTGACTTGCTAATAACCCACGCAGTTCTATAACACTACTTTTTCTTACTAGTCACTCCATCTACACCATGTCCAATAACTCCGCCAATGGCTGCGCCACCTACCGTACCAAGAGCACTTCCGCCCGTCAAAACTGCACCAGCCACACCGCCGATGGCTGCTCCTGCAGCAGCATTTTTTTGACGTGTAGATAAGTTGGAGCATCCACTCAGAAACATTGTTGAAGCAAGCAATGTGATAAAAACAATTTTTTTATAGCTCATAATAAGAACTCCTTAAGTTTTCCCAATAAAATATTTGGTTAGCTAAACCAATTAATGTATGTGTATCTTGTTGATTTTAAAATAATTAGACGTATTAATCATGGGTAAGATAAAAAGATGCCATACCCATCGTAATAGGAGTAACGATTTGTACTCATGTTTTTGAAACATGGGCTAGGTATGGCTATAGGAGAATCGCATATTTGAAAATAAATAATCGTGCTTTAGAAACTAAAAATCAATAAGTGCCAGCACTTATTTAGCGTCTAGCTTAAATGCAAAAAACCTACGTTGCTATCGTAAGCTTCTGATTTTATTTCTAGAATAAATTAGAATAAAACTAGTCACATGAGGATATTCAATTGACCATCAATTTGAATGAGAAATAGAAACAAAAAAGCCCCACTAGGCTGTGAGGCTTATAAAATATGGGGTGGCTGATGGGGCTCGAACCCACGACAACAGGAATCACAATCCTGGACTCTACCAACTGAGCTACAGCCACCATAGAGACTTTAAACATACATGGTCTGCCCGACAGGAATCGAACCTGTAACCCCCAGCTTAGAAGGCTGGTGCTCTATCCGGTTGAGCTACGGGCAGATTTTGGTTACAAGGCTTTATACTAAGCAGCATAAAGATTTTCGGGCTGACTATACCCTTAAGCGGTAGAAGCTATTAACTAACTTTTACCGCTTAAGAAATGTGGTCGGCGTGGAGAGATTCGAACTCCCGACATCCTGCTCCCAAAGCAGGCGCGCTACCAGGCTACGCTACACGCCGAAGGGCAGAAATATAGCGTAAACCAAGCTTGCAGTCAATTCTAATATGTTAAAATAGCACTTTATTTTTAACGAAGTCTAAATTACTTGCAATGACCGCCCAAATAATTGATGGCAAAGCTATTGCCGAAACCCTATTAAATTCGATAAAAATGCGCATCAATGCACGTTTGCAAGCGAATAAGCGCGCTCCTGGACTCGCAGTTGTGCTCATTGGCGCCGATCCAGCGTCAGCAATTTATGTGCGGAACAAACGTTTAGCTTGCGAGAAGGTCGGCATAGTTTCTACTGCCTACAATCTACCTACGACAACGACTGAGACGGAGTTAATAGCGCTTATTAAACAACTCAATGAAGACGATAAGATAGATGGCATTTTGGTGCAGTCGCCTTTGCCTTCACAAATCAAAGAAGAACATATTATTGAGTGCATTAATCCACACAAAGATGTGGATGGCTTTCACCCTTACAACATTGGCCGCCTGGCTGTACGGCTGCCTACATTGCGCTCATGCACTCCGTTTGGTGTCATTAAGATGCTACAGGCTAGCAATATTGATTTAATGGGCTTAGATGCTGTAATAGTTGGCGTATCCAATCATGTAGGCCGTCCCATGGCACTTGAGCTTTTGCTAGCTGGGTGTACAGTGACTAGCTGCCATCGCCATACAAAAGACTTGAGTAAGGCTGTGGCGAATGCAGACCTAGTGGTAGCCGCGGCAGGAAAACCAGGGCTCATTCAGGGCGCTTGGATCAAACCTGGTGCTATTGTGATTGATATCGGCATTAATCGTCTTGCTGATGGCAGCATTGCCGGAGATGTAGACTTTAAAGCCGCCAAAGAGCGTGCTGGTTGGATTAGCCCCGTCCCAGGAGGGGTTGGGCCGATGACTGTAGCCACCTTGATGGAAAACACCTTGTTAGCACTAGAGTTAAATGAGCAGCGTGCCTAGCATAGCCCTCGTTTTCCAATCGATTACCAAGATTTTGCACATAATCTTTAATACGTGTACACTCACGAGCGCTAATTATAACCAGCTGGTTTTAGCGCTCCTTTTTTAAGTAACTGGGTACCCATTATGGCAGAAGTCACTAACAAACAATTTACACCCTATCAGGCTAAGCCTGATGAAGAGTTTATGAACAAAACCCAGCTCAATCATTTTCGTAAGATTTTGACTGACTGGAAAGCAGAGCTAAGTCAGGAGCTTGATCGCACAGTGCACACAATGCAGGACGAAGTAACTACATTTGCAGATCCTAATGACAGAGCTAGCCAAGAGTCAGATATCACTTTAGAGCTACGTAACCGTGACCGCGAACGTAAGCTAATCAAAAAAATTGATGAGACTTTGCGTAATATTGAAAATAAAGAATATGGTTACTGCAATGGCTGTGGCATCGAAATTGGTCTTAAACGCCTAGAAGCGCGCCCTACCGCTACACTTTGTATTGATTGCAAGACCTTAGATGAAATGCGCGAGAAACAAGTCGCTAAGTAAGATTAGCAATTAAGCTACCCATCAAGTTTCACCCATAAAAAAGCCCGCTTGCGCGGGCTTTTTCTTATTCTAACGACTACTCGTTAGCTTCTGTTTCAGCTTTTGCTTCAGAAGCAGGAGCTTCGATTAAAGCTTTCATACTTAAACGTACGCGGCCTTTTTCATCAGCTTCTACAACTTTAACTTTCACAACATCACCTTCTTTTAAGAAGTCAGAAACCGCATTTACGCGCTGATGTGCAATTTGTGAAATATGCAATAAACCATCTTTACCTGGAATTAGCGACACGATAGCGCCAAAATCAAGTAATTTAAGCACAGTACCTTCGTAGACATTACCGATTTCAACTTCGGCAGTGATTTCTGCAATACGTCGTTGCGCTTCTGCACCCGCCTCAGAACTAGTACATGCGATTTTTACTGTACCATCTTCTTCGATATCAATCGTGGTGCCAGTTTCCTCAGTTAGAGCACGAATTACCGCACCGCCTTTACCAATCACATCTCTGATTTTTTCAGGATTAATTTTCATGGTAATGATACGTGGTGCAAATGCTGACATTTCAGTATTTGCTGTTGTCATTGCCGCTTTCATAATACCTAAAATATGTGCACGACCTTCTTTAGCTTGCGCTAAAGCTACTTGCATAATTTCTGCTGTAATGCCGGTAATTTTAATGTCCATCTGAAGGGCAGTAATGCCCTCGTCTGTACCTGCTACTTTAAAGTCCATATCCCCTAAGTGATCTTCATCACCCAGAATGTCTGTCAATACTGCAACGCGGTTACCTTCTTTAATCAAGCCCATAGCAATACCTGCTACATGATTTTTTAATGGCACACCTGCGTCCATCAT
>CAILXF010000059.1 GCA_903838125.1 uncultured Pseudomonadota bacterium | reverse complement strand
TGGCCGATATTGCTAATGGCTATGTCGCAGATAAAGCGCCATGGGTGATGGCGAAACAAGAAGGACAAGACGCTGAACTACAGCAAGTATGCTCTGCTGCACTTGAGATGTTCCGCTTGCTGACGTTGTACCTCAAACCAGTATTACCAAAATTAGCATTAGAAATTGAACAATTTCTTAATATTACAGCCCTGACTTGGGAAAGCGTAGACTTATCACTAGTAGAAGGCCATGGCATCAACGCCTATGAGCACTTAATTACCCGTATCGAACCCACATTGATTGCAGCGATGACAGAAGCCAATAAAGAAAACCTCACCGCCACAGCGCAAGTGCCAGCGCCAGTTTTGGCACCTATAGCACCAGAGCTAGCTGATGCCGAGTACATTAGTATTGATGACTTTGCCAAGGTGGATTTGCGTATTGCTAAAATCGTCAATGCTGAGCATGTAGAGGGTGCAGAAAAATTGCTAAAATTGACACTAGATATTGGCGAAGCCACTACGCGCCAGGTGTTTGCCGGTATTAAATCTGCTTATGATCCAGCTACGTTAGTTGGAAGACTGACAGTGATGGTGGCTAATTTAGCGCCACGCAAAATGAAATTTGGGATGAGTGAAGGCATGGTTCTGGCTGCGAGCGATGAGCGTGGTGGACCATTCATCTTAAGTCCAGATGCAGGTGCACAGTTCGGTATGCGAGTTAAATAAGGTCTTGAGGTAATAGCGAAGAATCTAGACGCTATATTTCACTTCAAACGCACTGATTATGAATGGCGATTAAGGCCTGTAAGGGGTCGTTAGCCAGTGTAATCGGCCTACCTATAACCAAGTAGCTAGCACCCATATTGAGCGCGTCCTTGGGCGTTACAACGCGTGATTGATCATCCTGATTGGCATTGGCTGGGCGTATGCCAGGTGTCACCAAGCAAAATTCTGAGCCCAACTTTTGGCGTAACATCGATGCTTCTAGCGCCGAACAGACTACACCATCTAACTCCGCTTGCTGCGTCAGCTTTGCTAGGTTAAGTACATGCGTCGCTAGATCGCCGACAACACCGATCTGATTTAATTGCTGTTGATTCATACTGGTGAGTACTGTTACTGCAATTAATAGCGGTTTGGTGCTACTGGCATTAACGGCTGTGCGTGCAGCCTCCATCATTTCTAATCCACCACTTGCATGGACATTAAGCATCCATACGCCAAGGTTGCTGGCAGCGCTACAAGCCTTGGCGACCGTGTTGGGAATATCGTGAAATTTAAGGTCAAGAAACACGCCAAAATTGGCGCGCGATAATTGCTCAATAAATTGCGGGCCAACCGCGGTAAATAATTCTTTACCTACTTTAAGCCGGCATAACGCTGGATCTAATTGATTGACAAGTTTTAAGGCGCTGGCAGCGTCAGCATAGTCAAGGGCTACAATAATTTTAGGGTCATGCAATAGATTGGTCATGTGATAGATTCGTGTTTAAGCTATTAGATGGTTGTGGGTTCAGCGGGTAATGCTTCCCACGCGTTGCAGGCAGGGCATTGCCAATGATGATATTTGGCTTTAAAGCCGCAATGCTCACAATAATAAGCGGTACGATTGCCGATGGCGTGGCGCACAGCCTGTTGCATCAGTTGTGTATCCTGTTCGTGACTGACTTCTACAATAGCGCGTGCTTGCAGCAATTGATCTAACGTATTTAAGCTAGGTTTTTTAATTAATTCATTACGTGCAAGTTTGGCAGCGCTTTCTGCGCCTTCTTCGGCCAAAGTGGCTTCAAACAACACATTAAGTAACGAAGATAATTGATAGGTTTGTAAGTAAGTCTGTAATAGGGCTAACCCAATATGGGTTTGATTGAGCGCACGGTAGCTATTAAGTAATTTAGGTGCTATTAATCCCAGGTACTCAGGCTTCTGAAATTCTATGCGCTTCCAAGCAGAAATAGCCGCACTATGGGCGTTAGCTTCTGCCTCAAGGTCACCTAGGAGCACATTGGCACGCACACAGTTTTTATTGGCGTTAAGCGCTTGTTCAAGTTCAAATCGAGCGCTGTGTGTGTCATTAGCAAGTTGTGATTTAACGGCCATTTCGCAGTAATAATGCGCAATTTCAATGCGAAAAGGCACGCCAGAAAGTCTTTCTAATTCTGTAGCTGCTTTAACTGCGCGCTCCCATTCGCGTTCACGTACATAGATTTCCAGTAATGCACGTAATGCCGGTTGCCGATATCTATCATCATCTAGTGATTCAAATAGTTCTTCAGCGCGGTCAAGTAGGCCTGCTTTGAGATAATCCTGAGCAAGCTCTGCGCTTACAGCTATGCGCTGTTGAGGCTCTAACTCTTTTTTTTCTAGTAGATTTAAATGTAAATGGATTGCGCGGTCCACTTCACCGCGTCGTCTAAATAAACTGCCTAAGGCAAAGTGTAATTCGAGCGAATCGGTATTTGCTTGCACCGCTTCACTAAAGGCTTCGATGGCTTTGTCGTGCTGATTAGTGATTAGAAAGTTCAAGCCTTTAAAATAGGCTGCAGGCAGAGCTGTAGACTCTGCTAATAGTTGCTTTAAATCTACCCGAGCGGCGAGCCAGCCTAGGCTGAAAAATAGAGGCAGTGCTAATAACCACCAAAATTCAAATTCCATTGAGCTTCACTTTTTTTATAATAATTATGAATAAGCAGCACTTAGCATCTATTGCTCGAAGCTTTTTGTGCATGGTGATGCAATTATACCTTCAAAAAATACAGTAATAAAAAAAACGGCAGCTTGTGGCTGCCGTTTTTAGGTAGAACATCAAAGCAAAGTGTCTTAGCCGCTTTACCTCGAACTAGCAACTTAGCCTAGATCTACACGCTCACGTAACTCTTTACCTGCTTTAAAGTGCGGTACGTGCTTTTCTGGAACCTGTACTTTACTGCCGGTTTTAGGATTACGCCCTAAACGTGGTGGACGGTAATTCAAGCTAAAGCTACCAAAGCCGCGAATTTCAATGCGCTCACCAGTGGCAAGGTTATCGGACATTGCATCTAAGATTGCTTTTACTGATAGTTCGGCATCTTTCACCACTAATTGCGGAAAACGTTCAGCAAGTAGGGTGATTAGCTCTGATTTAGTCATGCTTGTGTGCCTTTATCTTGATAACTAAATGAGCTTATTTCTTGCTGTCTAGTTTAGCTTTTAATAACGCACCAAGGTTGGTTGTACCAGCAGTAGCGCCATCGCTAGACACTTGTGGTGCAACATCTTTAGTTTTAGCAGATTTAGCTTTAGGTTTAGCTTCAGATTTCTCTTCAGTTGAACTCGTAGCACCTGATGGATCAGCAGAAAGTTGTTTCACGCCTAGTGAAATACGCTCTTTTTCAACATCAATCGCTAAGATAACAGCTTGTAGTTCATCACCTTTTTTGAAGTTGCGGATTGCTTCTTCGCCAGTTTGTGACCATGATAAATCTGATAGATGTACTAAACCATCAATACCGCCTGGCAAACCAATGAATACGCCGAAGTCAGTAATTGATTTGATTTGTCCTGAAACGATATCACCTTTGTGATGTGTTGCAGAGAATTCATCCCAAGGATTAGCTTGGCACTGTTTCATACCTAATGATAAACGACGACGCGCTTCATCAATTTCCAGAATCATCACTTCTACTTCATCACCTAATTGCGCAATTTTGCCCGGGTGAATGTTTTTGTTAGTCCAATCCATTTCTGAAACGTGAACTAAACCTTCAATACCTGGCTCGATTTCAACGAAGGCGCCATAGTCAGTTAAGTTTGACACTTTACCGAATAAGCGTGTGCTTACAGGGTAGCGGCGAGTTAAAGCAACCCATGGGTCATCGCCTAATTGTTTGATACCAAGTGAAACGCGGTTTTTCTCTTGATCGAATTTCAAGATCTTAGCTTCAACTTCTTCGCCTACTGTCAACACTTCAGATGGGTGCTTAACACGACGCCAAGCTAAATCTGTAATATGTAGTAAACCATCAATGCCGCCTAGATCAACGAATGCGCCATAATCAGTAATGTTTTTAACGATGCCTTTAACTACAGCACCTTCAGTTAAAGTACCCATTAACGCTTCACGATCAGCACCCATGCTAACTTCCATTACAGCACGGCGTGAAACCACGATATTGTTACGTTTGCGATCAAGTTTGATTACTTTTAAGTCACATTCTTTGTTTTCAAATGGGGTGGTGTCTTTTACTGGACGCACATCTACCAACGAACCTGGCAAGAAAGCCATGATGCCGTTTACAGAAACGCGTAAACCGCCTTTAACTTTACCGCTAACAAAACCTTTAATGATACGGCCTTCGTTCATCGCATCTTCAAGATCTAACCATGTTTCCATGCGTTTCGCTTTTTCGCGTGAAAGTACAGTTGAACCGAAACCATCTTCTAGTTTTTCAATCGCTACTTTTACAAAGTCGCCAACTTTAACTTCAAGTTCGCCTTGCGCATTGTGAAACTCAGAAGCGTTAATAACGCTTTCAGATTTAAGACCTGCATTAACAATCACGTGATCTTGGTCAACAGAAATCACTTCAGCAGTGATCACTTCGCCAGAACGCATTTCTTGGCGAGCTAAGCTTTCTTCAAAAAGCGCAGCAAAAGATTCCATGGATGAAACAGTAGATTTAGAAGTAGAAGCCATTAATTAAAATTACCTAAAAAATAATCCCACCTAGCAGTGGGTTGATTAAAAAAACTGCAGATCTTTGAGATGTGCAGGCGATAAAAAGTGTGTAAAAAAACTAAGGGATGAATTATAACTAAAACATTGAAAAATAAAAGACTATTTGTTCATTTTATGCCAATATTTTTCTAAAATGAAGTCTACAGCAGCGGGAATTGTTAAATTATCCGTCTCTAATAGTAGGGCGTCTGTCGGCATCATTAAAGGTGCGGCGGCACGACCTTGATCACGAGCATCTCTCTGTTGTAAATCTAACAGGATATCGGCGTAATTGGCTATCTGATTTTTCCCCAGTAGTTGTTGGTAGCGTCGTTGGGCGCGCACTTCGGTGCTAGCGGTAAGAAATATCTTTAATGGTGCATCAGGAAACACTACGCTACCCATATCTCGTCCATCGGTTACTAGGCCAGGCGCCTGGCGAAAGCTATGTTGTAAATTGAGCAGTACGGCCCGAAGTGGAGCATGCACGGCCACTTCAGAAGCACCTTTACCCATCTGCTCGCTACGAATAGCATCAGAAACATTGGTATTATTAAGGTAAACCTGATCGCCACTAAATTGAATTTGTAGGTATTTGGCGCAGGCCGAAACTTCAGATGCGTTATCCCATGAAATGTTATTTTGCTGGGTAGCCAAGGCCACTATTCGATATAACGCCCCTGAATCTAAATAATGAAAACCAAGTTCAGTTGCAACCAGTTGCGCCACTGTGCCTTTTCCAGACGCCGAAGGCCCGTCAATGGCAATCACAGGAATAGCCTTAGCAATCATGACTGCACAATCTCAGATAAGCGTAAAAAATAGTCTGGGAAAGTTTTACTCACGCACTTAGGGTCATTGATTGTGATGGGCACATTGCCTAGCGACACCAGTGAAAAGCACATCGCCATCCGGTGGTCGTCATAAGTATCAATACTGGCATTCGGAATCAGTTGAGCAGGTGGAGTGACCTTAATGAAGTCAGCACCTTCTTCTACAGTAGCTCCTACTTTTCTCAGCTCGGTCGCCATCGCGGCAATGCGGTCGGTTTCTTTTACACGCCAGCTAGCAATATTGCGAAGCGTTGTTGTGCCGTCAGCAAATAAGGCCATGACAGCTAAGGTCATGGCAGCATCAGGAATATGGTTGCAATCTAAGTCAATGGCTTTCAGTTTTAATGCCTTACCTGCGCTAATTGAATTCTCTGCATAGGTGATATGCGCGCCCATCATGGCAATAGCTTCTGCAAAGCGAACGTCACCTTGAATGCTATCTTTACCGATGCCGTCTACACGAACATCTCCTGCAATTGCACCTGCAGCCAGAAAGTAAGAGGCGCTAGAAGCATCACCTTCAACAAATATTTGCTGTGGGCTAACGTACTTGCTATTGGCGGCAATGGTAAAGCGCTGCCACCCATCGCGTTGCACTGGTACGCCAAATTTTGCCATTAAATTTAGTGTAATGGCTATATAGGGTTTAGAAATTAGTTCACCTACTACTTCTATCGTGGCTTGTTGTTGGGTCAGTGGCAAGGCCATTAAAAGCGCTGTTAAAAACTGACTGGATACATCACCACGAATTTTGATGGTGTTACTTAAATCCAACTGCGCTGGTGCTATTTTTAGCGGGGGGAAGCCTGTGTTTTGAATATATTGAATGTTTGCGCCGACCTGCACTAAGGCATCGACCAAGTCTGCAATCGGACGCTCATGCATACGCGGAACGCCAGAGAGTGTGTAGTGACCGCTGGATAGAGCTAATGCTGCCGTAAGTGGTCTAAAAGCGGTGCCAGCATTGCCGAGAAAAAAGTCAGCCTGTTTCACACTAAAATTACCGCCACAGCCAGTCACTCGCCAGGCATTTTCGGCAAAGTTATCCAGTTTAACTCCTAATGTTTGCAAGGCTTCCAGCATACGACTGGTGTCATCAGAGGCTAGTAAGTCGCGAATTTCTGTGATGCCAGTTGCTAGCGCTGCCAGTAAGAGTGTCCGGTTGGAAATGCTTTTAGAGCCTGGTAGGGTGATATGGCCTTTAGCATGGTTGGCCGGTGCTAGGCGAAGTGTTTCTAGAGTACTCATGTTAAACCTATTTTTTTTGATTGGACTTAGCCCAAGCATTACGGGCAAAGCTTGCGCGCTCAAACAAAGCTTGTAAGCCTTCGCTATCTTCATTTTCAAGCAGATTTTTTAAGTTGCCGATCTCTGCTTGGTAGGCGTTCAGTTCACTTAACAATGCATTTTTATTTGCTAAACTGATATCCCGCCACATTTCAGGGTTGCTGCCGGCAATGCGGGTAAAGTCCCTAAAGCCACTGGCAGCAAAGCTAAATAGTTGATCTGCGTTGGGTCTTGAAGCAATATCATTCACCAAAGCAAATGCCAGTAAATGCGGCAAATGGCTGACAGCAGCAAAGATGCTGTCATGACTGGGCGCGCTCATCAGGCTGACCGTGGCACCACAGCTTTTCCACAGTTCTTCCACGCGATCTATGGCTTGCTGTTGCGTACTAGCCGTTGGAGTGAGCACTACATTTTTATGAAGAAATAACTCGTTGCTTGCTGCGCTAACGCCGCTTTTTTCGGCACCGGCAATCGGGTGGCCACCTACAAACTGTGGACTCAGGTCTCCCAATATTTCATTGGCATAATCCAATACATCAGACTTGGTGCTGCCGGCATCGGTAACCACTGTGTGCTTTGATAAGTAGGGTTTAATCGCGCGCAGTATGTCTGGTGTTTGTGCTACTGGCGTAGCAATTAATATTATGTCGGCATTTTGAATTGCCTCCGCAATATTATTGCTGATCTGGTCTATCACGCCTAGTTCTAAGGCGGTTTGCAGACTAGCGCTACCACGCCCCACGCCCACAATATGTGGCGCGGCATGATTAGCTTTTTTTAAAGCTAATGCCACCGAGCCCCCAATCAGGCCCACACCAAAAATCACCAGTTTTTTCAAAGTAGATTTATTCTTATTTTAATAGGGCAGATTGTAACATTGTTGGAATTGGCTAATGGTGTAGGATTGTATTTTTATTGGGACTGCGCAGGCATTAATGGCAACCACTCGCCATCAAGCAGTTTTTGTAAGGGCTGGAACTTCTCTTTGTAAGCCATTTTTTGACTATGTTCAATCCAGTAGCCTAGGTATAAAAACGGTAGTTGTAGGCTTCTTGCCCACTCAATTTGCCATAAAACATTGTATGTGCCCAAGCTGGCTTTATGGTCATCGGTATCGTAAAAAGTATAAACTGCAGAAATGCCATCACGCACAATATCAATGACGCTCACCATTTTCAGTTGTTGATTTTGCCTAAACTCGACCATGACTGACTCTACATTGCTTTGACATAAAAAGGTGCGGTATTGCTCAACTTCATCCACCTCTGTTTTAGACTCAGCCTTAATGATGTCGTCTGCATGGCGCGCCAGTTGGTACTTAGCATAAAGATCATAATGTTCAGGTCTGAAGGTTACTGGCATGACGTTTGCTGTTAGGTTTTTGTGTTGCTTGTACGCTCGCTTTTGACTACGGCTAGATACAAATTCTTCCAAAATAACTCGTACCGAAATACAGGCATTGCAGGTTTCGCAATGCGGTCTATAAACAAACATACCACTACGTCTAAACCCTTGCTGTATCAAGTTGTTATATACATTAGTATTAACTAAATCCTGTGGGATTGCGACCAAACTCTGTGCCAGTTTATTGGGTAAATATCCACAGGCATAAGCCGTGGTGACATAAAACTGCAGTTTTTGTAAAGAAGATTCGCTGGCTAAGGTCATTGGGAAATTATAAACGAAATGTATTTAATCGGTTTTTATCAGAAATGATAATTGACGGATGAAATCATCGCGGTGAATCTCAGTCGCACCTAAACTTGCTAGGTGTTTGGTATGCATTTGACAATCGATTAGACCTACGCTCTCAGTTTGTAACTTTTGTACCAAACTAACGAAAGCTACTTTCGACGCGTCAGCAACCACATGAAACATACTTTCCCCATAAAACATGTTGCCAATTTTTACGCCGTAGCATCCGCCTACAAGTTTGCCTTCTTGCCAAGCCTCAGCTGATATTGCATAACCAGCGTCATGCATCTCACAATATGCATTAATAATATCGTCGTTAATCCATGTGCCATCTTGATTGTTCCGAGTACTAGCGCTACAGGCGCTTATCACTTGACGAAATGCCGTATTAAATCGGATATCAAACTTTGCTTGCTGTATCGTTTTTCGTAGAGATTTTGATATATTGAGGTTTGATGGATATAGCACCATCCGAGGGTCTGGGCTCCACCATAAAATAGGCTCTCCCTCACTAAACCAAGGGAATATGCCCTGTTTGTAAGCGGATAGTAGTCGTGGCAAAGTTAAATCGGCGCCTATGGCGAGCAAGCCATTAGGTTCTGTTAGTGCATCAGATAGCGGTGGAAAATCGCAATCATCGTCTAGGCTAGCAACGCGACCGTTGGCTAATTGATAGTAGGCATTGCTCATGAGACGTAATACTATTGAACAATCAACGACAATGCCAGCCTAAAATTGAAGCGTTTCAGTTGGGTGTGTTGTCACTGGGTATGGATATACAGTTTTACATGGCGCTTGGTTAGTGCATGCCTTGCGGACATTCAACTTGTTAACATGAATGGATTAAATATGACGTATCTCATCATGAAATATATGATTACTGCAGGTGTTGTTGTATTGGTTTCTGAGCTTGCCAAACGCAGTGATAAGCTCGGTGGGCTAATCAGTGCCTTACCCTTAGTAACTCTGTTGACTTTGATTTGGCTCTATGTTGAACGTCAGCCAATTAGCAAAATTTCTAATCATGCATACTACACATTTTGGTATGTGCTGCCGACTTTGCCAATGTTTTTGTTGTTTCCATATTTACTGCCAAGGTGGGGCTTTGCGCTTAGCTTAGTTGCTTGTGTAGTGTTTACGGTGTTGTTGTTTGCGAGTTATGCCACGCTATTAAAACAATTCGGCATAGATTTACTTTAAAACCTATTTTATTTAAGGTTTAAAACTTACGTATTTTTAAAAAAAAAGCTTCTTAATCAGTTAATTAGCGCGTAAAATGCGCGCACTTTAAAGTTTATAGCAGATATTTTGGAACAATACACCACCATGTTAGCCAAGCCTATTCATACCTATCGCCCGTATTGGGCGAAACGGTTTGGGGCTGCGCCGATGCTACCAATGAGCCGTGCCGAGATGGACGCGCTGGGTTGGGATAGCTGTGACATTATCCTAGTGAGTGGTGATTGTTATATAGATCATCCTAGTTTTGGCATCGCTTTAGTTGGTCGCTTGTTGGAAGCTCAGGGTTTTCGTGTAGGCATTATTGCGCAACCTGACTGGCAAAATGCGAGCGCATTTAAAATCTTAGGAAAACCTAATCTGTATTTTGGCGTTACCGCTGGCAATATGGATAGTATGGTCAATCGCTATACCGCTGATCGTAAGATTCGTAGTGATGATGCATACACGCCAGATGCTGCACCGAATAAGCGCCCAGATCGCGCCGTTTTGGTCTATAGCCAGCGTTGCCGTGAGGCCTATCCCGATGTGCCACTGATTATCGGAAGCATTGAAGCCAGTCTGCGCCGTATTGCCCATTATGACTATTGGAGCGATAAAGTACGTCGCAGCATTTTGGTAGATTCTAAAGCCGACATTCTACTCTACGGCAATGCCGAGCGTGCCTTGGTGGAACTTAGCCATCGTATCGCTAAAGGTGAAAAAGTAGCAGATATGCAGGATATTCGCGGCACAGCTTTTTTACGTAAAAAAATTCCAGAGGGCTGGAGTGAAATTGCCAGTACCAATCTAGATCGGCCTGGTGTGGTTGATAAAGCTATCGATCCGTATGAAATGAAAATGGGTAAGGCTGACGCAAGTTGTGCCACTGACGACAATAAACCAAAATCAGTATTGCCAGAAGGCACAAAAGCGATTGAGGTCGTACGTAAACCTAAAGCCGATCGTGCGCGTCAAGTAGTTCGATTGCCTTCTTATGAAGAGGTTTCACAAGACCCAGTGTTATATGCGCACGCTTCACGTGTATTGCATTTGGAAGCGAACCCAGGTAACGCTCGCGCACTGGTGCAAAAGCATGGCGATCGTGAAGTTTGGCTAAATCCACCGCCGATTCCGCTTACCATGAAAGAAATGGATTATGTATACGATATGCCTTATGCGCGTAAGCCGCATCCGGTGTATGGTGATGCAAAAATCCCTGCTTGGGAAATGATTCGTTTCAGCGTCAATATTATGCGTGGCTGTTTTGGTGGCTGCACGTTCTGCAGCATTACTGAGCATGAAGGCCGTATTATTCAAAGTCGCAGTGAAGCTAGTATCTTAAAAGAAGTTGAAGAAATCCGCGATAAGGTTGAAGGTTTTACGGGTGTGATCTCTGATTTAGGTGGCCCAACTGCCAATATGTACCGGATTGCTTGCAAGAGCGAAAAGATAGAAAACTCATGTCGTAAAATGAGTTGCGTTTACCCTGAAGTATGCGAAAACTTGAATACGGACCATAGCGCTCTGATTCAGTTGTATCGCAAAGCACGCGCGATTAAAGGCGTTAAGAAAATTTTAATCGGCAGCGGTGTACGTTATGACCTAGCCGTAAAGTCTCCAGAGTATGTCAAAGAGTTGGTGCAACATCATGTGGGTGGATATTTAAAAATTGCACCTGAGCACAGCGAAGAAAATGTGCTGAGTAAAATGATGAAGCCTGGGATGGATGCTTATGATGAATTCAAGCTTATGTTTGAAAAATTCAGTGCCGAGGCTGGCAAAAAGCAGTATTTGATTCCGTACTTTATTGCCGCCCATCCAGGTACGACCGATAACGATATGTTGAATTTGGCCCTATGGCTCAAGAAGTATGACTTTAAGCTAGATCAAGTACAAACCTTTACGCCTACGCCAATGGCGATGGCAACTGCTATGTATCATTCTGGTAAAAACCCGTTACGTAAAGTCACGGCAGATTCAGAAGAGGTTTCCATTCCTAAAGCTGGTAATGTGCGTAAATTACATAAGGCGTTTATCCGTTACCACGATCCTAATAACTGGCCCATATTGCGTGAAGCCTTAAAGAAAATGGGTAGGGATGACCTTATTGGAAGTAGTAAGCAGTGTCTGATACCGGCTTGGCAGCCGCTTTCTAATAAGCCAATTACGACGGTGCGTGGTGAGGCTTTAGAGCGTACGGTACGTCCACGGCGTGCGCAAGAGGGTCGCCGTAAGTTTTCCTAGAACTTGCTGAGGATATTAACCTTTACCCTGAGGCCATGACTGACAGATCGTTTTCAATGCCTCACATGGCGACCAGCTTCATAATCAACTACAACTGGTGTTTGATTGACATAAATAAGTTTGTCAGTGGCAAAGCCAAGTTCTTTCGCTTTGGTGATCAGTTGCTGCTTGATTGGGTAGGCTAATTGCGGTGTGCGCGCCAATATCCAAAAATAGGATTTATCTGGGCCACATAGCATCACGTAGTTATAGTAAGGCTTGTCTAACTCAATAATATTGTAAGCCCCATAAAAGGGTCCAAAGAATGAAACTTTTAGGTGGCCAGTGTTGGTTTTATCAGCATTAGCGGGGTCGATAAAGTAGGCTTTACCTTCCGCTTCTTTCCATTGATTGCTCTTGGTATTAAGGCCTTTGTTAATGACCTTAATGCCACCATCATCGCGCAGGCTATAAGTGGCTGTGACATTGTCTAAATCGCGTTCAAATGAGTGATCTAGCCGCGCAATTTCATACCATGTGCCTAGGTATTGGCTGGCATCAACACTCGCCACTACGGAGACTTTATCGGGGACGCCTAGGCAAGAGGTGAGCAGGGGCATTAACAGTAGTAAGAATGTAAAGCGCATTGCAACTCCATCTAATATTTCTAACGAGTAAGAACTTTCGAATCTGTTAAAGTTCAAGCCCCTAGATTTGCCATATCTTCAGCGGTAAGCCAGCGCCACTCCCCCACGGCTAAATCTTCTGGTAATTTAAGCTTGCCGATTTGTATGCGCTTTAACGTTTCAACGCGATTGCTAATAGCCGCCACCATCCGCTTGACCTGATGGTACTTGCCTTCAGAGAGTGTCATGTGAATTTCATGGGCATTAATTCTAGTGCAGGCAAGGGCGGCAATCGGCGCATCTTCATCAATGAGTTGCACGCCTTTTAAAATATGCGCAATTTGCGCGTCATCTACTGGGTGTTTGCAAGTCACGGCATAAACCTTAGGCACCTTGTGTTTAGGGGAGCTCATGCGATGGATAAATTGACCATCGTCAGAGATTAAAATTAAACCAGTGGTATCTTCATCTAGTCGACCAATACACTGGACATCCCTAACTACTAGAGGGTGAGGCAATAGGCTATAAATGGTGGGGTGATGTTGGGTTTTGTGTGAGCACTCGTAATTACTAGGCTTATGGAGCATGAGGTAAGACTTTTCACGATAAGTCCATTCTTCTCCACTCACGGTGAAGCTTAAATTGTCTAAATCAAATTCAGTATTGGGGTCGTCGCAAGGTTCGCCATTGACTGTGATTTCATCATCCCACACCATCATGCGGCACAATTTACGGGCACCAAAACCTTGGTTGTGGAGGATACGTTCTAGGGGTAATTTTTTAGCCATGTGCGCATTATAGCGTTTGCGGTGAAAACCTTGCGTTCTGTGCGTGTGCTTTCGGTTAAAATGACTGTCTTAAATTGTAATTGATGCTTGATATGGCTTTTAAACACATAGTTTCACGCGACAACCCAGTTTTTAAACAGCTTAAACGTTTAGCCGATAATGCACGCGAACGTCGTGCTGAAGGTAAAACCTTGTTGGATGGTGTGCACTTAATTGAGGCTTATATTGATGCCTTTGGTGAGCCAGAGCTAGTGATTATTCCTGAAGGGCAGAGCAGTGTGGAGGCTACTGGTTTAATCCAAGCTTTAGTTGATGTGCCTACAATAATGCTGCCTACGTTGATGTTTTCCGAACTAACCCCTGTGGTAAGTGCGACCGGCATTTTAGCTTTAGCGAAGATTCCACAATTGCCTAGTGTGGAAGCCCCCCAATTTGCATTAATGCTTGAAGGTATTCAAGACCCAGGTAATTTGGGCAGCATGTTGCGAACCGCTGCTGCTGCTGGAGTGCAAGTTGTCTATATGAGTACTAGTTGCACTGATGCATGGTCGCCCAAAGCTTTGCGTGGTGGGCAGGGCGCACAGTTTTTGCTACCGATGGTGGAACGTGCTGATTTAATGTTGGAATTACAGCAATTTAGTGGCAATAGCTATGCTACTACGATGGATGGAGAGTCTGTTTTTGATCAGGATTTGACTCAGCCTACGGCGTTTGTGATTGGTAATGAGGGCGGCGGTCTGCGCCAGTTAACAATTGCTGCGTGCAGTAAGAATATTACGATTCCGATGGCTAAAACGAAGTTAGGTACTGTTGAATCACTTAATGCAGGAGCGGCAACAGCTGTATGTTTATTTGAACGCATGCGCCAAACCACGACGCATTAATCGGTCGCTAGTGTATTTTAGCACTAGGGGTCACTACCGCCGCTTCACTGACTAATAACTGCGCCGCATCCACCTTGTCAAAGGTGTAAAGCGCGTTGCAAAAATCACAGTTCACTTCAATGTTGCCACGTTCTTCAATAATGCCCAGAATTTCTTCATCGCCTAACATACGTAGCATATTAGATACGCTATCACGGCTACAACTACAGAAAAATTCTGTGGCAGTCGGTTCAAATAGGCGTACATCTTCTTGATGAAATAGCCTAGTAAGTAAAGTTTCTGTCGGTAAATGCAGTAACTCATCATCGGTGATGGTGCTAGCTAAATGGCCAACCCTTGCCCAAGTATCTTCATCTCGATCTAAGGTGAGTTGATTCATGGTTTCTGGTAGCTTTTGAATCAGCATACCTGCTGCAGAATCGCCATCACAGCTTAAGAAAATGCGCGTATCGATTTGTTCTGAGCGCAACATGTAGTTTTCTAATGCGGCACTAATGCTGCTGCCTTCAAGCGGCACGATGCCCTGGTAAGCCTGACCGCTTTCTTTAGGGTCAAGCGTAATCATAAACTGCGCGTGCTCAACCAATTCAAATAGATCTTGCTCATCAGTGATGTCTTCGCTCCACTTAGCGGTTGCGCGCATTTTAAGCGCCTCACCAGTAATCGTTGTGCATTCGACTACAAGTAGCTTTAATGTACCTGTGCTTTGAATTTGCATAACCAAGGCGCCATTCATTTTTAATGTTGCGGCGAGCAGAGCGCTAGCTGCCATCAATTCACCTAAAGCTTTACGTAGACCCTTGGGTAACTGTTGTTGATTAAGCGCTAGGTTGAGGGTTTGTGTCAGATTAACGAGGTTACCGCGCACAGCGCTGTTTTCAAATACAAAACGCTGCAATGTGTCTAAATTATTTTTCATAACGGCATTTTAACATTTAGATTAGTGTTCTATAAAAATCTTATTGTAATTCTAAATAAGAACGATTATCATTACGTATAAATCAAACATAGAATTTAACAATGAAAAAATTACTACTTCTTGCGCTGTTGCTTCCTTTAACTGTTTTGGCGGTTGAGTACGACTATGTATTGGTAATCAAAGACCACCAGTTTCAGCCAGCCGAATTAAGTGTTCCTTCAGGCAAGAAAATCAAGATAGTGATTGAAAATCGCGATGCTAGCCCAGAAGAGTTTGAAAGCCATAGCCTTAATCGTGAAAAATTAATTACCGCTAATGGAAGCGTCAGCATTTATATTGGACCACTTACAGTTGGACGCTACCCGTTCTATGGTGAATTTAACGAGGCAACGGCTCAAGGCGTCATCGTCGCTAAATAACAATCCATTCGCTAAGGCTCAAACATGTTTTCTACCGCAATTATTGTTTTTCGTGAAGTGCTAGAAGCCGCAATTATTATTGGCATAGTGAGCGCTGCAACACGTGATGTACGTGGTCGAAAGTTATGGCTGACGGCAGGTGTCATTCTAGGGTTGCTAGGATCTGGTTTGGTTGCCGCTTCAACAGCTCTAATTGCTTCGCTGGCCAGTGGAATAGGGCAAGAGTTATTTAATGCAGGCGTACTGGGTATCGCGGTGCTGATGCTAGCTTGGCATAATGTATGGATGGCCTCGCACGGGGCACAACTGGCTAGCCATGCGCGCAATGTAGGCGCCAGCATACGTGAGGGGCGCAGTGAATGTTCAATCCTGCTTGTGGTAGTCGGTCTAGCCGTATTGCGTGAAGGCTCTGAAACCGTATTATTTCTTTATGGTATCAGTGCTTCCGCAGTTAGTGGCGCAAATGGCATGCTGTTTGGTGGATTGCTCGGCACATTGGCTGGGATTGCGGCAGGGTACACACTTTATGCGGGACTCTTGCGCATTCCTATGCGCTGGTTCTTTGTAGCTACTGGGGTGCTAGTCATGTTGCTGGCGGCAGGTATGGCTTCAACTGCAGCACACTTTTTAATTCAAGCCGATCTACTTCCAAGTCTAGCATCACCTCTTTGGAATACTTCGGCACAATTGTCAGAGCACAGCGTATTGGGCATGTTGTTACATAGCCTTATTGGATACGATGCCAGTCCAGCTGGTATGCAAGTTGTTTTTTATATAACTGTAATTGCTTTGATTAGCTTGGGCATGCAATGGGCGGCAAAACCGCAAAAAACAATTTAAATGACAGGAATTATTTAGTATGAAATTAAAGCAGTTGATCTTGGTGTTAGGCAGTTTTTATGTGGGGAGTGTGCTTGCAGGACCTGCAGATTATGTTTATACCCCGATGGTTGAACGGGGCGAAAAAGAAATAGACTTTAAGTCAGGCACTGCCAAGCAGGTTGATGGCACGCGCACCACAGTAAACTCAATAGGTTTTGGTTATGGCGCTACTGAATACTGGTTTACTGAGGTGTATCTTAAACGAGAAAAATCAGGTAGTGATGGCCTGTCAATTGCTGAGTGGGAGAACAAATTTCAGCTCACCGAAACGGGTAAATACCCTGTTGATATTGGTCTAATTACTGAAATAGAAGTGCCCATTAATAACAATAAAGCACCGTATGAGTTTAAGTTTGGTCCTTTATTCCAAACTGAATTTGGTCGACTACAACTAAATGGTAACTTGCTATTCGAGCGCAAATTTGGCCGAAATGAAACAAACGAACCGCAAAACACTGAGTTTGGATATCAATGGCAAGCCAAATACCGCTTTAAGCCTGAGTTTGAGTTAGGCATGCAGGGAATGGGTGAAACGGGAGCATGGAACGACTGGAGTAGCGCCAGTACCCAAAATCATCGATTTGGACCAGCAGTGTTCGGCAAAGTAAAACTCGCGCCAAAACAAGCGATTAAATACAACGCAGCATTATTGTTTGCTAGCAGTCAGGTCGCTCCTAATCACACACTTAGATTGCAGGTAGAGTACGAATTCTAGCCTTGTTAGTTCCGGCAGTAGGCAATAAGCAATATTGTCAATAAGGCGGAATATGCCAGGATCCAAGTTGATTGCCCAGAAGCATTAAATGGCAATGCAGCCGATCAGCACCATTGGCGCTGATATCAAATTCATAGGTACGTAAAAATTGCACATGCCCACGTCGATTTCGTCCCAACCACAATCTAGTGCAAGCCACGGTTTCATCGAGCAATTGCAAGTTAAAACGTGCAGCAAGCTCAGCGCCTAATAATATGGCACGTTCGCGTTTGGTCATGCTGTCTAGCCAAAACCAAGCCAATGCAATCAATATGGCGATTAGTGAAAGTTCCATTGCTTTCCTTGAGTTGGCGTAAATGCAAAACGCGACTTTGTGATTGTAAGCGAAAACCAATCATAGGTATCCGTTTGTCACTAGTCACTTAATTTAGGTGGGATCAGACGATCAAGCCGTGATTATACGATGGTATTAAGCCCATTTTTAGTGCGGCGCACTTTGAATAGCACCAATGTGGTGCGGCTGTTAGGTATCCTTTCAACTGAAGTCTATATAAAACAGTAAGTTAATAGTTGGCGCGTTAATTGCTTATAATTACGCGTTAAAAATTTTAAAGTGATACTAGAATGGAATCTACGAACCCAGCAAACGATGTGCTATTTGTATTATTAGGCGCCATTATGGTGCTGGCTATGCACGCCGGTTTTGCATTTTTGGAGTTGGGTACAGTACGCAAAAAAAACCAAGTAAATGCTTTAGTAAAAATCATGGTGGATTTTTCAGTATCAACCATTGCTTATTTTTTTATTGGTTATAGCATCGCTTATGGCGTTAATTTCTTTAGTGGTGCCGATGTATTAGCCGCTAAAAATGGTTTTGGCTTAGTGAAGTTCTTCTTCTTACTAACCTTTGCCGCGGCTATTCCTGCCATTATCTCTGGCGGTATTGCCGAGCGCGCTAAATTTAATCCGCAACTGATTGCCACTTTTATGTTGGTAGGTTTTGTTTATCCATTCTTTGAAGGTATTGCTTGGAATGATCATTTGGGTTTTCAAGACTGGTTAGTGAGATTATATGGTTTTAAATTTCATGATTTTGCTGGCTCTGTCGTGGTGCATGCAATGGGTGGTTGGATCGCATTGTCAGCAGTGCTTTTATTAGGAGCCCGCAGTGGTCGCTACAGCAAGGATGGCCGTATTCAGGCACATCCACCTTCAAGCATTCCATTTTTAGCATTGGGTGCATGGATACTGACTGTTGGTTGGTTTGGTTTTAATGTGATGTCTGCGCAATCCGCACAAGGTATTTCAGGCTTAGTGGCAGTGAACTCGCTTATGGCCTTGGTGGGTGGTACTTTGGCGGCATTACTGGTGGGAAAAAATGACCCGGGGTTTGTGCATAATGGCCCGTTAGCTGGTTTAGTTGCTGTCTGCGCCGGCTCTGATGTGATGCACCCATTAGGCGCTTTGGCCACAGGGGTCATTGCAGGCGGTTTATTTGTTTGGGCTTTTACTGCAACACAAAATCGCTTAAAAATTGATGATGTTTTGGGTGTTTGGCCATTGCATGGTTTGTGTGGTGCTTGGGGTGGTGTTGCTGCAGGCATATTTGGAAGCAAAATTTTTGGCGGTTTAGGCGGTGTTAGCCTGATATCGCAACTCATTGGCACGGCCTTAGGTGTGACGGTTGCGCTAGTAGGTGGCGCTATAGTTTATGGTGTGTTGAAGATCGTGATTGGTATACGTATGGGGCAAGAAGAAGAGTTTGATGGTGCCGATTTAAGCATCCATAAAATTGCCGCTGGTACCGACGACTAACCTGGCTGTTTAAGCTTTAACTAGAATTTTTAGCTGACCAGATCCTTTGATTAATAATTAAATGTACATTGTTAACAAAGGCTAATGCTTCCCATTAACTAGGTTTAGTTGCACCTTGATATTGGCGGAATCCTAGCGCTTCTATAAATGTATTATCCCTAGCAAATACTTCAGCATCATAAGCACGCAAAGAGTGCTAACCACCAGAGATCATCTTTTCAAATTCTAATTGCCATTGCTATTGCAGAATTAGCCTCTAAACTTAATGGGCTGGCGATCAGGCTATGCTAAAATTTGGACATGACTTTAATAACATTCCTTTTTTAGCATGGCACGTTTTCATGTAATTATTCCCGCGGCGGGAAGCGGTAGTCGCATGGCAATGGACGCACCAAAGCAGTACTTGAAATTAAAAGGCAAGCCTTTAATTCATCATGTGATTCAAGTTTTTGCGCAGAGCACTAAAGTGGATACGATTCATGTGGTGCTTAATCCGGACGATACGCTTTGGAGTGCCGCGGATAATCAACTAAGTCAAAAAATGCAGATACATTACTGTGGTGGTGCAACTCGCGCCGCCAGTGTGCTAAACACCCTAAATGCAATTGAAACGCAAATCGCGGCAGATGATTGGATTTTGGTGCATGATGCAGCGCGTCCGGGCTTAAGTAATGCGTTGCTTAATAAGCTGATGAACGCCTTGCAGGAGGATGCTGTAGGTGGGTTATTGGCATTGCCGCTTGCGGATACTTTAAAGCGTGCCGATGTGAATCAGCGGGTTGCGATGACACTGCCACGTGATGACTTATGGCAAGCACAAACACCGCAGATGTTTAGGTTTTCTACCTTAAAGCGCGCATTAACTGAATTTAAGGGTACGCCCACTGATGAGGCGGAGGCTATTGAAGCCATAGGTTTAATGCCAAAACTTATCAGCGGTGAACTACGCAATATGAAAGTGACTTATCCTCAAGACTTGGTGGTACTTTCGGCCTTATTAGACATTACATCTTAGTTAACTTTAAATTGAAGAATACGGTTGAATAACGATATGGCAAATTTAAGAATCGGTCATGGTTACGATGTACACCAACTTGTGATGGGACGACCTTGCGTCATCGGTGGGGTGACAATCCCTTTTGACAAAGGCTTGCTCGGCCATTCTGATGCCGATGTGCTGTTGCATGCCATTTGCGACGCCTTACTTGGCGCCGCCACCCTCGGCGATATTGGACAGCACTTTCCCGCTAGCGATATGCGTTATCAAGGAATTAATTCGCGTGAATTGTTGCGTCATGTGGTGAGTTTGCTCAATACAAAAGGTTACGTAGTGAGTAATATTGATAGCACAGTGATTTGTGAACTACCGAAATTAATCCCTTATACAACTCAAATGCGCACTAATATTGCCGAAGATTGCCTAGTGACCATTGATGTCATTAATGTAAAAGCTACCACCACTGAAAAACTAGGTTTTACCGGTAGGGGAGAGGGTATTGCGGCCGAGGCTGTGTGCATGTTGCAAAAAATCTAGTTTAGCCGTTCGGCTGAACTGACTCTAAAAACTGATTAAATTCCGAAGTTGCGCCCTATGCTTGCTTGGTTTGAAAAACGATTAAATCCTTTTCCAGAACATGAACTCCCGCTACCACCAAAGTCGTTGTGGCCGTTTGTCTGGTCGTGCACCTTAGGTTTGCGTTGGTTTATTCTGGTGATGACACTTGTTACTGCGATGCTTGGTGGCTTTGAGGCTTTATTATTTGCAGTAATGGGTAAGGTGGTTGATTGGTTAAACAAAACTTCACCCGAGTTATTGTGGGTGAGTGAAAAACAGCATTTATTGTTATTGGCAGGCTTGTTGTTGCTTAGCCCCATATTGACGGCGATACAAACACTAATCAAACACCAAATCTTAGCCGGCAATTTCCCTATGCGTTTACGTTGGAATTTCCATCGCTTAATGTTAAGCCAAAGTATGAGTTTTTATCAGGATGAGTTTGCTGGCAGGGTGGCGGCTAAGGTAATGCAAACCGCGTTAGCAGTGCGCGATTTATGGTTTATTGTGGCTGATATTTTGGTGTTCGTGACCATTTATTTCGTGACCATGGTGGCCGTGGTGGGGCATTTTAATAGCACAGTGATGCTTCCGTTCTTGGTGTGGGTGGTAAGTTATATCGCCAGCTTAAGTTACTTTGTGCCACGCTTGGCCAAAGTATCCCAGCATCAGGCTGACGCACGCTCACTCATGACTGGGCGCATTACTGACGCTTATACTAATATCAGCACAGTGAAGCTATTCTCGCACGCAGGTCGTGAAGCGGGTTATGCTAAGTCGGCGATGCAAGAATTTTTAATTACCGTGCATGCACAAATGCGCTACGTGTCAGGCGTCGAACTTGTGACTCATATTCTGAATATGTTATTGGTGATTAGTACCTCGGGCGTAGCTTTATATTTATGGACTAAAGGGCAGGTAACCGTCGGTGGCGTGGCTGCAGTGACAGCTATGGCGCTGCGCTTAAATGGCATATCGCACTGGGTGATGTGGGAGCTGACATCCCTGTATGAGCATATAGGCACGGCGCAAGATGGTGTTAACACCTTATCCATTGCCCATCAAATTACAGATATGACAGATGCGAAACCGCTTCAGGTGACGGCAGGTAAGGTGGAGTTTGACCAGGTTGACTTCTCTTACGGGTTACATAAAAGGGTATTAAAGGGGTTGAATTTAAAGATTAATGCCGGCGAAAAAGTTGGTTTGGTTGGTCGTTC
Organism: uncultured Pseudomonadota bacterium; assembly: GCA_903838125.1. Lineage (GTDB taxonomy): Bacteria > Pseudomonadota > Gammaproteobacteria > Burkholderiales > Methylophilaceae > Methylotenera. Next base: position 8,681 of record CAILXF010000059.1, on the reverse strand, counting down.
AGGCGCAGGTAAATCTACTATAGTAAATTTGCTTTTACGTTTTTATGATGTTGAGCATGGTCGGGTACTCGTTGACGGCCAAGATGTGAAGCTAGTCACGCAAAATAGTTTACGTAGCCAGATTGGCATGGTGACACAAGACACTTCGCTACTACATCGTTCGGTACGCGACAATATCTTATACGGTCGCCCTCATGCAACCGACACGGAGATGATTGATGCCGCTAAGCGTGCCGAGGCGCATGATTTTATTATGAACTTAGCAGATGCCAAAGGCCGCACTGGCTACGATGCCCATGTCGGTGAGCGTGGCGTAAAACTTTCTGGAGGTCAGCGTCAGCGTATTGCCATCGCACGGGTGATGCTTAAGGATGCCCCGATATTACTACTAGATGAAGCGACCAGTGCGTTAGATTCTGAAGTGGAGCAAGTAATACAGGCTAGCCTATATAATCTGATGCAGGGTAAAACCGTCGTAGCGATTGCACATCGCTTATCGACTATCGCCGCTATGGATAGATTAATTGTGCTCGATCAAGGTAAAATCATTGAGCAGGGCAGTCACAAAGAGTTGCTCAAAGCTGGTGGTTTATATGCCAGCTTGTGGGCACGTCAAAGTGGCGGCTTTTTAGGCGAGTAACTGCCTGTATTTGGAGGATAGTAATGACAACCACCCAGTCTAATCAACGCCCCCCACTGCCGCCATTTAGCCGTGAATCTGCTGCGCAAAAAGTACGGATGGCAGAAGATGGTTGGAATAGCCGTGACCCACAACGGGTTTCCATGGTGTATACCGAAGATAGCCAATGGCGGAATCGTGCCGAGTTTCCGCGTGGCCGTGCACAGATTGTGGAATTTTTAACGCGCAAATGGGCGCGAGAATTAGATTACAGGCTGATTAAAGAACTCTGGGCCTTTGAGGGTAACCGTATTGCGGTGCGATTTGCCTACGAGTGGCATGATGCGGATGGGCAGTGGTTTAGATCATATGGTAATGAAAACTGGCAATTTGACACGAATGGTTTGATGGAGTTGCGGTATGCCAGCATTAATGATTTAGCCATTATCGAGGCTGAGCGAAAATTTCATTGGCCCTTAGGCCGCCGTCCAGATGATCACCTTAGTTTGAGTGCTTTGGGACTGTGAAACTTAAGATTTAATTAGCACTACGACAGCGCCACCACCGCCATCTTTTTGTTGCGCCTGCACGTATGCGAGCACCTCTTCTTTTTGCATGAGCCAGCCACGCAATTTTTGTTTCAGCACTGGTGCCTGATTGCGTGAGCTTAAGCCTTTCCCATGGACAATACGGACACAGCGAACACCCGCTTGTTTGCAATCCGTGATGAAAGTAGACACGTACTGCCTAGCCTCATCACTTACCAATCCATGTAAATCAATCACGGCCTGAACTGGCCAATGACCTTTACGTAAGCGTTTTAAAATATCAGGTGAGTGACCTGCGCGCAGGTACTGCACATCGCCATCATCTTCCAACTCATATGCTGGAATAAAGTGATCCGATAAGATGTCGTGATTGTTACTGATCACATGCTGTAGAAATTTCTTCGGGATGGGTTTAGGTTTTTTTGTGATTAACACAGCATGATCATCGGCAACGAGCGGTCGCACATCTTTTACTGCTTGTGTAAATAAGGCTGTAGCGCTTGGTTCCGCTAGTGGAGTCGGTGCAGGGGGTGTTGGCGCGGGAGCAAGCTTAAAATCGCGTAGCTTTTTCATCTTTATACCGCGCCTACGATAGATTTATTTTAAAAGATCTAAATAACGCTCGGCATCTAAGGCTGCCATACAACCGGTACCGGCACTTGTAACGGCCTGACGGTAGATATGGTCTTGTACATCACCTGCGGCAAATACGCCAGGCACGCTAGTGGCAGTGGCATTGCCGGCACGACCCATTTGCGTGACGATATAGCCGCCTTGCATTTCTAACTGGCCTGCAAAGATGTCAGTATTGGGTTTATGTCCGATGGCAATAAATACGCCTCTTAAGGTAATGTCTTTGGTGGAGCCATCATTCACATTTTTAATGCGCATGCCAGTTACGCCGCTGTCGTCGCCTAGTACTTCATCTAAGGTAGAAAAAGTTTCTAGTACAATCTTGCCTTCAGCCACGCGCGCCATCAACTTGTCGACCAAAATTGCTTCGGCTTTAAATTTATCACGTCGATGTACCAAGGTTACTTTAGTAGCAATGTTCGCTAAATACAGTGCTTCTTCTACTGCAGTGTTGCCACCACCAACTACTGCCACTTCTGCATTGCGATAGAAAAAACCATCGCAAGTGGCACAGGCTGATACACCCCTGCCTGAAAACTCTTCTTCTGAAGCTAAGCCTAAGTATTGTGCTGAAGCGCCAGTGGCAATGATTAATGCATCGCAAGTGTATTCGCCGCTATCGCCAACCAAGCGTATCGGTTTTTCTTTTAAGTGTGTGGTATGAATATGGTCAAAAATCATTTCGGTATTAAATCGTTCTGCGTGCTTTTTAAAGCGTTCCATAAGTTCTGGGCCTTGCACACCATCAGCATCCGCTGGCCAGTTATCCACTTCAGTGGTGGTCATCAGCTGACCCCCTTGGGCAATGCCAGTAATGAGTACTGGTTTTAGGTTGGCACGTGCTGCGTAAACCGCAGCAGAATAACCAGCAGGGCCTGAACCTAGAATAAGTAAATGAGCGTGACGTGTAACCATGATTAACCTTTTAAAAATATCTAAAATGAAAAGTTTCTAGCAGAAACCCCTGTTTTTAGCAGTGTGTTTACGTGCTTTAAGTGCCAATGAAATTAGTTTGCTATTGTATTAGCTACGCAGCGACTTTGATACTGCTATAATTTCAGCCAACACAAAAATCTAAGGTTTTACTATCTTGTTTTTCAAAAAATCCAAACCAGTGAATGCTCGTCGCGAAGCTGAAGTTCATAAATCAAATGCTGTCGTTGCTAAGCTTGTAAAAGAAGCTTGGTGGCTAGGCTTGGTGCTAGCTGGCCTTTATATCACTATTATTCTCTTTACTTACCATGCGGAAGATCCCTCTTGGTCACATATGGCAGCTGCCAACACGGCTATCCACAATAGTGGCGGAAATTTTGGCGCTTGGTTTTCTGATTTACTGTTGTATCTATTTGGATTCTCAGCTTGGTGGTGGGCCGTATTAGCCTTTTACGCAATGTGGTTTGTTTACCTCAAATTAGAAGCGGTGGATCGTAGTGAAAAACCATTTCTATTGTTAAATTTTATGGGTTTTGCACTATTGTTAGTAGCCTCTTGTGCTTTGGAGGCTGGGCATTTGGTTAACCTTCCAGCTATATTGCCGTTAGCGCCTGGTGGTATGTTGGGGGCTAGTGTAGATAGCGTTTTACGTAGCATGTTTGGTTATACCGGTTCTAGCATGTTGTTGTTGGTTATTTTTGTAGTCGGATTTAGTCTATTTACTGGTTGGTCATGGATTATGATTACAGAGAAATTTGGCGCCGCAACCATCGCTAGTTATGAATTTATAAAGCTAAAACTTCATGACTGGCAAGATAGAAAAGCAGGCAAGGTAGTTGAATTGGAGCGCTCCGAGTTTGTTCAAACAGAGCGTAAGCGGGTCGTAGATCGGGAGCCGGTCCATATTGCTTTGCCTGTGCTTGAGATTGCGCAAAGTGAGCGCGTGCAAAAAGAGAAGCAAGCACCATTATTTGATGCGCATCCTGACTCACCATTGCCACCAATCCATTTGCTAGATGAGCCTTCAGGAACTGTGGAACTGCCGTCAGCAGAAACGCTAGATTTCACTTCACGTTTAATTGAACGCAAGCTGATGGACTTTGGAATTGAGGTTAAAGTGTTGACTGCATTTCCAGGCCCAGTGATTACCCGTTATGAGCTAGAGCCAGCTGCCGGCGTTAAAGGTAGTCAAGTAACCAATCTCATTAAAGATTTAGCGCGAGCGCTATCGGTGGTCAGCGTACGCGTGGTTGAAACCATACCAGGTAAAACATGCATGGGTTTGGAAATTCCAAATCCTAAACGGCAAATCGTCTATTTATCAGAAATTATGGGCAGCCAAGCGTACGCTGATGTACATTCACCATTGGCGATTTGCTTAGGTAAAGACATTGCTGGTAAGCCTTCCGTTGCTGATTTAGCCAAAATGCCGCACGTACTTGTAGCTGGAACCACAGGCTCGGGTAAATCCGTGGCTATTAATGCTTTGATTTTAAGTCTGCTGTACAAGGCCGATGCTAGTCAAGTACGCATGATTTTAATTGACCCTAAAATGCTAGAGCTTTCGGTGTATGAAGGTATTCCGCACTTATTAGCCCCAGTGGTGACCGATATGCGCCACGCTGCCAATGCGCTAAACTGGTGTGTGGCTGAGATGGAGCGACGCTATAAGTTGATGTCTACCCTGGGCGTACGTAACCTTGCTGGGTATAACCAAAAAATTCGCGAAGCCGATAAAGAAGGTCGAAAGATACCGCATCCATTTAGCCTTACGCCAGATGAGCCAGAACCCTTGTTTGAGATGCCCTTGATTGTAGTAGTGATTGACGAGTTGGCCGATTTGATGATGGTGGTTGGTAAAAAGGTGGAAGAGCTGATCGCACGTTTAGCGCAAAAGGCGCGTGCTTCTGGCATTCATTTGGTATTGGCTACGCAAAGACCCTCTGTTGATGTCATCACTGGTTTAATTAAAGCCAACATCCCAACGCGAATTTCGTTTCAAGTTTCAAGCAAAATTGACTCACGTACCATACTTGATCAAATGGGCGCTGAAGCTTTGTTAGGCCAAGGCGATATGCTATATATGCCACCAGGCACCGGTTACCCAGTTCGTATTCATGGTGCGTTTGTGTCTGACCAAGAAGTGCATAAAGTAGTGAATTATCTTAAATCCCAAGGTGAACCTAATTATATCGAAGGTATCCTTAGCAATGAGGCTGAAGAGGGTGGTGCCGACTTTGCAGATACCATCAGTAGTGATCGGAACTCAGAAGTCGATCCGCTCTATGATGAAGCCGTAGGGATTGTGCTTAAAACTCGCCGGGCTAGTATTTCATCAGTACAGCGTCAGTTACGCATAGGCTATAACCGTGCAGCACGTCTGATTGAAGATATGGAGCGAGCAGGGTTGGTCTCTGCTATGCAAAGTAACGGCAATCGTGAAGTGTTGGCACCTCACCACGAAGCTTAATCATTAAGGATGAGCATGCGTAATTCAAAAATCGTACTGTTGGTTGGCTTATTCTTGCCGATAATCGCCAGCGCCGACGGTATTTCTAGCCTAAAAGCTTTCTATAGCCAAACTCAGGCTATGCGCGCCAACTTTTACCAATTGGTTACTGATAAGCAGGGGCGCAAGGTGCAGGAGGTCCGGGGCATTATGCAGTTGAAACGCCCCAATAAATTCAGATGGGATTACAGCAAGCCATTTGAGCAGCAAATTATCAGTGATGGTAAACAGGTTTGGTTATATGACGTTGATCTGGCGCAAGTCACGGTGCGTAGTCTGAATAAAGTTCTAGGCGCAAGCCCTGCAGCGCTATTGGCAGGCGACAACAATCTAGAGCAGGGTTTTAAGCTATCCAATCTAGAGCGAAAAGATAGTTTAGATTGGGTGAGCGCAGAACCTAAAGATAAAGAGTCTGGCTTTGAATCTATACGTTTAGCATTTAAGGACGATAAGTTGCAAGGCATGGAGTTGGTAGATAGTTTTGGCCATCAAACCAAAATTGTATTTACGGCGCTAGAAAATAACCCCAGTCTCAACAACAAAACCTTTCTGTTTAAAGCACCTAAAGACGTAGATGTAGTCGGTGAATAAGCACGGATTACATTAAATGATGAGTACAAACGTTGACCAGTTTATTTAAAGCTAATAGTCCGCAACCTCCACTTGCTGAGCGCTTACGTCCACAAAACTTAGATGAAGTTGTTGGTCAGGCCCATCTCTTGGGTGAAAATAAGCCGTTAAGGCTTGCATTCCAATCTGGCAGATTACCATCAATGATTCTGTGGGGCCCGCCAGGTGTAGGTAAAACCACCTTGGCAAGACTCATAGCTAACACTGCCGATGCTGAATTTATTCCAATTTCTGCGGTGCTCTCTGGTATTAAAGATATACGTGAGGCGGTAGAGCGCGCAGAGCTGACATTACAACAGCATGGGCGTAAAACTATCTTGTTTGTCGATGAAGTGCATCGATTTAACAAAGGTCAGCAAGATGCCTTTTTGCCTTTTGTAGAAAGTGGATTGATTACCTTTATTGGGGCTACCACAGAGAACCCTTCATTTGAAGTCAATAGTGCCCTATTAAGCCGCGCCCAGGTATTTGTGCTTAATGCTTTATCTGATCCTGAATTAGGCTTGTTATTAGATCGTGCGCAGAAATTAGTGGCTACTGATATTAGCATCGCTGATGATGTGCGTGAGCAGATTCTAGCCTATGCCGATGGCGATGCTAGGCGCTTGCTTAATTTCGTTGAAGGTCTGTTTAATGCAGCAGAAGGTGCGCAAATTAGCGCCATCGACAGCGCATTTTTGCACACCACAATGGCCACCAAAATGCGCCGTTTTGATAAAGGAGGAGAAGCGTTTTATGACCAGATTTCTGCGTTACATAAATCGGTACGTGGCTCCAATCCAGATGCGTCTCTATATTGGTTTTTACGCATGATAGATGGCGGTGCTGATCCGCTTTATTTAGGCCGGCGCATCGTGCGCATGGCGATTGAAGATATTGGATTAGCCGATCCGCGTGCCCAGAGCATGGCATTGGAAGCTTGTCAGATTTACGAACGTTTAGGGTCGCCAGAAGGCGAATTAGCTCTGACCAACGCGGTCATCTACTTGGCGGTAGCTCCTAAGAGTAATGCCGCTTATAACGCATATAATCAGGCTAAGGCCTTTGTCGCTCAAGGCCAATCAGAACCAGTGCCTTTACACCTAAGAAACGCGCCTACTAAGCTGATGAAGGCTTTAGATTATGGCAAAAATTATCGTTATGCGCATCATGAGCCTGAAGCTTACGCTGCCGCGGTGGATTACTTTCCAGACAATATGACACCGCAGGAATTTTATATGCCCACACCGCGTGGCTTAGAAGGTAAAATCACAGAAAAAATGGCGCATTTACATGATTTGGATCAGCGTGAGTTGGCCAAAAATAACAAGAAATAAGTCTAAAAATACAGGAATATTTGAAACATGTTAGATATACAAGCGTTAAGAAATGATTTGGATGCAGTGGTAGCTCAGTTAAAAGCCCGCGGTTTTGACTTTGATGCCAGCAGTTTTAGCACGTTGGAACAAGAGCGCAAAACTGTTCAAACGCGTACCCAAGAACTGCAAGCCAAGCGTAATAATAGCTCTAAACAAATTGGCTTTGCCAAATCTAAAGGCGAAGATGTCAGTGTCATTATGGCTGAGGTTGCGGGCTTAGGTGAGCAATTGAAAACGGATGAGCAGCGCTTAGATGAATTGCAAGCTGAGCTACAAAACCTATTATTGAATGTGCCTAACTTGGCGCATGCCAGCGTGCCTGCCGGAAAATCTGAGGCAGATAATGTAGAAGTGCGTAAGGTTGGTACGCCACGTATTTTTGATTTTGAGATTAAGGATCATACTGATGTTGGTACACCGTTAGGTCTAGATTTTGAAGCTGGTATTAAGCTTTCTGGTGCGCGATTTACCTTAATGCGTGGCCAAATTGCCAAGCTGCATCGTGCCCTAGCCCAATTTATGCTTGATACGCAGACCGAGTTGCATGGCTACGAGGAGTGCTACACACCTTATTTGGTCAACGCAGAAACGCTACGTGGTACTGGCCAATTACCCAAATTTGAAGAAGATCTTTTTTCGCTAGCGCATAACGATAGCAAGTTGTATTTAATTCCGACCTCTGAAGTGACGCTTACTAATACCGTGCGCGATGAGATTGTGGCACTGGAAAATTTGCCAATTAAGCTCACGGCGCACACGCCATGCTTCCGATCAGAGGCGGGCTCTTATGGTCGCGATACCAAGGGTATGATTCGTCAGCACCAGTTTGATAAGGTGGAAATGGTGCAGATTGTTCATCCAGATACCAGTTACGAAGTTTTGGAAGAGATGGTTGGCCATGCGGAGCATATCTTAAAATCTTTGGACCTACCTTACCGTGTGGTGTCTTTATGCTGCGGTGATATGGGCTTTGGAGCTGCTAAAACGTATGACTTAGAAGTATGGTTGCCAGCACAGAATACCTACCGTGAAATTTCATCCATCTCTAATTGCGAGGCTTTCCAAGCACGTCGTTTACAGGCGCGCTTTAGAACTGCCGCAGGTAAAACGGAGTTTGTTCATACGCTGAATGGTTCAGGTTTAGCCGTCGGCCGCACTTTAGTGGCAGTGCTAGAGAATTATCAAAATGCCGATGGTAGCGTGACTGTGCCAGAGGTATTGCGTCCTTACATGCGCGGTTTGACAGTAATCCCATTCCCAGTCAAATAATAACGATAGCCGAGGGGTTTAACACTTTTTGCGCGGAAATTTTTGCCGTTCACGGCGAAGATGGATAGCGAGGATAACGAAGTTACCCTTTACTTACTGTAAATTGCATATACAATAGAAGTTATGCTAACTGCAACCAAAATTCGTATCTACCCCAATGCTGTGCAAGCCGATAAGCTTGC
>CAILXF010000058.1 GCA_903838125.1 uncultured Pseudomonadota bacterium | reverse complement strand
CTGGCACAGCGAGAAAATTTAGATGCTATCCGAGCTGCGGCTCGCGCGCAGGGCTTTGATGAGCGCACCGCCTTAAGCGTGGAACGTAACTTCAATTGGCCTCAAATTCAAATTTACGGCCAATCGATTTCACTATTTTCAAGTCGGCGTTTATTAGAAATTAGTATTCCCTCTGGGAAACCAGGCATTGAAGGTGGAAAAGCACTTCAGAGCTTAGCCAATAAGGCCATGCCTGAAACTACTGTGATAATCATTCTGCCTGCATTAGAACGCGAAGCTAAAAATAGTGCTTGGTTTACCGCTCTAGAAAAACAAGCAGTCACCATTAGCTTAGATGAAATAGCGCCTTCGCAACTACCGAAATGGATTGCAAATAGACTCGCACAACAAGGTCAAAATACTAGTGCTGCCACCCTAGAATTTTTAGCACATCAGGTTGAGGGCAACTTACTTGCCGCTAACCAAGAGGTACAAAAGCTAGGTTTGCTCTACCCAAAAGGTGAGTTAAGTGAGGCCTTGGTCCGTGAGGCCGTGCTTAATGTGTCGCGCTATGATGCTTTTCAGCTAGGTGAAGCGGTCCTTGCAGGTGATGCTGCACGCACTGTGAGAATCCTACAAGGCTTACAAGATGAAGGTGAAGCAGCGTTAGCAGTGATGAATCCGCTAATGTGGGTGTTGCGCCCATTAGTACGCATTAAACAAGCTGAAATGCGGGGAGAAAATATAGTCAATGCCATGACCAATGCTCGCATTTATGGCGATAAGCAATCTTTAGTTAAGCGTGCTTTAGCTAGACTTAGCTTACGCCAATTGGAAGCTGCGCTACAAAAACTAGCTGATATCGACAAAACCGCCAAAGGGGTATTAATCGGTGATGCATGGCTGGAAATTTCTAGGTTATGTTTTGGTCTTGCTAGAGTGCGCAGCCGCTAGGTTCTAACACTCAGGCATTACCTAATACCAGAAAAGCGTATAATCAAACCCCACTTAAATTAGATGATGGCACATGCTGTGAACATTAAAGACTACATGCAGAACATCGGCATTGAAGCTCGCAAAGCTTCACGCCTAATGGCGAGCGCCGACACCAATCAAAAAAATATTGCCCTAAAAGCAATAGCCAATGCCATTTTGCGCGAAAGTAGTGCCTTACTCGCTGCCAATCAGCAGGATTTAGATGCGGCTAAAGCGAATGGCCTAGACAGCGCCATGCTTGACCGCTTAACTCTGACTGAAAAATCTATATGCAGCATGGTTGAAGGCTTGACACAAATTGCCAACCTCGCTGATCCAATTGGTGAAATGAGCGATTTTAAATATATGCCGAGTGGTATCCAAGTGGGGAAAATGCGAGTCCCTCTAGGCGTAATTGGCATCATTTATGAAGCCAGGCCTAATGTCACGGTTGATGCAGCAGGTCTTTGTATTAAATCCGGCAACGCTGCCATTTTGCGCGGTGGTAGTGAAGCTTTACATTGCAATCAAGCCTTGGCAAAACTGGTTCAAGAAGGCCTAGCTGTGGCCAACTTGCCCGCCACTGGGATACAGGTGATAGAAACCACTGATCGCGCTGCAGTAGGTGAATTAATCACTATGAAAGCTTATGTAGATGTAATTGTGCCACGTGGTGGCAAAGGGCTGATTGAACGTGTGTCGAACGAAGCTCGTATTCCAGTCATTAAGCATTTGGATGGCAACTGCCATGTTTATGTAGATGACGATGCCGATTTTGACAAAGCACTGCGTATCGTAGAAAACAGCAAAACCCAAAGACTAGGGACTTGCAATACTACAGAGTCGTTATTAATTGCCCGTTCGGTAGCTAGCACTATGCTGCCGAAAATTGCAGACATGTTAAGCGCCAATGGGATAGAAATTCGTGGTTGCGCCGAAACCTGCGCCCTAGTGAAGCAAGCCAAAGTGGCCACAAAAGAAGATTTTTATACCGAATACTTGGCGGCGATTATTTCGTGCAAAGTAGTAGAAAACCTGGATGAAGCAATTGTTCATATAAACACACATTCATCACAACATACAGAATCCATAGTCACTGAAAACTATACCAAGGCGCGTCGTTTTCTGCGAGAGGTTGATTCAAGTAGCGTCATGGTCAATGCTTCTACTCGATTTGCCGATGGCTTTGAATATGGTTTAGGTGCTGAAATTGGCATTTCTACCGATAAACTACATGCACGTGGCCCAGTAGGATTAGAAGGCCTCACTTCACTAAAATATATCGTGCTAGGCGATGGCCAAGTTCGAGCTTAGTAATTCAACATGCAAGCAGGTAGCGCAACTTATTCAAAAAAGACAGTGATCGGTCTCTCCGGAGGGACTTTTGATCCCATTCATTTTGGACATTTACGTATGGCGCAAGAGTTAGCAGACAACCTTCACCTCAGCGCCGTACGTTTTATCCCCGCCGCGCAACCACCGCATAAGTCTACGCCAGAAGTCAGTGCAAAACATCGTGCTGCTATGGTGCGCTTAGGTATAGCCGGCAATTCCATTTTTAGCTGTGATGACCGTGAGCTTAATAGGGAAGGTGCTTCTTATACGATTGACACTCTACTAAGCTTACGTGATGAATTGGGCGCGGATATTAGCTTGGTCTTACTGATTGGCAGCGATGCATTTACCAAGTTTGACACATGGCATCGCTGGCAAGAAATAATTCAGCTTTGCCATATTGCATTGGTGCAAAGGCCCATGGTCGGAAAGCAAGAACCCCTATCTACATCATTGCAGATTTTTTTACAGTCGCACTATACAGAGAATGCTGAAGATTTACATAGCAAATCTGCTGGGTTTGTTACGATGCAAACAGTCACCGCACTGGACATTTCATCTACTTCAATCCGATGCAACCTACAAAAACAACATTCTGCACGGTATTTATTGCCTGATAGTATTCTTGAGTACATCTGCACGAACCAACTCTACACAAAATAAAGGAGCCGTTGATGCTAAAGCGTAACATCACCTTATTTTTGATTAGCCTTACCCTGTCAGTCAGCGCCTGCGGCATCAATCCGGTTACTAAAAAAAGAGAGTTTCAAGTCATCTCTGAAGCGCAAGAAATCTCCATAGGCACGAAAAATTACTCCCCTGCACGTCAATCCCAAGGTGGGGACTACACGCTAGATCCAGAACTGACTGCTTATGTTCAAAGCATAGGCAATAAACTTGCGGCTGTTTCTGATCGTAAATTACCTTATGAATTTACGATTATTAATGACTCTGTACCGAATGCTTGGGCAATGCCAGGCGGTAAAATCGCATTTAATCGAGGGTTACTTTATGAGCTTAATAATGAAGCTGAACTGGCCGCAGTCATGGGTCATGAAATGGTTCACGCTGCAGCACGCCATGGTGCACAAGGGATGGAACGTGGCATCTTAATGCAGGGTGCGATGATTGCAGTAGGTTTGGCGAGTAAAGATAACAACTACTCCAACTTGATTGTCGGTGGCGCGCAATTGGGAGCAAAACTGGCTACCAGTAAATATGGACGAGATGCAGAAAGTGAAGCCGATTTATACGGCATGCGTTATATGAAAAAAGCTGGATATGATCCCGCATCGGCGGTGACCTTGCAAGAAACTTTTGTACGCTTAAGTAAAGATCAAAAAAGTAGCTTTATAGATGGCTTATTTGCCAGCCATCCGCCATCGATGGAACGCGTCAATGCAAATAAAGCCACACTATCCGAAATAGGTGCTGGTGGCGAATTAGGCAAAGAAGTCTATGCTCAAAAAATAGCCAAACTTAAGGCAACACAAAGCGCTTACAAAGCATATGACAATGGCGTAAAGGCTCTGTCTGAGAAAAGTTTCGACAAAGCCACAACGCTGGCAAAACAAGCTGTGGCTATAGAACCGCGTGAAGCACGCTTTCAGGAACTGCTAGGCGACATTGCCTTGGCTCAAAAAAAATCCGCTGTTGCTATAACCCATTACGACAAAGCAATACAACTGCAACCCAACTATTTTAAGCCACACGTTCAAGCTGGCTTAGCCTTGTTTAATTTAGGACGTAAGGCAGAGGCTGAGCAGTATTTGAAAGAAGGTAACGCACTACTACCGACAGCACCTAGCCATTATTTACTAGGAAAAATGGCAGAAGAGCGTGGAGATCTAAAAATGGCACTCGAAAATTTTTCAATTGCAGCAGACTCCAACTCCGAAATTGGTCGGCAGTCGAGTGCGGAATATGTGCGCTTAGATTTACCGTTGCACCCTTCCCAGCATTTGCAAGCCAGCACACAAACAGATAACTATGGAAATCTGTATGCAGTGGTCTCGAATCCGACAGTAGTCGCCATTGGACGCGTACAGGTCAAGGTGGTGCAACTTGATGCCAATACTGGGCGTGTCGTGGGGGAAAGTCAGCCATTGTTCATCTTAGGGATAGATTCAGGCAAGCGCGCAGAAGTGATAGTTCCTGATTTACGCCTTCATTCACCACAAGAACTGAAATTCTATAGAGTGTTGGTAGAAAGTGTAGTGTTAGGGCACTAGCACTTATCTTGTTGTAATTACAGGCGAAGCTCGCCCTGCCAAGCCACCACCCCCATACATGGGGCATCTATTCGCTGCGTCAATGAGTCTATGTTCTGTTCAAAATTTAGCAACTGGGGATCAATCTGATTGGCTATCCAACCCGCCAACTTTAAACCATGTTGTTCAAGAGCGGCGACCGTAAGCAGAGCATGATTAATACAGCCTAACCGCATCCCAACCACTAAAATAATGGGTAGATTAAGTGCTTGAGCAACATCAGCCAACGTTTGTTTTTGATTGATTGGAACGAACAGGCCGCCAACACCTTCAACAATCACTACCTCCGCTTGCTTAGTTAGTTGTTGATACGCATGCGTAATCACCGCCACATCGATGTCTACGCCCACTTGCTCGGCGGCTATATGTGGCGCAATAGCAGGGACAAAACGATAGGGACTAATGAGATTGAGTGGCGCCTCTACATTACTCGCGCTGGTTAAAGCAAAAATATCTGCGTTGGCAAGTGCTGAGTCAAAAAGTGAACTGACTTCACAGCCAGAGGCAATCGGCTTCATGCCTACGGCTTTAAAACCTAACTGCACAAAATGTTTTAACAGTGCGCTGGCAATATAGGTTTTACCTACATCAGTATCAGTACCAATCACAAAATAAGAGCCAGACAACTGCATTGTGTCTCTAAGTTCTACTTTTAAATGTCACTGGCGAAACACCAGCATCAAACTTTGGTTTATCTTGCGAGCGCCAGGCATGCCCATACACCACCTCAAAAGTAGCAGGTAATTTACCGCCATCTTGTTTGGCACCAAGCCTAAATTGTTCATAGCTCGCGGCTAACTTTTGCAAAAAACCACGGCCGAGTAAACCACGAGCACGACCTGCAGTGGCATTATGTGCACCAATGCTTTTAAGATCACGCATTACGCTTTGCACATCGTCGTAGGTCAAGGTAAAGCGCTCTACATCAAGCACAGGCGCGCTAAATCCAGCACGCACCAACGCATCGCCTATATCATGCATATCAATAAAACGACTGACACTGGTAAAGGGTGTACTGGAGGCTTCACTACTTGCGATTCTTAGTTCACGCAATGTGTCAGGACCAAAGGTACTGAACATAAGTAACCCTTCAGGTTGCAATACGCGGTGAAACTCCTGAAAAGCTGCATCTAGATCGTTACACCACTGTATAGCTAGGTTAGACCACAGCAAGCCTACACCAGCATCCTTCAATGGAATAGACTCAATATCTGCGCAAACCAGATATTGCTTTGAACTGCCGCATAACAATTTTAGGCGCTGCCATAATCCAGTTTTGCGCGTTTTTTGCAACATTGGATGCGCAAAATCTAGCGATATCACTTGTGCGTGTTTAAAGCGACGTTGCAAAGCATGGCTAGCAGCACCAGTGCCACAACCCGCGTCTAATATTACGGCCGGTTTTAATTTAACCAAATTCAGTCGGCTGAGCATTTCCGTGCGTACTTGCTTTTGCAACACGGCTGCTGCGTCATAAGTAAGTGCAGCCCTTCCAAACGACGCTCGCACACGCGCTTTATCCATGCGATAAATATCGTCGGTAAGCATTACAAACTAGTCGGTTCTAAAAACTGCGTCAGCGCATCAATAAATTGTGCTTGATGAGACAAAAATGGCGCATGTGACGCACCAGCCACTACACGCAGATAACCCATTGGTAAGTGTTGCATCATCCAATGCGCAGCCTGAACAGGCGCTAGCGTATCGCGGTCACCATGAATCAGAAGTGCTGGTTTACGTAGATGCTCGATTTCCGAACGCAAGTCTGTTTCCAATAAAATCTGTAGTGCTTTTTGTAAAACTTGGGTGCTGGGAATCGGCCGATCGGCAAATTTATTACGCAATAACTTCACTGTAGATCTAGCATCGTCAGCACCCATACATTGCAGGGTTAAAAACTGGGTCATGGTTTTTTGGTAGTCTGCATTGACGCTGTAGGCAAAACTACTGAACACATCTCCGGCCATACCAAACTGCCAATCAGGCTTATTAACAAAGCTTGGAGTAGCGCCGACCAGAACGAGTCTGCGTACCATGTCTGGATAATCTAAAGCAATACGCATCGCCACCTGACCGCCTAAAGACCAACCAACTATATCTGCATTAGGGGGAAGAATTTCGGCAATATTTTCTGCTGTCGCATGTAAATGATATGGTTCAATAGGCCGACTTAAACCCATCCCAGGTAAATCTACCAAATGAAGGGTAAACACCTTACTCAGCTTTTTAATCACCGGTTGCCAAACTGCACTATGCATCCCCCAACCGTGGATTAGCACTAAGTTTGGGCCGTTGCCTATGACTTCGATATGCGTATTGTTCATAATAAGGTTTCTGCTTGATGCAACACTTTAATTAGTTTCTGAATATCTTCAATGCTATGCGCCGCCGATAGTGAAATGCGCAACCTTGAAGTACCAACAGGGACTGTGGGTGGACGAATTGCAGGCACCAACACACCACAGCTTTGTAAATACTCACTTAACGCTAATGCCTCATGGTTTCCGCCAACAACCAAGGGTTGTACAGCTGTATCAGATGGCATCAACTGCCATTTTCTACAGTTTAGATTGTCTTTTAAATAAGCGATCAGAGTGCGTAAATGCGAACGTAAATGGTCTCCATGCTCGATTAGATTAACAGAAGCACTTAATGTAGCCGACAGCGCAGGGGGCGCAGGAGTTGAGTAGACATAGCTATTCGCTTTTTGAATTAAATACTCAATCACCACTTGCTCACCAGCGACAAATGCGCCAGCCACTCCTGCAGCTTTACCCAAGGTTGCCATCATAATAATCCGTGGCGACTTCAGTTTAAAATGATTTAGCGTACCTTGACCATGCTCACCTAAAACACCAAAACCATGTGCATCATCCACATACAAATAAGCATCATACTTTTCACATAACGATAAATATTCCGGCAATGGTGCCATATCGCCATCCATACTAAATACGGCGTCAGCAGCAATTAACTTATGCTTCGCGGTACTAGTTTTAAGTAATTCTTCTAGTGCAACGACATCATTATGGGGAAATCGATGAAATGCGGCACGGGATAAAAATGCGCCATCATTTAAACAAGCATGATTCAGCTTATCGGCAAATACCGCATCATTGCGTCCCATCAACGCACTAATCACGCCAATGTTGGCCATATAGCCAGTAGAAAACAATAAGGCCGCTGGCATGTGAACAAATTTTGCCAACTGCTTTTCTAGATTATCGTGATAACGATGATGGCCGGTAATAAGATTGGAAGCGCCACTGCCTACGCCTGATGCCTGAGCTGCAGATTGCATAGTAGCAATCAAATCATGGTGGTTAGCGAGGCCTAGGTAGTCATTGCTACAAAACGACAGAAAATGTTGATTGTTAGCAACAATATGTTCAGCCTGCGGTGAGTCAAGCAAACGACGCTGACGCAACAAACCATCAACCTTGCGCTGATCCAAGCTTAATTTTAAAGAGTTAAGCATGGATTAAACTTGGCTAACACCTGCTTGGTTGATACCTAGTTTAGCAAATAAATTTTTATCCGTAACTGCGTCTGGATTGCCCGTAGTCAGTAACTTCTCTCCGTAAAAAATACTATTGGCACCAGCTAAATAGCATAGAGCTTGTATGCCTTCATGCATAATTTGGCGACCCGCAGATAAACGAACATAGCTCAACGGCATGGTAATGCGTGCGGCAGCAATCGTACGTACGAATTCAATTAAATCTAATTCTTCAGTACCATGTAATGGTGTACCTTCAACCTGAGTCAGTAAGTTAATCGGAACACTTTCCGGTGGACGTTCCATATTGGCCAATTGGGCCAATAAACCAGCGCGCTGATTACGGGATTCACCCATACCAATAATGCCTCCAGCACAGACATTAATGTCTGCATCGCGGACACGGTCTAATGTTTCTAGTCGATCTTGGTAAGTGCGCGTGGTAATCACTTCACCGTAAAATTCAGGCGCAGTATCTAGGTTATGGTTGTAATAATCCAAGCCTGCATCTTTTAACTGCTCGGCTTGACCTTCTTTTAGCATGCCTAAGGTAGCACAGGTTTCTAAACCCATGGCTTTGACCTCTGCGATCATTTTAAGCACAGGCTCCAGATCTCGCTGTTTCGGTCCGCGCCAAGCTGCACCCATGCAGAACCGACTAGCACCGTTGTCTTTGGCTTCCTGTGCGGCAGTAAGCACATCTTCCAAACGCATCAAAGGTTCACTTTCCACCTCAGTGTGATATCGAGCGGCTTGCGGGCAGTAACCACAATCTTCAGAACAACCACCAGTTTTAATCGACAGCAAGGTACTTACTTGGACCGCATTTGGATCAAAATGTAATCGATGAACCGTTTGCGCTTGATACATTAAATCACTAAAAGGTAATTCAAATAATGCAACAATTTCAGCAACACTCCAGCGATTAACAGAGCTACTCGCTAATTTTTCGGCTGCTAGGTTTGACTTTATACAGCTAGTATCAATCACGGCTTCGACGATAGAGTTAATGGCTGTAGATTTGTTGGTTGATTCCAGCATAAGCTGTTCCTTTGATTTAGCGTGCAATGTATTAACTTGATTTGTATGGCAATTATACCTTGTCAACCAAATATGGTGCAAATCATGAACATTAGATTAATATTTAATCAATTGTTTAAAATACTACTATACCACTGATGTGTCGGGCATAACGCTGGCTAATTAATGTAGATTCTGAGATCTTCAGTATCCATAATTTGAACAATCAGAGTGAATCATTAAAAATCTTGTACTGCCCATGTAGAATGTAGCCTTGCAGCGAGAATGCTACCCAAACCATTAAATTGAGATGTATGTTTACTATCGTTTTGTTCGAACCTGAAATTCCTCCCAATACTGGCAACATTATTCGCCTTTGTGCCAATACTGGTGCTGACTTACACTTAATAAAACCGCTGGGATTTACGCTGGAAGACAAGCAGTTAAAACGTGCAGGATTAGACTATCACGAGTATGCAGAGTTAAAAGTGCATGAGAACTGGCAAGATTGCAAAGTAGCGTTAGTTGGCAGACGCTTATTCGCAGTGACTACCAAAGGCAGTGCTAGACATAGTGATATTAAGTTTAAATCAGGTGATGTCTTTATTTTTGGCCCTGAAACGCGCGGACTACCCGAGGCAATACGCAGTGAGTTTGCAGAAGAAAATCGAGTACGATTACCAATGCTCCCGAATAGCCGCAGTTTGAATCTTTCTAATTCAGCTGCAGTTTTATTATATGAGGCATGGCGCCAAATTGACTTTGTTGGTGGTGTTTAGATTCTTATGGCCTAAAAGCTTACCGAAAAAAACCCCTTAACGGGTAAGCGGATTAAAATTCTTCAGATTTCTGATCACGCCCTAACAAATCCATGACGGCATCTTGCGCGCTTTTACCATATGAAAGCACTTGGTCTACCTGATAAGTAATCGGCATCTCAACTTGCATGATTCTGGCACGGCGCATCACTTCGGCTGTCGTGCTAACGCCTTCTGCGACATGGCCTAAGCTTTGTAAAATTTCAGCCAGTGATTTACCGCTAGCTAATTGCAAACCCACTTCACGGTTACGCGAGTATTGGCCAGTACACGTTAAAATTAAATCACCAGCGCCAGCCAAACCCATGAAAGTTTCTGGTGAAGCCCCTAACGCCATACCGAAACGCGTAATCTCAGCTAAGCCCCGCGTAATCATCGCCGCGCGCGCATTATTACCAAAACCCATACCATCCGAAATCCCAGCTGCAATCGCCATCACATTCTTGAGCGCACCGCCTACAGAAACTCCAATGACATCGGTAGTATGGTAAACACGTAAATTAGCGCCATGAATAAGCAAAGCTGCAGTATTAGAAAATGCCTCGTCATTAGCCGCCACAGTTACAGCAGTCGGCAAACCGCGAACCAGTTCCGCAGCAAAACTTGGTCCTGATAATGCGCCCCAGTGTTGGCCCGTAACCTTAGGATCGCCTAACTCCTCAAGGGCAACTTCATAAGGTAGTTTGGCCGATTCCGGCTCCAAGCCTTTATGCGCCCAAACAATAGGTGCTGTGCAACCAAGCGCCTTGAGATTTTTGAGTATGGGTCTAAAGCCCGCTGTAGGCACTACAGAAAGAATTAAATCAGCACCAACTAAAGCTGTCGCCAAGTCATCTTCAACCTGCAATTGATCATTAAATTTAAAGTCGCCCAAATATAATGGGTTAGCACGCGCTTTGCGCATCCCTGAAACATGACCAGCATTTCTAGCCCAAAGCGAGACTGGATGACGTTCGCTGATATTCATCGCTAACGCAGTACCCCAAGCACCTGCACCTAGAACCACAATTTTCTTAGGAGTTGCCTTTACCATCTATTCAGCACCCCATATTGATGAATTTAAAATATAACCGATAACGCCATCTCTATGCTTCACTTTAAGCCAACCATTACCTGGCATAATCTCCAGCACTTCAAGCACCAAATCTTTTTCAATAGTGGCTAAAAGTTTAGATGCAGGGTCAGGAGCCATTCTAATTTCCGCACTATTAACCTTAACCAGTACCATACGCTTATTTGATAACTGCTTCGCTTCCACCCAGTTCATTGTGCCTTGTGCGTCACGCACTTTTAGCCAGTCACCAAGATTAACGATTACTTCTACCGGATAAAACTGACTAAGCAGCAAAGTTTTCTTAGCCGCTGAAGATGGTGCGTCATAAAGCACAGCTTTAGGCACCACCACTGAGCGGAACTCTAGCGCAGACGCCGCAACCGGCATCAGCACTAGCACCCAAACTACAATTAACTTAGCGAGCGATGCCACTAATATCCTAGTGCTTTGCTTTCTCTTCTGAGCTCTCTGCTTGCTGTTGTTTTTGTTGTGCAAACAGCGCTTCAAAGTTGATAGGATTCAGCAAGACTGGCTGAAAACCAGCACGTACCACTAAGTCAGAAACAGTTTCACGTGCATAAGGAAACAAAATGTTAGGGCAGGTAATGCCAACAATCATTTCTATGTTGTCTTCTGGCACATTGCGAATTTGGAAAATACCAGCTTGCGTAACTTCAACCAAAAACACGGTTTTATCTTCAATTTTTGAAGTAACAGTGACTTTAATCGCCACTTCAAAAACTCCATCTTCCAACATCTGAGCAAAGTTACCTAGCTCAATGCCAATTTGCGGCTGCGTACGATCAGTGAAGATTTGTGGCGCATTAGGAATTTCTAATGAAGCATCTTTGACGTAAATTTTTTCAATGCTGAAACCAGCTTGTTGAGGTTGTTCTGCCTTGTTATCTTCTTTTGCCATTATTTTCTACTTAGGTTAGGGGTGAAATTTATAAGGTGCTTATTTTAGCAGAATTTAAGCGTCAAGACTTCTCGGTGCTCACAAGACCTTACAGTAGCCACTAGCACTTTACTTTACCAACAGTTGGTCTAACTCGCCCGCCAAATCCAAGGCACGCAGATCATCAAAACCGCCAATATGCAGATCATTAATATAAATTTGTGGCACCGTACGCCGACCAGACTTTTCTATCAAAGCAATACGTAAATCAGGATCCAAATCAACCCGGATTTTATGAATGCTCTCCACACCCTTACTGAGCAGTAAACGCTCTGCATTATGGCAATATGGGCAGGTTGCAGTAATGTACATGGTGATATTGGCCATTAGCTTATCACCTTCGCTAAAGTTTTAACTACTGGCAACTTAGCAGCCACCCACGCTAACAGACCGCCATCCAAGTTATGTACTTGAGTAAACTCGGCCTTATGCAGAATCGCGCACGCTTTAGCCGAGCGCATCCCACGCTGACAATTTACCAAAATGGGTTTGTTTTTGTACTTTTTAAGTTCAGCCAAACGATCGTTCAAGCTACTTAGTGGAATATTAAACGCCTCAGCAATATGGCCTCCAGCAAACTCGCCATCATCACGTACATCTAGAACTATTGCATTTGAACGATTAATTAAAGTGACTGCATCTGCAGGACTTAGATTAGGCACACCATCCGCATTTTTTTTAAGCATAGGCAATAACAACATCATGCCGGAACCTAAAGCCAATCCAATTAACAAGATATTACTTCTAAAAAATTCCACACACTTCCTCTCAATATTATATCGTTTTAACATGGTGCCATAGCTCCAAAATTCAAGCTTAGCTTAATACAAACTTCTAGGCTGATTTTACGTTTAAATAAGCTAAAATGGCGATATTGCAATCAAAATATTAAAGCGAAAGATTATGCTCCCCACCATAAACACTATACCTGTCTGCCTCATCATTTTAGACGGTTTTGGTTATCGTGAAGAAGTCGCCGATAACGCAATTGCGCAAGCGCGCAAGCCGAACATAGATGCTCTTTGGAAAGCTTACCCACATTCATTAATTAATGCTTCTGAGCATTACGTTGGATTGCCTGACGGTCAAATGGGTAACTCTGAAGTAGGTCACCTTAATATAGGTGCAGGACGTGTCGTGTTTCAGGACTTTGAACGCATCAACAATAGCATTGCCAGCGGAGATTTTTTTGAGAATGCGGAGCTAAAGGCAGCTTTACTTAAGCTACAGCACAACAATAAAGCCTTACATATTTTCGGCCTGCTTTCCGACGGTGGCGTACACAGCCACCAAGATCATATCCACGCTATGCTGGAAATGGCAGCCAAACTTGGATTGACTAAGGTATATGTACATGCATTCCTAGATGGCCGTGACACGCCTCCAGTAAGCGCGGCTCCATACCTAGCAAAGCTAGAAGCTAAAATAAAAGCATTAGGTGTAGGTAAGATTCTGTCTATTTGTGGACGTTTCTACAGCATGGATCGTGACAAGCGCTGGCCAAGGGTTGAAGCCGCCTACACACTAATTACAGAAGGTATAGGTGAGTTCACCTTTCCAACTGCTGCCGAAGGCTTGCAGGCCGCTTATGCTAGAGACGAAAATGATGAGTTCTTAAAAGCCACGGCCATCCGCCAACCAGATGAAATACCTACGCACTTAGAAGATGGTGATGTTGTGGTGTATATGAATTTCCGCTCTGACCGCGCACGCCAACTGACACACGCATTATTAAGTGATGAGTTTGATGGCTTTCACCGTAGACATGTGCCCAAACTGGGGGCTTACTTTACGCTCACTAGCTATGACAAAAAAGAAAGCAAAGCCACTGTCATATTTCCACCTTATCCAATCAAAAATACATTCGGTGAATATATTTCCAACCTAGGTCTGAGTCAGTTGAGGATAGCCGAAACTGAAAAATATCCACATGTGACCTTCTTTTTTAATGGTGGCGAAGAAACAGTATTTGCCGGTGAAGATCGCATTTTGGTGCCATCACCGCCAGTAACTACCTATGACTTACAGCCTGAAATGAGTGCATTTGAATTGACAGATAGGCTAGAAGAAGCAATCTTAAGCAAAAAATATGATGCTATCATTTGCAATTATGCCAACAGCGACATGGTCGGCCATACAGGCAGTCTGCAAGCAGCTATCCAAGCCATTGAAGCTCTAGATATCTGCGTTGGTCGCGTAGTGAATGCCATGCAAAGCATCGGTGGTGAGATTGTTATTACCGCGGATCATGGAAATGCCGAGGTGATGTTTGACGCTGAGAACAATCAGCCACACACGCAACACACCACCAACTTAGTGCCACTTATTTATGTTGGTCGTCCAGCGACTTTGGTACAAAATGGCGCGCTATCAGATTTAGCGCCAACCTTATTGCAACTCATGGGCTTGACGCAACCCACAGAAATGACTGGCCAGAGCTTAGTTCACTTTGAAAAATAGGCGCACGGCGTTGGGATTATCTCATTTACATTCCGTCTATAAAACTATAGTCGCCAGCTTAAGTTTACTGGTGCTTCTATGCAGCCCAGCCGCACTCGCCGAGAAAAAACCAGAGGCCCCTAAACAAGCCCTCAGTATTGTGCAACAACGTCTAGAGGCGCTTAAAAAACAATTAAGCAGTTCGCAAGAGGCGCATAAAGACGCTGCGGACGCGCTAAAAGACAGTGAAGTCGCAATCAGTCTCGCAAATAAAAAACTGTATGAAATAAACCAACGCCAGCAACAAAACAAGGTCACCTTGGCGCAACTAGCCTCAGATTCAATCTCTGCAAACCAAACCCTTAGCCAACAACAACAACTGCTCAGTAGCCAACTTTATCAGCAATATATTCATGGCAAGCAAAGCTATGTACAGGTTATTTTGCAAAGTGAGCACCCAAGGGAAATTGCGCGCGATGTCTATTACTATTCTTATATTGCAAAAGCGCGCGCAGAGCTGATTAATAAAATGCAAGGCAGTCTAGATAAGATCAATCAACTAAATGCAGCGACGGCCGCAGCCCAACAGCAAGTGCTTATACTTAAGCAAAAACAAGTAGAAACGCGACAATCTCTTGAAAGTCAAAAACGTGAAAAATCTAAAGTCGTTAGCTCGCTTTCACAGAAAATTGCGGCACAACGAGGCGAAATCCAAAAGTTGAGTCGAGACGAAAAGCAACTATCGCAATTAGTAAAACGCTTGGCCAGCATCAAACCATCATCGCCACGTAAAACTAGCGCGCCTGAGAATCCTAATCAATCTGCAATTAAGGAACCTGCGCCGCAAAATAGATCAACAAAAACAGTCATTGCCAACAACACATTGCCTAGTAATGAGTTTGCTGGTGGTAATTTTTCTGCACTAAAAGGCAAGCTACGCTTACCGATACGTGGCGAAGTTAGCAACCGTTTTGGCGCCAGCCGAGAAGACAGTGGCATCTCTTGGAAAGGCTTATTTATTCGCGCTAATGCCGGCACTGAAGTAAAGGCTGTGGCTAATGGTCAGGTGGTTTTTGCAGACTGGTTACGTGGTTTTGGTAACTTGATTATCCTTGATCATGGCGATGGCTACATGAGTTTATATGGCAATAATCAAGCCCTATTAAAAGCGGTAGGCAGCAATGTGCATACTGGCGATACCATCGCCGCGGTGGGTAATAGTGGCGGCAATGAAAGTAATGGGCTTTATTATGAATTACGCCGACAGAGCTTGCCGTTTGACCCGCTATCTTGGAGCAGTTTGAATTAAAACATACTGATTATCCATAACAAAAGCACGCCTAGGCGTGCTTTTGTTATGGCATCAAAACGCTTTAGCTTACTTTGCCGCTGGTTTAGCCGCTATCGCTTTTGTTGCCGCATCTAGCGCTGCTGCATCAATCGTAATACCAGGTACGCGTTCATCTGCTGTTGGCACATAACCACCTGACTCTACAACTGGTGCTGGTGCAGCGACTGGCGCTTCAACTACTACCGGCTCAACTGGCGCCGCTTCTTCCTCTTTGTTACTGCAGCCTACAAGCAACAAACTTGTAAGGGCTAAAACCATCATAGAACGTAACAACATATTATTTCCTTATTTCATGATAAAAAATGGGACTGCTATGCGCCTTACTATTAGTGCAAAAAGACGCAGGGAGAGGGAACTTCAAAAGCGGAGTAGCGCATTCTAGCGTATCGCCCCGGTACATCCAAACTTTAAATTTAATCACCCATTAGATGCAATATGACACGGCGCTGGCTTGGCTGGTGTCTATGTTCAAATAAAAACACTCCCTGCCATTGCCCTAAAGCAGCTTGCCCGCCCACTAATGGAATTGACAAATGCGTTTGTGTTAGCGCACTACGAATATGCGCAGGCATATCATCAGGGCCTTCAACAGTATGCGTGAATAATGGGTCGCCATCTGGCACCAAGCGCCGAAAGAACGCCTCCATATCGACCAGCACATCGCGATCATAATTTTCATTGATCAACAGGCTGGCCGAGGTATGTTGAATATAAAGCGTTATCAGTCCTGTGTGAAAACCGCTATTCTTAAGCCACGCCAGCAGTTGCGGCGTGATGTCATATAGCTTACGTCCGTATGTGCTGACGATAATTTCGTGAATTTTTTGTTGCATACTATTTGTTAAGTGATCACCGTAATGGAAGGGTTAAGGTCATTGATATAAAAATTACCAGCAACCCCAAGGCCTACCATATCCTATACCAAAACCTGTACCAAAGCGTGAGCTATATGCGCCATAGGGATACACTCCATAGGGGCCATTTCGGCAAAATGGGTCATAAGCACGAAGTTGCTGACGCTTTAGACTCTCTAGTTCTTCTCGTTTAATTTTTTCGCGCTTATTAATTTCATCCGCAATACTATTGCGCACGGCCAACTCACGGCTAGTATGGATATAGTCAAGTATCTGACTATCTACACCCTGCTTACTGAGCAACACGCTCTGACTTGGCGTTAAGTCGTACATGGAGTTGCTAGACTTAATCTGCTCAATTATTTGCGCGGCAGTCATGCCTTCTTTGCTCAACCTCACCAAATCATCCAAGCTTAATGTCGCCAATGGCTGCGGCATAATGCGAGACAATTCCTCTTCAGAAATACGCTCTATCACTGGCGACACTGATTGACCATTAGTCGCGCAGCCTGCCAGTAGCAATAACACCACACACAAAATTAATAATTTAGACATTGCCTATCCGAGGAGCTGCTATCAATCGGCCAACCTAGAAAACACAAGCTTACCCGCTTTGCTATCAATTTTAATTGTATCTTTAGCAACAAAGTTTCCGGCCAATATTTCCCGTGACAATGGGTTCTCAATCTCAGATTGAATAGCACGTTTAAGGGGTCTTGCACCATACACTGGATCAAAACCTGCATTAGCGATTTCAGCAATCGCCGCATCGCTAATTTGCAACTGCATATCCATCGCCAATAACCGTTTGGCTAAGTATTGCAATTGTATAGCAGCAATAGATTTGATATTAATCTCGTCCAAGGCATGAAACACCACAACTTCGTCAATACGGTTTACAAACTCCGGTCTAAAATGAGTTTTTACTTCGCCCATTACCGCCAACTTCACAACTTGGTAGTCCTGATCAGCCATGCTTTGTATCATTTGGCTACCAAGATTCGAAGTCATGATAATCACTGTGTTTTTAAAATCTACGGTACGACCTTGACCATCTGTCAATCGTCCATCATCTAACACCTGCAACAACACATTAAATACATCTGGGTGCGCTTTTTCTACTTCATCAAGCAAAATTACGCTATAAGGTTTGCGACGAACAGCTTCGGTAAGCGTCCCGCCCTCTTCGTAACCAACATAGCCAGGAGGCGCACCTATCATGCGCGCAACTGAATGCTTCTCCATAAACTCGCTCATATCAATACGAATCAAATGGTCTTCACTATCAAACAAGAATCCTGCTAAGGCTTTACACAACTCGGTTTTACCTACACCAGTTGGCCCTAAAAATAAAAAGCTACCATAAGGACGATTGGGATCGCTTAAGCCAGAACGCGAACGGCGGATAGCATCAGAAACGAGACGCACCGCCTCATCTTGACCTACCACACGCTCATGCAATTTAGTTTCCATGGTCAGCAACTTTTCGCGCTCACCTGTCATCATTTTACTGACTGGAATGCCCGTAGCACGACTCACCACTTCGGCAATTTCATCAGCCCCGACTTCCACCCGCAGCATTTTATGTTTGGTTTGCTCAGAGCTGAATTCAGCGCTAGAAGCTTGTTTAAGTTGCGCCTCTAAAGCTGGCAACTTGCCATATTGCAACTCTGAGACTTTTTGCCACTCACCCTTACGTGTGGCTTCTTCCATCTCAAACTTCACTTTTTCTATTGCTTCTTTAATGTGTGCAGAACCTTGCACTTGTGCCTTTTCTGCTTTCCAGATATCTTCTAAATCGGCATACTCTTTTTCCAGTTTATTGATTTCATCTTCAATTAAACCAAAGCGCTTTTTACTGCCTTCATCTTTCTCACGGCGCACTGCTTCGCGCTCAATTTTTAGCTGAATTAATCGCCGCTCTAATTTATCCAACACCTCGGGCTTAGAATCAATTTCCATCTTAATCCGTGAAGCCGCTTCATCAATCAAATCAATCGCTTTATCAGGTAAAAATCGATCGGTAATATAACGGTGGGAAAGCTCCGCCGCGGCCACAATTGCTGGATCGGTAATTTCAACTCCATGATGTAACTCATATTTTTCTTGAAGGCCTCGCAGAATGGCGATGGTCGCCTCCACAGTAGGTTCGTCAACTAATACTTTTTGAAAGCGGCGTTCTAGAGCCGCATCTTTCTCTATATATTTGCGATACTCATCCAATGTCGTGGCTCCCACGCAATGCAGCTCACCCCGGGCTAAAGCAGGTTTAAGCATATTTCCTGCATCCATTGCACCTTCGGCCTTACCTGCGCCGACCATGGTATGAATCTCATCAATAAAGACAATGGTTTGCCCTTCATCTTGCGACAGTTCTTTCAATACTGCTTTCAAACGTTCTTCAAAATCACCACGGTATTTAGCACCGGCTAGTAAGGCTGCCATATCAAGCGACAGCACTTTTTTACCTTTGAGTGAATCTGGCACTTCACCATTAACGATACGTTGTGCCAAGCCTTCTACAATGGCAGTTTTACCGACACCAGGCTCACCAATCAATACTGGATTATTTTTAGTGCGGCGCATCAAAACTTGAATCACGCGTCGTATCTCGTCATCCCGACCAATTACTGGATCTAGCTTGCCAGAGCGCGCACGCTCAGTTAAATCCATTGTGTATTTTTTGAGCGCTTCACGGTTTGACTCTGCATCGGAGTCATTCACTTGCTCACCACCGCGCACATCATCCACGGCCTGCTCTAATGCCACTTTCGATAGACCATGCATCTTTAACAATTTGCCAGCAGTGCCTTTGTCATCTGCCAGTGCCAATAGAAACATTTCGCTGGCAATAAAGGCATCACCACGTTTAAGCGCCAACTTATCAGTCACATTCAGTAAGTTATTCAAATCTCGTGAAACTGAAACTTCACCTGAACTGTCTGAGGATTTTGGTAAGCTTTCAATCGCAGTTGTCAGCGCAATTTTAAGTGGCGTCAAATGTGCACCAGCACGCGCTAATAATGAAGACGTACCCCCATCTTCTTGGCTGATTAACGCTGAAATTAAATGCAATGCCTCTATAGTTGGGCTATCGTTCGCGACTGCCAAACTTTGTGCGTCATTGAGGGCTTGTTGGAATTTTGTGGTTAATTTATCAAAGCGCATATTTCACTCCGTTCGTGTTGATCTGGATTTGAGATGGGGCTGATTGTAAGATTTTCAATATATAATCGACTTTAAGCCTTTGTATCCCAATTTATAGCTCAGCGATTTGCTTTAGCGCAAACAATGATGGATAAAAATGGTGTTTAATCACATATCCTGCAACATCTTAAAATTAGCTAGGGAGTCATTTTTTGCTAACGAGTACTTACGCTGTTGATGAAAATGCTCCAAACCCCGCTTGGACAATTTTAGACAGTCAGGATCAATGGCAAAGCTTTAGTCAGCCTGCAAATAACGACCCCGAAAATCCTTTGGTGCAGTCCAGCCTATTACTTGATGGTCTTCACTGTGCAGCCTGTTCTGGCATTATTGAACATGGATTACAAGCCTTGCCTGGCATCGTCAGCGCACGGGTCAGTATGTCAAAAAAACGTGCGGTAGTCGTTTGGTCTCCTGCGAAAACCCGCCCTTCTGCCATACTCAACACTATTCAAAAACTTGGTTATAGCGCAAGTCCCGCCTCCCATAACGAAAATCAGCTCAATGCCACCACTAAAAACCGTGCTGCATTTTGGCGCTGGATGGTGGCTGGTTTTTGCATGATGCAAGTGATGATGTATGCAAGCCCCAGTTACTTTACCAAGCCCGGTGATATTGAAAGTGATATCAGTTACCTGCTGAACTGGGCCTCATGGTTATTAAGCCTGCCAGTCATCCTCTTTTCCAGTCGCTCATTTTTTAGCAATGCATGGCGTGATTTAAAACTGAGGCAAATCAGCATGGATCTCCCAGTAGCCCTAGGCATAGGCATCACATTTGTGGTCAGCTCTGCGGCCACTTTTGAACCCAACAGCTGGTGGGGGCATACCGTTTATTTTGATTCGCTAACCATGTTTGTGTTTTTCCTACTGTCGGCGCGATTAATTGAAGTGAAATTACATAGCAAAACTTTAGGCGCTTTAGAGTCATTGGTCAGCCGCATTCCAGAAAATACTGAACGCAAAAATCTAGATGGATCCTATAGCCGCGTTTTAAATAGTCAGCTTAAAGTTGGCGATATTGTGCGTGTACATTTAGGTGAAGCATTCCCAGCAGATGGCAAGCTGGTATTGGGCAGTACAAGCGTTGATGAGTCCCTGCTGACTGGTGAAGCTACTCCTATACAAAAACAGTTGGACGACAGCGTCATTGCCGGCAGTTACAATTTGGGTGCAACAGTCAATATTGTGTTGCAAAACATAGGAGAGGCCACGCAATACGGTCAGATAGTCAACCTAATCAATCAAGCAGCAATTGAAAAGCCACGATTATCACAGATGGCTGACCAAATCGCACGACCCTTTCTACTGTTCGTGATTTTAAGCGCTGGTCTAGCTGCTGCATTACTTTGGGACGTAGATCGCGGCCGTGCCTTAATGACCGCGGCCGCGGTGCTGATTGTTACCTGTCCTTGCGCATTATCTTTAGCCACCCCCGCCGCCATGTTAGCCAGCGCTAGCGCATTTGTTCAACGCGGCATTTTAATTCGACGCCTACAAGCAATTGAAGGCATTGCCGGTGTTAATTGCGTGATTTTTGATAAGACAGGCACACTCACGGAGCACCACATTCAAATCAAAGCCATTACTTATAAAGCAGGTCTTTCCGAATCTAGTGCACTAGCCTTAGCCGCATCCTTAGCGCAACACTCACAACATCCTATTTCACGCGCTATTTTTAACGCTCATACCCAAGACTCAAACCTAGGATTAGAAGCGACTGAAGAGGTGGTAGGCGCAGGGATTAGCGCGACTTTTAAAACGAGTCTTGCCCAATCATCTGAATATGCTGCTTTAATCAGTGGCCGCATCAAGTTAGGATCCGCTAAGTTTTGCGGAATTGCGGCACACAGCGAGCTAACACAGCAAGTTTTTTTGGCTGATGAACATGGCTGGCTGGCAACATTTAGTCTGCAAGAGGCTACAAAAGCGCATGCAGCAGGGACGATACAGCAATTGCAAGCAATGGGTTTAGATATTGAGCTCTTGTCTGGCGATCAGCTACATACAGTGAAAAGCCTAAGTTTAGAAATCGGTATTGCCAAGTTTGTCGCAGCTTGCAACCCGCATGATAAATTAATGCGCTTATACGCGCTTAAGCAACTAGGGAAAAAAGTACTAATGGTAGGCGATGGTCTGAATGATGGACCCATATTGGCTAGCGCCCATGTTTCCATTGCTATGGGCAAAGGTGTTCCACTGACGCTTGCACATGCTGACTACATATTTTTGAATGGCGATATCAGCCAAATTCCTCAGCTGATAATCCATGCACAAAAAACTATGCGCGTAATTAAACAAAATATTGCCTGGGCGATTGTTTATAATTTAGTAAGCATCCCACTAGCTTTCACTGGTGTACTTTCGGCTTGGTTGGCTGGCTTGGGTATGGCCGTCAGCTCATTAATTGTCGTTGCCAATGCGCTTCGTTTAACCAAGTTTTCCAACCCAATAGATCCAGCAATCTAGACGCAACAAAGGCAGACTAATGGACATACTCTTCGTACTTATTCCACTTTCCGTATTAATGGCATTGGGCATACTTGGCGGTGTGTGGTGGGCAATTTACCATGGACAATTTGAAGATATTGAAGATGAAGGTCGGCGCATACTTGAAGATGATGATAAACCTAAATAGAGCAACAATAGCCACATATGCAAACCGCACTTATTTATAGCGCACTCCTGATGGGGGTTGCAGGTGGCCCACACTGTGTCGCCATGTGTGGCGCAGCCTGTGCCAGCTTCAATCAGTCAACAACCCAGCCTTACGCCATACAGCTCTACCATATTGGCAGGCTTTGTGGGTACGCCACAATGGGCGCGATTGCAACCTTTGCTATTCAAAGTATCGCTTGGCTTTCCAGCTATAGTGCGGCGCTACACCCACTATGGACGTTCTTTCATGTCTTGGTATTTTTCTGGGGACTAATGATGCTGACTTATGCACGGCAGCCGGTTTGGGTGGATAGAGCCGGACGTAATATCTGGCAACATGTTAAGAAACTCAGCTTACACACTGGCGGTCATTTTTATATCGGAATGTTATGGGCGTTAATGCCATGCGGTTTACTGTATTCAGCTTTAATTATTGCTTCATTTAATGGCAATCCACTTGGTGGTGCGCTTAGCATGGCAGCCTTTGCGCTTGGATCTAGCGTGTCTTTATTTTTTGCACCCTGGTTATGGTTAAAACTGAAAACCAATATGGTTGAGCCCTACGGCATGCGATTGGCAGGTTTGTTATTAAGCAGTGCAAGTGCTTGGGCAATTTGGATGGAGCTTACCCAGCATAGTAAAGTGTGGTGCTTATAAGTCACAAGCCTAGCAATAAAAATCCTTCATCCACAGTATTCCAGGCTAAATAAGTCTTACCTTGGAACCCTACTAACTGCGGATAATCTGTTTTCCCCATGCTTGTAGCTAATACCTTAGCATCCTGCCAACTTCGTCCGCCGTCATCAGAAAACATGCCTACAATACTGTGGTGCGTAATGTTGTTTTTAAGCTCAATCTCGCGCCACACTAGCCATACCTGATCGCTCGTAGCCAACAGAGCAGGATGCCCTGCTTGATTTTTATTATTTCCAAATTTTTTCGGTGGAGATGAGGCCCATGCAACGCCGTCCATTCGGCTATAGTACAACCCGGGCTTTTTGTCGTTGCCGTCAAAATAAGCCATATGGTAGCCCCACCAATCCTTACCCTCGCCACCGCTCGCAATCGCTGGACCATGGTGCGGACAACCGTCTATCTGCCAGTGCCCAAAAGTTGCGCGTTTTAATATTGGGGGTGAAATAGGCTGACCTGCTTTGGTCAACTGTGGAATCTCTGCCAGCATATGGTCGCGTTCGCTACCGGCAAACACATGTCTCCACATAGCTACCACGGTTCCGTCAGGCTTATTCGTTGTGGCAATACGACAACACTCACAACTACTATCTGCTAACCTTTGTTCAACGCTAAAGCTCGCACCACTATTACTAGAAACGGCATAGTAAATTGCGGCGCCGTCATAAGGCTGATGGGTGGAATTGGCGGCCATTAAGTCGCGATTATCCACCCAAGTCACTGTGACATTGCCATTGGGCGCAACATTCAGTGCATTAAAGCGATGGGTAATTTCTGATCGATCTTGATGCAAAATATAAGGTTTATCAAAACTTTTCCCGCCGTTTATCGAACGCGAAAACCATATATAATCAAAAAATTGGGTCTTTAAGGCTTCAGTCCAAATCAGGTAAATATTGCCTTCAGTGCCTACGGCAATCTGTGGACGCGCCTCACCATCTGCCGTTATTTTTTGCGCACTTGGGTTAATGGTAATTGGCTTGGCAAAGTTTTTACCCAAATCCCGGCTCACATCCACCAACACAAAGTCATCCTTAGCGCGTACCCTCCATAAATTGCCATTTGCATCAAAGGCTACACTGACTGCTAAGTTGCTAGATTGACGTTGGTTGTGCCCTTCATGGGCCTGGGCCAATGGCGCTAAGCAAGCTAATAATAAGAGCAGTAATTTTTTCATACTGACATCTTACTTTATTTTTCATTTAGCGCTGATCGCATAACTACTATCGTTTCAAGTCGCTATTCAGGCCAAATTATAGCCTTTCAAATTCCTGTCAATCATTGAGATGCGACAATTTGTCGCATTCCTTTATATATAAGTCCAGTTTAAAATTGACTTAATTATCTAAGCCCTGGACTTGACATGTACTTCTCATTAAAAAAACACATTACGGCACACGTATTTCCTTCAGCCGCTTTACTTAGCCTATCATTATTGATGCCATTGACGGCTCAAGCATGCGCAAGCTGTGGCTGTACGCTAAGTTCAGATTGGGAAAATCTAGGATTTAGTAGCTCATCAGGCTTTAAGATTGATGTGCGTTATGACTACCTTAATCAAAATCAGCTGAGAACAGGAGCGCATTCAGCCTCTCCGTCTGCATCTGCAGCAGCAAATCCAGATGCTGAAATTGAGAAATATACCCGTAATA
The DNA here is from genome assembly GCA_903838125.1 of uncultured Pseudomonadota bacterium. GTDB lineage: Bacteria > Pseudomonadota > Gammaproteobacteria > Burkholderiales > Methylophilaceae > Methylotenera. The sequence continues at coordinate 6,126 of CAILXF010000058.1, read as the reverse complement.
ATTACCTTACAGTAGGCTTAGATTACAGCGCAAATCCAAATTGGGGAATTAACGTTCAGTTGCCTTTCATCAATCGTAACCACACAACGTTAGGCACTGTATCTGATGGAATAAACCCTGGTATGGATGCTTACCATTCAAGCACTTCAAGTATTGGAGATATTAAAGCGATCGGCCGTTATCAAGGTTTTACCGAACAGCATAATTTTGGTCTTCTACTAGGTTTGAAGCTGCCTACAGGAAGTCATACTAAAACTGGTATATCTATCGATCCAGATCCAGCGGTCGCTGGAACATCTGCCGCAATTGATAGAGGTTTGCAACCAGGCACTGGGACTACAGATGCAATTTTTGGTGCGTATTATTTGGACTCGTTTAATAAAGACTGGGGCTACTTCTCCCAAGCTATCGTGCAAAAACCATTAAACTCCAGTGACGGATACAAACCCGGAGATAGTCTTAACTTAAACTTAGGTCTTCGTTATCAGGGCTTTGACGACTTTACACCGCAACTTCAATTAAATGCGCGGCTCGTAGAGCATGATCATAGCAAGAATGAAGTTGACTACGCCACAGGAACTGGGGGTACTTTAGTATACCTTAGCCCCGGGGCTACTCTAAGGGTCAATAAACAAATTAAAGTTTACGGTTATGTTCAAGTGCCTATTTATCAGGATGTAAATGACCTTCAACTTACCCCTCGCTGGACAGCTTCTTTAGGCGCTAATTACACGTTCTAATGAACAGCAACTGGCTCCTTTGCAACTGGAGCCAGAAGTGGTAATACTATTTTTTCCAATATAGCCGCATCCACTAGAGGCTCACCCTCCCATCCGTTATGGCGTAGCACACCATTCTGATCAATAACAAAGGTCACTGGAACGCGCCATATTCGTCCAAAGCGGTGCATATCTGCATCATCCGCCATCGCAAATGGAAATGAACAGGATTTCATGGCGTTTTTTACTGCATCTAAATCACTTTTATCATCCAAACTAATCGCAACAACATCTACACCTTGATCATGGTATTTACGATAGAAGTTTTCTAGTTCTGGCATTTCATGGTGGCATGGGGCGCACCAAGTCGCCCAAAAATTGACCACCAATATCCTTCCTTTAGTCGAGGATGGGGTGATGGATGCGCCTGAAATTGTCTTTATCTCAAAGGCAGGCGCAACTTTACCTAAGGTCAGGTTTGCCGCATCAACTGGCATGCTGAAAGAAAGTATTAGTAGAACTAATATATAAGGATATATCTTCATTGATTAATGCGGTACTTTAAAGAGCTTGAGAGTATAGCAAGTCATTAGCCTAGAGTAGTAAAGCACTCAGTGTTATTTTTATCATCATGCAACTCTCTATTAATTTTTGCAATTTTAATAGAGAGGCTAAAGTTACGTAATGTGGCATATCGTCGCGCGTCAATTTGTCGCACTCTGTAAATGGTTATTTGGCACATGAACACCTTATAATAGGATTCATTACTGTGCACTTAGGTTAAAGCGCAACATGCAATCCAGCACCCCCACCCTATCTAATGCCACCCGCCTTAACATGCAGCGTTTAGTAATGTTACGTAGCGTGATGATGGCGTGCATAAGCACGGCGATTATTGGCTTAACACTGGCATCGATTCCTTTACCATTAGTACCGTTACTACTAGCAATCTCTGGTCTAGGCATACTAAATTTGTTGGGATGGTGGCGTTTACGACGTCACCCACACACCACGCAGGGAGAACTGTTTGCGCAACTACTAGGCGACCTTACAGCGCTAAGCATGCTCTTCTACTTTAGCGGTGGTTACAGCAACCCCTTTATCTGGATGTATTTAATTCCCATCACTGTCGCGGCTGTAGCCTTAAGACCACTTTATGCCTGGCTAATCGCAGGCCTAAGCATTGGCTGCTACACCATGCTAATGTTCTTTCATCTCCCCCTTTCTCACCTGCATTTACACGCCAATATTGGAGGGGAAAATGAGGTCCACCTCGACATCCATCTGGTTGGTATGTGGGTAGGTTTTGTGGTGAGTACAGTTATTATCGCCATTTTCATTGCACGCATTGGTCAGAACTTGCGCGACCATGATAAAGCCATCGCTGAGGTAAGAGAGAAAGCATTGGAAAGTGAGCGCATGTTAGCCTTAGGCACACTCGCTACTAGTGCGGCACATGAACTGGGCACACCACTTGGCACTATGGCCGTAATTAGCAAGGAGCTCACCCAAGATTACGCTACGCAGCCCGAGCTATTAGCGCAACTAGAAATTTTGCGTACTCAAGTGTCGCGCTGCAAAGAGATCTTATCTTCGATTACACGCAACGCTGGACAAGCCCGCGCTGAGGCGACTAAAGGCATGGGTCTAAGAGAGTTTTTACTGGAAGCCATTCAACGTTGGCGCGATACCCAACCAGCCACCGAACTGCTAGTGAACCTGCCGACCACAACCCACAACCCACTGATATTAATTGATAGAACGCTCACCCAAGCCCTGCTCAACCTGTTGGATAATGCTGCTCACGCGTCACCAGAGCGCGTAATTTTTGATGCTGATTGGGATGAGAAAACCCTAAAAATACAAATCCGAGATTTCGGTTCCGGCTTAAGTACAGAAACTAAAAGTCAACTCGGTACGCCATTTTTCACCTCAAAAAATGAAAACGGCATGGGTTTAGGCGTGTACCTAACCCAAGTCACTCTCGCGCGCTATGATGGGAAACTGAGTCTCAACAACCATGTAGATGGAGGCGTACTGGCATTGATAACGCTACCGTTAAAACAGTTACGCGTAGTTCAATTGAAAGAAACCCTATGAACAGCTTGAAGCTTGATGGAAATAATAGCGAAGAAAAACCTAGCCTATTATTAGTCGATGATGACGAGGATTTTCTTAATGCGCTGGCCCCCGCCATGCGCAAGCGTGGGTTTTTTGTAACCATAGCCAGTAGCGCCGAAAGCGCCTTTGAACTAGCTAAGCTTGATCCACCAGAGTATGCAGTGGTTGATTTGAAAATGGCTGGCAACTCAGGTCTTGTATTGGTGAGGCAAATCGCCAACTTAGATGTAGGCACTCGCATAGTCGTATTAACTGGCTACGCCAGTATCACGACGGCTGTGGAAGCGATTAAGCTTGGTGCCACCCACTATCTGGCTAAACCGGTAGACGCTGATGAAATTGTCGCAGCCTTTGAAAAAGAATCGGGTGATGATGCGATAGAGCTACCAAGCAATCCACTCTCCATTGACCGCTTGGAGTGGGAACACATTCAACGCGTGCTATCTGAAAATGTAGGCAACATCTCAGCCACTGCGCGAAGTCTTAATATGCATAGACGCACTTTGCAAAGAAAATTAGGAAAAAATTCTGCTAAGTCTTAACGAATACTTGAGGCATATTGATTATTATTACCAACAAATTAAATGAAACAGGCGTGTTGTTGATATTAATCAACTCCACTGCCGCATAAATTGTTCGCAATGCGCTAAGATTAAGCATTCAACATTGATTGCCAAAAAATCATGGGCCAGCATCACCTAAAACCACTATTTTCACCCAAATCTGTAGCTGTATTTGGCGCAAGTGATCGTATTGATTCTGTTGGTCAGATTGTATTTCAGAATATGTTACAAGGCGGCTATCAAGGCGCGCTTTACCCTATAAACCCCAACCATGCCGAAGTGCAGGGTTGCAAATCTTACCCATCTATTACTCAGATAATAGAACCAGTAGAGCTAGCAGTAATTGCTACGCCAGCTGACTCGGTGCCTGACATCATTGAGCAATGCGGCAAACATAATGTTAAAGCCGCGGTAATTATTACCGCTGGATTTGGTGAGGCAGGGACTGCTGGCAAGGCTTTAGAATTGGCTGTCCTAGAAAGTGCACAGCGTTATGGCATACGCTTGATTGGTCCCAACTGCTTGGGCGTAATGCGCCCTGAAATTGGCCTTAATGCTACATTTAACCACGGCAATGCCCTTAGCGGAAACTTGGCATTCGTCTCGCAATCGGGCGCTTTGTGCACAGCCATTCTCGATTGGGCAAAATCTAGTGATGTAGGTTTTTCCAGCGTAATCTCTATGGGATCATCGCTAGATGTAGATTTTGGTGAGATTCTTGACTACTTAATCTCTGATACAAAAACACAAAGCATCTTACTCTACATTGAAGGCATTCGCGATGCACGTAGCTTTATGAGTGCTATTCGTGCTGCTGCTCGCGTGAAACCAGTGATCCTAGTGAAAGTAGGGCGCCATCCAGCAGGCTCTAAAGCCGCTATGTCACATACAGCATCTTTAGTCGGATCAGATGATGCTTTTGATGCCGCAGTGCGTCGGGCTGGGGTTGTGCGTGTGCAGTCTATTACGCAACTATTTTCAGCGGCAAAAGCGCTCTCTTGCGGGTTTCACCCAACAGGTAATCGCTTAGCCATTGTCACCAATGGTGGAGGCCCTGGCGTGATGGCCACTGACTGCGCTGTCGATCTAGATTTAGTCATGGCGACTTTATCAGAAGAGACCTTAGCGAAACTAAATAAGGTATTGCCCGCAACTTGGTCACACGGCAATCCCATTGACATTATCGGTGACGCGCAAGCCGATCGCTATCAGCATGCGGTGCAAGCATGTTTGGAAGACCCCAATGTGGATGGCGTATTGACAATACTTACACCCCAAGCAATGACTAAACCATTAGCTGTTGCCAATACCGTCATTAAGCTATCTAATGAATTTAATAAGCCTCTATTGACTTCATGGATGGGCGGAGCGCAGGTTGAATCTTCCCGCGCAGCATTTAAGCGCGCAAAAAAACCTACCTTCCGAACACCAGAACCAGCAGTTGAAGTGTTCTCGTTTCTTTCCGCATACCATCGAAACCAAAAGCTATTAATGCAAGTGCCTGGACCACTATCCCATCATCTAGAACCTGATGTTGAGGGCGCGCACATGATTATTGAAGGTGCATTACAGGAACGACGTAAAGTGCTAAGTGAAATGGAGTCTAAGGCCTTGTTAGCGGCTTTTCATATTCCTGTAGCGCAGACGATGGTGGCACACTCGCCTAATGAGGCCTTGCTGATTGCGCAGCAATTAGGCTTCCCCGTAGCCATGAAAATTAATTCGCCAGATATCACACACAAAAGTGACGCGGGCGGAGTGTTACTGAATTTAGTGAATGCGCAGGCTGTTCGTGGTGCTTATCATGAAATTATCGATAATGTGCAACGCAATCGCCCCGATGCACTTGTTGAAGGCATATCCATACAGCCAATGATCGTGAAACCCAACGGCCGTGAGTTAATGGTGGGCGTAACCAATGACCCTATCTTTGGTCCAGTGATTACGTTTGGTGCTGGTGGCACCGCTGTGGAGGTCATGGGCGACCGCTCAGTGTCCTTACCACCACTAAACACGTTCTTGGTAAAAGATCTTATTCAGCGTACGCGCGTTGCCAAAATGCTAGGTGACTTCCGTCATATGCCTCCAGCCAATATTGAAGCGCTAGAAAGTGTGCTGTTACGAGTTTCTGAAATGGTATGTGAGTTGCCCATGCTGATGGAAATGGATATTAATCCGCTAATCGTGGATGAAAATGGCGCACTGGCTGCGGATGCCCGCGTGGTGGTGGAGTTCCGCCAACCTAGTGCTGACCGCTACGCCCACATGGCAATCTACCCTTACCCCACCCAGTTGGTAAGTGACTGGCAACTTGCCGACGGCACCGATATTGTGATTCGCCCCATACGCCCAGAGGATGCTGAGTTGGAACAAGCATTCGTCCATAACTTATCTGAAGAATCGCGATACTTCCGCTTTATGAATAGCGTGCAAGAACTTAGTGAATCGATGCTGGTGCGCTTTACACAAATTGACTACAGCCGAGAGATGGCGCTGATCGCTGTGACTATTGAGCAGGATAAAGAAATAGAGTTAGGTGTTACCCGTTACGCCATTAACCCTGATGGCGAAACATGTGAATTTGCACTTGTGATTGCCGACTCAATGCGTGGCAAGGGATTGGGCCACAAGCTGATGGTAGCCTTAATGGACGCTGCTCGCGCAAAAGGCTTACAAGCAATAGAAGGTGAAGTGCTGAATAACAATACTGGCATGTTACGACT
>CAILXF010000057.1 GCA_903838125.1 uncultured Pseudomonadota bacterium | reverse complement strand
CGATCCTCTTGACTTTGCAAAGCATTATTTTCACTAAGGTGCTTTAAAATATACTGCGACAATGGCATGGCCACTTTGATTTCAGCTTCAAATTTCTCCTTGCCGAATTCACGAACATAAGAATCTGGGTCATGCTCTTTAGGCAAAAATAAGAATGAAAGTTTCAGACTGTCGGTCAGCGCTGGTAACGCATTCATTGCAGCACGCCACGCAGCGCTCAGGCCTGCCTTATCTCCATCAAAACAGAATACAACCTCGTCCGCCTGGCGCATTAATTTGGTAATGTGATATGGGGTAGTTGCCGTCCCCAGTGCAGCCACAGCATATTCAATGCCGTACTGAGCCAGTGCCACCACATCCATATACCCCTCAACCACCAAAGCACGTCCGGCATCGCGTATTGCACGTCTTGCCAAGAATAGGCCATAAAGTTCATGCCCTTTTTGAAACACTGGCGTTTCTGGAGAGTTGTAATACTTAGGCGTATCCTCTGGGTTAATCACGCGACCGCCAAAACCGATTACCTGACCTTTTTGATCATGGATTGGAAACATAATACGGTCACGAAACCTGTCGTATCGATGCCCCTGCTCATTTTCAACGACTAAGCCAGCTACACTCAGCGCCTCATTTTCATACTGAGGAAATACTGACTTTAAATTCTGCCAACCAGCGGGCGCATAACCAATCTGAAATTTAGCTGCTACAACCCCGCTAAGACCTCTCGCTTTCAAATACTCAATTGCACGAGGTGACTTTTTGAGTTCTGCTTTATAAAAATTAGCGGCTTGCTGAAGCGTTTCTTGTAATCCAATCACAACTTTTTGTGCTGGTTGATTTGGAGCTCTTTCCTCTTGCGGCACTGTCATGCCAGCCATTCTAGCTAACTCTTGAATAGCCTCAACAAAACTTAGGCCTTGATATTCCATGACAAAGCCAATAGCGGTTCCATGCGCACCGCAACCAAAGCAATGGTAAAACTGCTTGGTGGGACTCACTGTAAAGCTAGGGGATTTTTCATTATGAAACGGGCAGCAGGCAGAGTAGTTTGCACCGGCTTTTTTAAGCGGCACCGACTTATCAATAACGTCAACAACATCAACGCGATTTAATAGCTCTTGTATAAAACTTTCAGGTATCAAAATTTATCTGCAATCACCAAGTAAGTCTGAGTTTATAAGTTTTTTGATAATTTTAGCGTAATTTAAAGAACAAAAAAGGAGCTTATCGCTCCTTAGTCATTTATTACTTTAAATTTATTTTTACTTGGCTTGCGTTTAGCCTAAGCGCGCTTTAATTAACCCTGAGATTTTCCCCATGTCCGCACGCCCAGCGACAAGCGGTTTAATCGCCGCCATCACTTTACTCATATCTTTAATGCCTGCTGCATCAGTATCAACAACTACTTGCTCTAAAATGGCTTTAACCTCATCTTCAGATAGCTGTTGTGGCAAATACGTTTGCAATACAGTGACTTCAAACTTTTCTATATCAGCTAAATCGTGGCGATTTGCAGATTCATACGCGGTAATTGAATCACGACGTTGTTTCAGCATTTTCTCAATCACAGCAATCACGTTGCTATCATCTTGCTCCACTCGCTCATCTACTTCACGCTGCTTGATTGCAGATAGAAGTAAACGAATCGCTCCTAAACGCACGCTATCTTTAGCGCGCATTGCCGTTTTCATGTCCTCAGATATCTGAGCTTTTAGTGACATGAAAAATTCTTAGAATAATTTTGCTGGAAGTGTTTGTTTAAGCAAGCGACGATATTGACGCTTAACCGCGGCGGCAGCTTTACGCTTACGCTCCCACGTTGGCTTCTCATAGAACTCGCGAGCGCGAAGATCGTTTAACAAACCAGTTTTTTCAATTAAGCGTTTAAAACGGCGAAGGGCAACGTCAAACGGTTCATTTTCTTTTACACGTACACTAGACATTCGTTCTCTCTTATCGGTAATAATGCTCAAGCTTTTGTGAACTGCACCGATTTATGTAAATCATCTGCGTTCTAAACTTGAGAAAAGTCCGCTATTTTAATCGTATAATTGTTTTTATTCAATTACTTTGTGCATTTGTACTGCAAAAGCACTCAAATAAAATCTTGTAGCGTCAAATCTTAAAGATTTAAATCAATCAAATTAGACTTAAATTATATTGGATCACACATAAATGTTGGTATTAGGGATTGAATCATCCTGCGATGAAACAGGTATTGCATTATACGATACAGAGCGCGGCTTATTGTCACATGCATTACATTCGCAAGTAGACATGCACGCAGAATATGGTGGCGTAGTTCCCGAACTCGCTTCTCGCGATCATATTCGGCGCGTATTACCGCTCACTGAACTTACCCTAAAAGACGCTAATAAAACACTGCAAGATATTGACGCAATTGCCTACACACAAGGCCCAGGATTGTCTGGAGCCTTGTTAGTGGGCACTAGCTTCGCGGAGTCCTTGGCCTTTAGTTTGCAAATTCCAACCATTAGCGTACATCATCTTGAGGGCCATTTATTAGCCCCATTGCTAGAAGAAAATGCACCTGCATTTCCGTTTGTTGCGCTACTTGTGTCTGGTGGGCATAGCCAATTAATGAGAGTTGATGGCATAGGTGAGTATCAACTCTTAGGCGATACTTTAGATGATGCAGCTGGGGAGGCGTTTGATAAAACCGCTAAATTACTGGGCTTAGGTTATCCAGGTGGTCCAGCTTTGGCTAAGCTTGCAGAAAATGGTAAGCCTCGCTTTAAATTACCGCGTCCGTTACTTAATAGTGGTGATTTAAATTTCAGCTTTAGTGGACTAAAAACTGCGGTGCTAACACTCACTAACAAACATCAACCTTTAGACGAAGCGACTAGGGCTGATATAGCTTGGGAATTTCAGGAAGCCGTGACTGAATTGCTTACGATCAAGTGCATGAGCGCCCTGCGTGAAACTGGATTAGATCGCCTGGTGGTTTCAGGTGGCGTTGGTGCGAACTCAAAATTACGTGAAAAACTAAATGCCGCTACCAGCCGAAAATTATGCAAGGTGAGTTATCCACGTTTAGAGTTTTGTACAGATAACGGGGCCATGATAGCCTTTGCTGGCGCTATGCGCCTAAAGGCTATCCAGACTAAAGACCTTCAGAACCATCACTTTAGCGTAAAGCCTAGATGGAATTTAGCGGAGCTACAAAAACCTTAACGCTTACCAAAACCAGATTCAGTACCTGCTAGCAGTTTTTTGATGTTACTGCTATGTCGCCAAATTAAAAGTAGCATCATCACCAATATCGCTAGTACATAATCAGAAATGCCAACTAAGTTATCAGCTTCTGGCAATAAATACCATGCATACAATGGGGCTAGTGCTGCTGCTGTAATCGCACTTAAAGAAGAGTAACGTGTTACAACAAAAACTAAGATCCAAGTGAGCATCACTGCTAAACCTAACATAGGGGATATTGCCAACATAATGCCGAAAGCGGTTGCCACCCCTTTACCACCTTTAAACTGATGATAAATTGGATAAAGATGTCCAAGGAATATGGCCAGTCCCAAAGCACTCACTACCCACATGGACATGTCAGTTTGTATTGCTAGCCAAACTGGAAACCAGCCTTTAAAGGCATCACCCAACAAGGTTAGAACTGCAGCAGACTTTTTCCCACTTCGTAATACATTGGTCGCACCAGGATTTCCGGAACCAACACTGCGTGGATCAGGCAAACCAAATAAACGACTGACCAAGATGCCGAAAGCGATAGATCCTAGCAAATAGCCTGCGCCTATCCATATTACTGGGATCAAAGTGACAGGGATAAAGCCTAATTCATTCATCTTAATTTAATCATCTTGCTGATTGCTCGCCAGATGCTCTAAAATCTGTAAGCGCTAATTCTAAACCATATAGGCACGACTTAAGTCATGGATATCATCTTTTTAAGCGAAGTTAAGGTACAAACCAAACTAGGTGTACCTGTTTGGGAGCGCCTACTTCCCCAAACTATTATTTTAGATATAGAGATTGGCTACGATCTAAGCCACGCCTGTAATAGTGACAGTATTGCTGACACCATAGACTATGGTGCCGTAGTCACGCGTATCCGCGATACTTTAAGCACCCATAGCTTCCAACTGGTAGAAGCTTTAGCTGAGCATATATGCCAGCTAATACTGACGGAATTTCATGCTTTAAGCGTGAAAATAAAAGTGGCTAAACCCGCTATTCTTCCCGGACTAAAGGCGCTAGGGGTGGTGATTGAAAGAAATAAGGGTTAATGCACTCCTAGCCTCGTGGGTGATGATTGCTATGCAGATTCTTTAAACGCTCGCGGGCAACGTGTGTGTAAATCTGCGTAGTAGAAATATCGGCATGCCCGAGTAACATTTGCACCACGCGTAAATCAGCCCCATGATTCAATAAATGTGTAGCAAAGGCGTGGCGCAAAACATGTGGAGACATCGGCTTATTAATCCCTGCCACTAAAGCATAACGTTTAATTAAATACCAGAACGCCTGTCGCGTCATCCCAGCACCTCGATTAGTCACAAATAAGGCATCACTCAGGCGCTGCTCCAAAATGGCAGGCCTAGCCTCTTGCAGATAGCGCGAAATCCAATCTATAGCGTCTTCACCCATAGGCACTAACCTAGTCTTACTGCCCTTACCTGTGACGCGCACTACGCCATCACTTAGACTCACTTCAGTAGCTTTAATCCCGACCAACTCGGATACACGTAGTCCACAGGCGTAAAGTAGCTCTAACATGGCACGGTCACGCAATCCAGATGGCTCCTGTTCATTTGGCGCTTTAAGCAAAGCAATCACTTCTTCCTCACCCAAACTCTTAGGAAGACTGCGTGGCAACTTCGGTGACTGAATTTGTATGGTGGGATCCAAACTAATCTTATTTTCACGTAATAAATATCGATAAAATCGACGCATGCTGGCTATCAAGCGACTAATACTGCGAGGTTTACACTGCGGAAAGCGTACTGCTAGGTATTGCTGAATATCGGCCGGATCTACACCCAATAAGGTTTTATGTTGTTGCGCTATCCATAGTGCAAACATACTTAAATCTAAACGATAACTCTCCAATGTATTTTTAGATAAGCCATCTTCTAACCACAGGTGATCAATAAAAGCATCCAGCTCTGCTGACTCAGATTCTACAATTTCCATCTCACGCATGAGCCGCTCCTAAATCAATCCCTTCATGTTGCAATAACCATCGCTTCACCAATACTCCATTTTTCTTGCCCTGCAGAAATCCGCCAATGCCAGATTTTGCCACAACACGGTGGCAGGGAATAATAATGGGGAGCGGATTAGCGCCACAGGCATTAGCTACTGCACGCGGTCCCGAGCCGAGCAACGCTGCCAGTTGTCCATAAGTACGGGTTTCTCCAACGGGAATAGCATAAATCGCCTGCCATACCCTTAGTTGAAATTGCGTGCCCGTCAACTGTGGCAAGTCACATTTAAAACTTGGTAGCGCAAAATAGGACATAATTTGTGTATACAACTTAGACATTAATTGCTGAGAAGCTGGTTGAGTCGCTACTAATAACACTTCACCAAACAGATCAATTCTAGGCTGATTATCATCAGAGATAATTGCAACCGTGCCGAAGGGCACAGTAAAACAGGCTTCATATTTTTTTATCATGGCTTGATGTTAAACCAATGTGAGCAACCTGCAAATGCTCAGCACCTATTATTTATGCAGGCGTAAAAAAACCCCGAGTGACTTGCATCATCCTGGGGCTTTTTGAGCGCCTCACAGCGCTGAGATATTAAACACTTATTCTGCTGAAGCAGGTGCCAATACTTCTTTCTCACGTATAAATAATTTTTCTTTAATACGTGCTGATTTACCTGAACGCTCACGCAAGTAATAAAGTTTCGCACGGCGAACGTCACCGCGGCGCTTCACTTCAATACTAGCAATTAATGGTGAATGCGTTTGGAATGTACGCTCAACACCTTCACCAGATGAAATTTTACGTACAATAAATGATGAGTTTAAGCCACGATTACGTTTAGCAATCACAACACCTTCATATAACTGCACACGTTTACGTGTACCTTCAACTACGTTCACACCGATCACTACAGTGTCACCAGGTGCAAAGCTAGGAATATTTTTGCCTAAACGGGCAATCTCTTCCTCTTCCAGCATTTTAATAATATCTGCCATTTTCTTATCCCTTGCGGGTTCCTTTTATTTATAAAGAAACTTGTTCCTGCTACTTAATCTTCCTGTAGCAGCCGTGCCTCTTCTTTCGTCAACGGCCTTACGGCCAATAAATCGGGACGTTGATCCCGAGTTCTGTGCAATGACATTTTCAAACGCCACTGCTTAATCTTTGCATGATTGCCTGAGAGTAAAATCTCTGGCACTTTCACGCCTTTATATTCTTCTGGCCTAGTGTAATGCGGGCAGTCTAACAAGCCATCTACAAATGAATCTTCAATTGCAGAATCACTATCGCCTAAACTACCTGGCAACTGACGCACGACTGCATCAATTAATGCCATGGCAGGTAACTCTCCGCCAGTTAACACATAATCACCAATCGATATTTCTTCATCTACTACCGCATCAATTAACCGCTGATCTACACCCTCATAGCGACTAGTCAATAGAATCAATCCTGACCTTTGGCTTAACTCCATCACTTTCTGATGGGTCAGCGCTTTACCCGCTGGAGACAGATGAATCACCCAACTATCAATTTTATCTGCTGCTTGCACCTGTATTGCCGCGTTTATGGCTAGATCTAATGGATCGGCCAACATCACCATTCCTGGACCACCGCCATAAGGCCGATCATCTACCGTTTTATGATTATCGGTAGTGAAATCGCGAGGATTCCAAAACTGCAATCTATAAATATTTTGCTGTAGCGCTCTACTTGTAATCCCATGTTTGGAAATTGCATCAAACATTTCTGGAAACAAGGTTACTACATCAAACTTAAAACTCATCGCAAACCAACATGCTTAGAAATCAGCATCCCAATCTACCACCATGGTCTTGGCTTTAATATCAACTTCAAGCACGACTGCTGCGGTAAATGGCAGTAATCTTTCTTGTTGTTTTTCTTTGGCTCCGTCTTTATCTGATGAAACGGCTATTTCAGCATCTGGCTTTATTACCAACACATCATTAGCACCAGTTTCAAACACATCAACGATTAAACCAAAATCAATATCTTGCAAATTCTTCACGCGTACACCAATCAAATCTGACCAGTAATACTCATTCTCTTTCGCTTCTGGCAGTTTTGACCTTGGCACTGCAATTTGTTTACCCTTACAGGCTAACGCAGCGTCACGGTCATCTATTCCTTTAAGCTTCACTACAATGACGTCATTATGAACTTTGGCGGTTTCAACCACCATTTCACGCCAATCGTTACCTTTACCAAGCCACCAGTTGTCGTAATCAAAGAGGCCGTCAAACGCTTCGGTATCTGGCACTATTTTTAACCAGCCAAAAACGCCGTAGGGCGCAACAATGCGCCCCATGACTACCATATCATTGACTGCCAAGATTACTCACTTGCTAAACTGTATTTTTATCGCCTAATTGCTTGCCACATAACGCGGCATCTTAAGCTAAATAAAAATTAAGCTTCTGGAGTTTCAGTGTCTGCTGGCGCTTCAACTGCAACTTCTGCAGCAGCTTCAACAGCTGGCTCTTCAGCGGCAGCAACAACTTCAACCGCTGCTGCTTCAGCTGCGGCAGCAACTTCAGCTTCTTTTGCAGCTAATGCATCAGCTTTTGCTTGTTCAGCATCTGCTGCAGCTTTAGCATCCGCCTCAGCTTTAGCAGCATCTGCTACAGCTTTTGCTTTTGCGGCTTCAGCAGCAGCAATTTTAGCTTTAGCAGCATCAGCTTTGGCAGCATCTTTAGCTTTAGAAGCAATTGCGTGCTCTGGGCCTTTAGCATGAAATTTAACTAAACGCGCAACTGTATCTGATAGTTGTGCGCCTTGGCCTTGCCAATGAGCTACACGAACTTGATCAACACGTAGGGCTTCTGCGCCTGCTTTAGCTGATGGATTGTAAAAACCAACACGCTCAATAAAGCGGCCATCACGGCGATTGCGTGAATCAGCAACTACTAAGTTGTAAAAAGGAGTTTTTTTCGCGCCACCACGAGCTAAACGAATAATAACCATAATCTGTGTTCTCTTTATTGAAAATATATTGCAGAAAGCCGCGGATTATACGTAATTTGTAGAGGTTTTGGCAAGAGGTTTATATAGCTACTTATGATTTATAGCTAATATTTATTCTTAACCCACATTCACGGCTGTTTTCTGTAACGCGTAGGGTCCGCTAGACCCGCCGAAATAAATCCTTCTCGCCTTAATCGACATGAGTCACATAAGCCACAAGCTTCACCATGGGCATCGGCTTGATAGCAAGAGACCGTCATCGCATAATCAACCCCTAATGAAGTCCCTAGTCTAATAATTTCAGCTTTACTCATCTCAATTAGCGGCGCATGTATCGTAATGGTTTGGCCCTCAACTGCACTTTTAGTCGCTAGATTGGCCATATCTTGAAACGCTTTCACATATTCACCGCGGCAATCTGGGTATCCAGAGTAATCAAGTGCATTAACGCCAATAAAAATATCCTGACTATGCAAAACCTCAGCCCATGCCAAAGCCAAAGACAACATAATGGTATTACGAGCTGGCACATAGGTCACTGGAATACCTACCGTCTCTATTTCCGGCACGGCAATCGTATCATCTGTCAGCGCTGAACCTCCGAATAAAGATAAGTCTAAATGCGCGGTTTTATGCAATGTAGCACCCATCAAAGTCGCGACATTTTTAGCTGCATCCAATTCAGCAATATGACGCTGGTGATAGTCTAAGCTTAAGCAATAACATTCAAAACCTAACTTTCGCGCATGAGCCAATACTGTTGCAGAATCTAGACCACCCGAAAGCAATACGACCGCTTTAGGCTTAGCAACTACCAAGTCGTTGTTGTTAATATTTTTAGTATTATTCATTAAACACCCGGCTTCTCGCCCCACAATATTTTATGTAATTGCAACTGCATACGTACAGGCAATTTATCTGCTAACACCCACTCAGCGAGTTGGGTTGGGTTGACCTGACTGTAAACTGGCGAGAACAAAACCGGACACTTTTCGACCAGCTTATACTTGCTCAATATCTGCTTAGCCCACTGGTAGTCGGCATAATCACACAACACAAACTTAACTTCATCGCTCGCTTTTAGATGGGATAAGTTTCCCCATAGGTTGTTCTTTTCTTCACCAGAACCTGGTGTTTTCACATCTAAGATCACTGAAACACGTTCATCTACTGGGCCTATATCAATGGCGCCACCAGTTTCTAAAGACACACTGTAGCCTGCATCACATAACTGCCTCAATAACACTAGACAGTCTTTTTGCGCTAACGGTTCACCACCAGTGACCGTCACATATGGTGTAGAGAATTCTGCCACTTTAGCCAAAATGTCCGCAATTTCAATATTACTGCCACCACTAAAAGCATAAGCAGTATCACAATATACGCAACGCATAGGACAGCCAGTTAGACGTACAAATACAGTAGGCAGCCCCACGCGGGATGACTCGCCTTGAAGCGAATGAAAAATTTCGTGAATTTTGAGTTTCATTGAAGATTTAAAGACTATAAAAAAAGCGCCAATATTTTGATTGGCGCCATTTTAACTTAAATCAGCTTAAGTTGCTGTTTTGACTGCGAGTCTTACTTAATGCTTTCTAACACTTTGAGTCGCTTTTGCGCCGCAGGGGTCACTTCGCTATTTGGAAACTTGGCGATTAAGTCATGCAAAGTCTTTTTAGCGTTAGGGAGTAAACCGAGTTGAATTTGGCTATTGGCCATATTAAACAAAGCATCCGGCACTTTAGGGCTGTCTTGATGCTGATCTATCAGCTTCTGCTGGGTGGCAATCGCTGATTTATAGTTCTTTAATGCAAATTGCGTGTATCCCAAGCCGTATGTAGCGTCAGCAGCCAAAGCACTATTAGGATACTCTTTTAAAAATTTATCATAAGCGCTAAAGGCATCTTTAAACTTAGACTCTTTGGATAAGCCATTCGCAAGCTCTAACAACTGGAATTCTTGAGTATTTTTACTGGGTGTTGCTGCAATCGCTTCCGCTGGCGAACTGGCTTCTACTGCAGTGGCAGGAGAAGGCGCTGGACTAGATTCCAATTTACGTAAACGCGCGTCAGTATCGGTATATAAATCTTTTTGGCGTTGTTGCGTGGTGTCTACATTATGACTAGCAAATTCAAGTTGCCCTTTAAGCTTTGCCACATCTTGCTTGAGCGCTTCAATTTGGTTCAGCATGTCACCTAACACTTGGCCTTTGGTAATGGCCTCTATTGCCAATACCCGTTGCTCAAGCGCCTGCTGACTTTGCAGTAGCTTAGCTAAAGTTGCTTGTGATGCCTGATTCTGGCTTTGCATAACAGCCTCAACTTCTAGGATTTTCTTACGCGCTTCCGCATCATCAAACAGGGCTGCGTGAGCGCCTGCTGCAAACAACTGTGTGCTTAACAGCAGACTAACCAGAATCAGTTTTTTCATCATTTCTATCTTATTGATCAATATATTTAGACTGTAACAATACGAACCACTTAATCGTTCTCGTAAGCAATGTCTACGCGACGATTCAGTTTGTAACAAGCATCGTTAGTACAGCCAGCAGTAGCCTTTTCTTCACCATAGCTTACAGTTTCAATTTGCTTATCTTGAACACCTAGTAAGTTAAGTGATTTTTTAACTGATACTGAACGACGTTGACCTAATGCTAAATTGTATTCACGGGTGCCGCGTTCATCTGCATTGCCTTGTAAAGCAACTTTAGCATCAGCATGCGCAAGTAAATACTTAGCATGCGCTTCAATCAATGGGCGGAATTCAGCCTTAACTGCATCGCTATCAAAATCAAAATAAATATTACGCTTCGATAAAATATTGCTTGGATCTTTTAATGGACTATTACCTGTAGCATGGCTATCAATGACCACTTCTTTGATCGCTGAAGAATCTGCACCAGTACCTGGCGCTTTAGGCGCCGTTTGTGCACCGGCACTTTTGTCTTCTACTGCGGCTGGCTTTTCAACCATTGGCGCGCTTTTACAAGCGGTCAATACCAAAGCCAACATTAAGCTACCTAATAATTTTTTATTCAAAATGACTTTATTCATACTGCTCTCCTTTAAATACTACTTTTTAACAAACCCAAAAATAACATAAATTACTTACAGCGATATCTTTTTTACACTTAATTAATGAGTGGCCCCCAAGTTGGCTCACGCACATCGCCACCAGATTCACTAAGTCGTTGCTTAATACGTCCATCAGACGATACTGCTGCCAAAGTACCACGCATTCCTACGCGTGTGGCATAGAGCAACATACGGCCATTGGGGGCGAAACTCGGCGACTCATCTTGCGTACCTTCACTCAACAACTGCACCTGACCATTGCTTAAATCTTGCAAGGCTACACGGAATTTACCACCATCATTTCGTATCATCGCAAGTAGCTTACCATCTGGTGAAAAATGTGGGCTCAAGTTATAGCTACCCTCAAAGGTCACTCGTTGCGCTTCACCACCCATGGCAGAAACCTTATATATCTGAGGGCTGCCACCACGATCCGAGCTGAAATATATCCACTTAGCATCAGGCGACCAAGTCGGCTCAGTATCAATGGCACTACTCTTCGTCAGTAATTTCAAATCTGTACCATCAGCATTAATGATATAGACCTGAGAGTTGGCAGCGTAGGTAAGCACAATTGCCAGCTTGGTGCCGTCTGGAGACCATGCAGGGGCACTATTATTTCCCTTAAAATTAGCCAAAATCATACGTTGTCCTGTCATTAATGACTGTATGTAAATAACTGGTTTTTTCTTTTCAAATGAAACATATGCAATCTTGGTGCCGTCTGGTGACCAATCTGGCGAAATAATAGGTTCTGCTGAGGACACTACAGTTTGCGGATTCTCACCATCAGCATCTGCTACCTGTAAGGCATAACGGCCTTTAGCCTTGTTGATATATGCAATCCGACTGGCGGCGTTGCCGATTTCACCAGTCAATGTTTGATAAATAACATCTGCTATTTTATGTGCCGTCAGTCGCAATTGACTAGGCGCTATATTGTATTCCATCCCTGCCAACTGAGTTTTTTTGAGCACATCCGCCAACTTAAAGCTCACTTTAAGTCGGTTACCTGGCAATACTTCTATGGTGCCCACCGCCATGGCCTGCGCCTGTAAGGCCGCCCATTCCGCGTATTTAATTTGTGTAATATCGCTTGGTCGACTGACCACACCACCAGTTTCCAACACGCGAAACATTCCACTTCTTCGCAAATCTGCTGCAATGATATTGCTGATATTATCTTGGCTATTGGCTTGCGCAAACGGCACTATAGCAATCGGCACCTGCTGTGCACCTCCGCCGCTAATCTCTATTTCCAAGGCAGCATGAGCCAGTGAGGAGGTGAGCAATACCGAGCAATATATAACCCATTTTAGGGCAGTCAATTTTAGTATGTTCATGGTCTATTTACGGTTCTGTTTATTGTTAGCTTAATTTTTTAGTTGGCTTCATCGTAAAGTTAGCATAAATTTTACTGCAATCGGGCGTTGATATCAGCCACGTTACAATTTATTACATATCACCCATATGAAGCACAAGTTATCACAACAAAGAATTCGCTAATTAGCCTCGTTGGGGCGAAAGGTCAATTTAAGGCTTCTAAACTGATTAAACAGGTTGACGTCTTTTGGTAAAGGTAGTGGATCAGAAGCCATAATGGCACGCTCCACAGCATTATCACAAGTCGGATTTCCACTAGATTTAATTAACTTAGGGGCTCCATTTAACTGGCCCGTTGGCAACAATCCAATCTCAAACTTAAGCTCTGGGTTGCCATTTCCACACAAAGATTTATTCACATTACTACGAATTTTATTGCGTATTTTGGTTTGAAATTCATCAATAACGCCAGCGCTTGCGGCTGCTTTAGCCGTATTGGCTTGCTCAACCCCACTAGCATTATCTTCAGCCAGCATGTCTTGGGCGAGTTTTTTAATCGCATCATTTTGTTGCTTCTGCTTCTGCTCTTTTAACAACTTATCTTTAACCTGTTGGTCATCTTTAAGCATATCCTGCTTCAGTGCTGCTAGCTTTTTACTTTGCTCTAGCTTAAGCTTGTCATCAATCTTTTTTTGTTCCAACGCTTTTAATTTTTTATCCAGCGCGATGTCTACTACAGGTTCTTTTGACTTTGGCTCTTCTACTTTAGGTAAGGGCTCTTGCTTGACGATTGGTTCAAGTTTTGGCTTTTCTTGGACCTGAGGAGTTAGTTCTGGGGGAGGTGGGTGTGCAGCCATGGTAGGTAAACTATCCCACAACTCAACCTCTGCTATAGTGCTTGCATGCTTGGTTTTCCAGTTTACTGAGACCAAGAGCGCCATGATGAGCAAGCCATGTACACCTACTGACAAAGCGCCAGCTTTCCATGAAACGGTTTTTTCCCGCTGACGTAGCATGGTGATTATTTAGTCGGCGCTAATAGAAGGCCAACTTTATCCACTTTATTTTGTTTAAGTAAATCCATCACACTGATGACATCATCATATTTCACATTTTTATCTGCAGCTATCACCACAGAGCGCTCGGGCGATTTGCTCAACGCCTGCCTTACTGCCAACAATAGTTCATCGCGTGCCATGGCCTTATTTTCGAGCTCAATTTTATTGTTAAGTTTGATAGTAAGCACTACTGGCGGCAGCTGAGGTTGCTTTAACGCTTGCCCCACTTTGGGCAAATCAACTACGCCTGGATTGGTCATTGGAGCAGTCACCATAAAAATAACCAATAACACCAAGGTCACGTCAATATAGGGCACCACATTAATTTGATTCATCAAACGGCGTTTACGTGTTCGTGACATCGCCGGATATCCTTAAGACTTACGTTGCAAAATATTGGTAAATTCTTCCATAAAACTTTCGTACCTAACCGATAAGCGATCAACGCTTGACGCGAAACGGTTATAGGCCACTACCGCTGGAATTGCTGCAAATAACCCAATTGCAGTAGCGACCAAGGCTTCCGCAATGCCTGGCGCCACTTGACTTAGTGTTGCCTGAGCTACATTAGACAAGCCTCTAAACGCGTTCATAATGCCCCACACCGTACCAAACAAACCTATGTAAGGACTGACCGAACCCACAGAGGCCAAGAATGGCAGATGTGCATCTAAGTCATCTAATTCTCGGTTATAAGCGGCGCGCATCGCACGTTGAGAGCCTTCCATTACATCAGACATTTCCATACGTGCTTGCTGCTTATGTCGTGCACATTCCTTAAACCCTGCTTCAAATATACTAGCCATACCCTGTGCTTTACGGCGGTTGGCGCTTAGATTTTCAAATAATTTATTGAGGTCACCCCCTGACCAAAATGCATTTTCAAAATCCACGGCGTCTTTTTCTGCGCGTTTAATCGTGGCTACTTTAATGAAAATATACCACCAAGAAAATAATGAGGTTATAAGCAAAATCACTATCACCAATTGCACTGGCAGGCTGGCACCAGAGATTAGCGTAAAAATCGACATATCATTACCTAAATTCATAACTGCTCCATGTTCTTCATTGCTTGTTTAATCATTGCAGGAATTCCTATTGGCTTAAAGCTTACAGCATCAACACAAGCCAACTTGACTGAAGCTTCAACTAGGAGTTGATCTTCACGCGTCACACTTTGTATAAACTCCATGCTGCCATGACCTATTTTCAGTAAACGCGCTCTAATTTCCAGCAGATCGTTGAAGTAGGCTGGCGATTTAAAAACCAGCGTCATACTATGCACCACAAAAATGATACCTAAGTCAGTCTTTAGCGCCGGCTGTTCAAAGCCTAGCGCACGTAACCATTCAGTTCTAGCGCGCTCCATAAAATTTAGATAGTTGGAATGGTAGACCACGCCACCACTGTCGGTGTCTTCGTAATAAACCCGCAGCGGCCAATTAAACTGGCTCACTCCGGCCAAACCTCACCGCTTAAATGTTTCGGCATAGGTAAATCAAAATGCTGATAGGCCAAACTGGTGGCGATGCGTCCGCGCGGAGTCCGCATTAAATAACCTTGCTGAATTAAATACGGCTCCAACACATCTTCAATGGTGTCCCGCTCCTCGCCGATAGCCGCTGCCAGATTATCTAAACCAACTGGCCCACCTCCGAATTTCTCTAATACCGCCAACAATAACTTTCTATCCATCACATCAAAACCCAACTTATCCACATCCAGCATTTTGAGTGCTGCATCGGCTATCAAGGCTGAAACGGTTCCGTCACCTTTAACTTGGGCGTAATCACGCACTCGTCGCAATAAGCGGTTGGCAATCCGTGGCGTGCCACGCGAACGTTTAGCAATTTCAAATGCGCCCGTATCCACCATCTCCACCGCCAACAACCCAGCACTTCTATGCACAATCCGGCCCAGTTCTTCTGCGGTGTAAAATTCTAAACGCGACACAATACCAAAACGATCTCGCAATGGATTGGTAAGCATCCCTGCGCGCGTTGTCGCACCTACTAGCGTAAATGGAGGCAAATCAAGACGCACACTGCGCGCTGATGGCCCTTCACCAATCATAATATCCAAGCGGTAATCTTCCATCGCTGGGTATAAAATCTCTTCTACTACCGGTGATAGCCTATGAATTTCATCAATAAAGAGCACATCATTAGGCTCTAAATTGGTCAGAAGTGCCGCTAAATCTCCAGCGCGCTCTAGGACGGGGCCTGAGGTTTGGCGCATATTCACGCCCATCTCCTTGGCGATAATATGTGCCAACGTTGTTTTGCCTAAACCCGGTGGCCCAAACAGCAATACATGATCGAGCGCCTCATTACGACCGCGTGCTGCATTGATAAAAATCTCTAGTTGTTCACGGGCTTTTTCTTGGCCGATGTACTCGTCCAAAACCTTAGGGCGAAGCGCGCGTTCTAGTACCTCTTCTTGACTGTCTTCGCTTTCAGGCGCAATTAAACGATCAGTTTCTATCATGGCGTTAGTGAACTTTCTGATTATGTAAAGCGATCCAGTGCTTGAGCAGCGTCAACGCGACCGCTAGCAAGGTGGGTCCAAGGAAAATACCAATAAAACCAAAAGCAACGATACCACCTAAAACCCCCAACACCACAAGCAATA
Organism: uncultured Pseudomonadota bacterium; assembly: GCA_903838125.1. Taxonomy (GTDB): domain Bacteria; phylum Pseudomonadota; class Gammaproteobacteria; order Burkholderiales; family Methylophilaceae; genus Methylotenera. The sequence continues at coordinate 44,232 of CAILXF010000057.1, read as the reverse complement.
TCGGTAGATGCGATGAATGGCTAATTAAAATAGGTTTTACTACATTATCAACAGTACTTATAGCTAGCAAGCCATATAAAAACATGAACAGTGCCCAACCAGGCTCACCATGGCCATACAACCATAATGAAGCGCCACCCCAAACTAAGGGAGGCCCAACTGGAATTACCGACAGAAAAAATGTGATAGCCGCTAACAACAAAGGCAATGGCACTCCAGCGACCTCAAATCCAATTAATGCCACTAAGGCTTGCGCTAATGCCGTACCGAAAATACCAAGCATAACAGCCATCACTGTGCCGCGCGAAAGGGTCAATACTTCTCGGCCTAACTCACCACCAAGCTTATGCGCAATCGTCATCAAGCCTGCCCCTAAGCGCGCACCATCGCGATAAAAGAAGAACGCGATAAATACCACCAATATTAATTGCATCAAACCACCCATGACCAACTGGACCGCTTGCAGACTGAATTTGCGAAGTGGCTCATAGTTCTGACTGACCAACTTCATCAACTCTTCATGGCTAACGGCCGCGCGCTCCCAAGCCTCACTCACCTGACCGCCAATGATAGGTAAATTACGCATCCAGTCAGGCGCATGGGGTTGCAAATTCTGCAACATTGGCTGAAATTGATTGACTAAAGTAGCAGTAAAATCTGCAAAATTAGCTGCCAAATAAGCCATTGGCAGAATCAGCGCCACCAATAACAATAAAGTCATCGTCATGGCCGCCAAGGTGTCACGTTTTCCGAATCGGATCCATAACAAATGATAAAGTGGCCAAGTAAACACGCAGATAATGGTCGAGAATAGTATAGCCGCCATTAACGGACGTAACACATAAAAGCAACCGGTAATAAGCAGCAGTACTAAAGTAATGCGCGTTAGCTGATTGGTATTAATGGTCGGAATCATGCTTTGGACAAGACCTTTAATGCTTGACGTATGCCGTCAGCCACACTGACATCTGCGGGCAATAACTTAACAGCTGCAAGGGCTTCGCGCTCGTTGTAGCCTAAAGCTAGCAAAGCATTAAGCACATCACCACTGGCCGACTTGGCTTGGTTAGCGCTCATGGCGGCAACACCGTCTATAGTAAACTTGTCCTTCAACTCCAGTAGCAAGCGTTCTGCAGTTTTCTTACCTACACCAGGCACGCGCGTCAGCATAGCTGTGTCTTGCAATGCGACTGCTTGCACCAGCTCATCTATGGACAAGCCACTCAGTATAGACAGGGCAGATTTAGCTCCGATGCCGTTGACTTTGAGTAATTGCCTAAAAGTGGCGCGTTCTTGGTTGCTACCAAAGCCATACAATAGCTGCGCATCCTCACGCACCACAAAGTGAGTGAGCAGAATCACCTTCTCACCAATAGCTGGCAGGTTATAAAAAGTACTCATCGGCACTTCGCATTCATAACCAACGCCATTGCAATCAATCAGTACGAGCGGTGGTGTTTTTTCTAGCAAAATTCCGTGCAACCTACCTATCATTCTGTTCGCCCCATCATATCAACCTTCCACCTTTGACTCTAAAACCTGCCGTAGCTAGCTTCCCCAATCCTTGGCCACCATGCGCATGGCAAATCGCACACGCTAAGGCATCAGCTGAATCGGGTTTCGGAGTAGCCGGTAATTTCAATAAACGCTTTACCATTTCTTGCACTTGCTCTTTTTGTGCATGGCCATTACCAACTACGGCTTGCTTCACTTGAAGCGCAGTGTATTCCGCCACCATCAAATTACGAATCACTGCTGCGCTAATCGCAGCCCCACGTGCCTGCCCAAGGAGCAAAGTTGACTGTGGGTTTACATTCACAAACACTTTCTCTATCGCGACTTGTTGCGGCCCATAGGTATCAATAACCTCAAATAGTCCATCAAGTATGACTTTTAGTCTGGCAGGCAACTCTTCTCTATCATCTTCGCCTTCAACTTTATTTTTTTTAGCACTCGCTGTTTTAATGGTTCCGCTGGCAACATATGTAATTTTTTCGCCTATCTTTTCAATAACACCAAAACCTGTCATGCGCAGGCCAGGGTCTATTCCTAAAATTCTGACGCTGCTCAACGTTTGCAAAACTCAATGAAATTTAAGTTAACGCTAAAGCACATTTGACATTGAGCCAATGAGGTCAAATTAAGCATTTTTATTCTTCAATGACCGCAGTCGTGTAGACATCCTGCACATCATCTAGATCTTCTAGCGCGTCTAGAATTTTCTGCATTCTCGCCGCATCATCGCCAGTAAACACTGTTTCAATACTAGGCTTCATAGCAACTTCAGCCAGCACGGCTTTCAAGCCTGCTGCTTCCATGGTTTCTTTCACGCTTAAAAAATCATGTGGGGCAGTAATCACTTCAATACTGCCGTCTTCATCAGTCACAATATCTTCTGCGCCAGCTTCTAAGGCAATTTCCATTACTTTATCTTCAGAAGTACCAGGGGCATAGAGCAAGCTACCGCAATGTTTGAACATGAAAGCCACTGAACCATCAGTGCCTAAATTCCCGCCGAACTTGGTGAGCGCATGACGCACATCTGCCACCGCACGCTGCTTATTGTCGGTAAGGCAGTCAATAATAATTGCCGCACCGTTAATGCCATATCCTTCGTAACGAATTTCCTCATAGTTCACGCCCTCTAACTCCCCTGTACCCTTTTTAATGGCACGAGTGATATTGTCTGCTGGCATGTTCTCTTCTTTGGCTAAAGCCACCGCAGCACGTAAACGTGGATTCATGGTGACATCGCCACCACTTAGGCGGGCTGCCACGGTAATTTCTTTAATTATTTTAGTGAAAATTTTGCCGCGCTTTGCATCTTGACGGCCTTTTCGATGCTGAATATTCGCCCATTTACTATGACCTGCCATATTACTAATCCTTAACACTTTTAGATATTTTGAATTTTATCACATGCTAGGTTATGAGCTCACTAAACGATGAAGTAAGCCAACTTTAATAGATTATGGGGAAATACTCTCCGTTCATGAACTGCACCCCAAAAGTCGGACTATACGTCTAACTGATTAAGGTGCAGTTCATTTATGTCGGGGAGGATATCAATCTTGTCCCATAGATGGGTCTATAGGTGTATGTTTTCGGACACTAATTATCGAGATGATGGCGAGTGACAGGGCAATCAAGGTCATGCCGATAAACTCAGTGGTGGTAGGCACTTCCTGCAACTGTACCCAAGCTGCTATCACCCCTATCACCGGCGCCAGCATGGATGACATGCTAGCCACTCCAGCGCTCAAGCGTCGTAGGGCGTATAGCCATAATATCCAAGCCAAGGCATTACAAAATACGGAGTTAAAAATGATAGCTCCTATCAAATAGGGTGTCCATTGTATGGTTGGTGCTGGAATCAATATTGCGGCAATCATAATTGGAATTGAGCCAAACAACATCTGCCAAGCGGTAAGTGTGAGTAGATCTAAATCTGGCACGCGGTGGTGTAACTTTTTAGCCACAATCACCGATAACGCCCAAAAAATACCGGATAAAAGAGCTAAAAACATACTGAAGGTATCAGCACCTAAATGCATAGGATCTAAAATAAATAGCATGCCCATGGTTGAAAGTAGTGCTGCCGACCATTGCAAACCACGTATTTTTTCTCCCAATAGTGGCCAAGCCAACACCATCACCCAAAATGGCATGGTATAGGTAAGAACTGCGGTTTTTCCGGCACCTCCTTCTACCAATGCCCAAATCAACAATCCAGTGAAACCACTAGTTTGTAATAAACCTAGCAATATAAGTGTTGGCATTTCTTTAATGCGTAATGGCTTACGCATCACGATGACTACTGCAAATAAACACACCGTTCCAATCACAGTGCGCAAGGCAGCAAATTGAAAAGCGCCGGCATACAACAAAGCGCTTTTCATGACCACCCAGTTATAGCCCCAAATGACCGTCAAGGTCATTAGTGCGAGAAAAGCGCGTATGGTGTTTTTTCGACTATGCATGGGGACTAAATTTTCAGTTCCATATATGGGTAACAGCTAACCACTGACCATCAAGTTGCTTGCGGTAAACCAAATGGACATTGCCACCGAATGTTTGTCTTTCGCCTTGCGCATCGATCATAGCACCGGCCCATAAGCCCACTTGATAAGCTAAATTCCCATCTTCTACCGCATCGACCAAAGTAAGTTGATGTTCAATCACGCCGGCTTCGATTAAACCTGTAAAAAAATCTACTACGGCCTGACGCCCTTTAACCGTCGCACCTGCTGGTGCTGGCAATACAACCGCATTTTCTGCATATAACCGGCCAATGTCCGCCACATTTTTTGTATTAAATGCCAAATCAAATTTTGCATTGATGGCTGAAATTGCACTTTGAATATTGCTCATGGTAATAGTCCTATTGTTTGAAATTGATGCTCTAATTTTAAATATGCTTAAGTCAGGGCGGGAATGCCAAGATTTATTAAAGCTAAAATTTTCTGTAGTTGTTGCCGTTGTTCTTCATCTAACCCTTGCATACAACATCTTATACGGCGGTAATAATCTGGCATTACGCTGTCTAACTTTCCAACTCCCGCATCGGTTAAATTAATTAAAACTGTACGTCTATCCTCTTTTGCTAACACGCGCGCGATTAGACCACTTTGCTCTAAGCCATCAAGTAAACCCGTCATGGTGGCACGAGTAACGCCAGCTTTTTCTGCCAATATTGATGGCTGAGAAGTTTTATTCTCCTCACGCATCAATAAAATAAGGACCCACCAACGCCCCTGCAATAGCCCGTGCTTACTTAAACACGCGTCCAATGCAATGGACAAGTCAGTAGCCACGCGCAACAACTGCAATACGCTAGACACCGCTGTAACATCGGCGTCTGGGTAACGTATGGCGAACTTTGCCAGCACGTCAGGTGTGGGGAGGTCTTTAAGTTGTAGCATGGTTAGTCTCATTATAATTAGCTGGCTAACTATGTCAATCTTATTGATAAAATAAGCCGGTATTTATTGGTATGATGATTTTTGGTGTATATTTAAAACCAATTAAGGCAAGGAGAGTTTAATGAAAACATTACAACAATTGCTTGATAGCAAAAAGTATAAAGAGGTGATTTCAATTGCCCCTAATCGCCCTGTGTTTGATGCTTTGGTGATCATGGCGGAATATAAAATTGGTGCTTTAGTGGTGCTTGAGGATGAAAAATTAGTCGGTATTTTTTCAGAACGCGACTATGCACGCGAGGTAATTCTACAAGGTCGATCTTCAAAAACCACGCAAATTGCGGAAGTGATGACGCATAAGGTGCTAAGTGCCGACCCCAACGATAGCGTAGAGCAAGGCATGTCTATTATGGCGGATCGTCATATTCGCCACTTGCCTGTAGTGGCCAATGGAAACGTGATAGGCATGCTATCCATCGGCGACTTGGTAAAAGAAACCCTAAGCTACCAACAGGATCTTATTAAACAGCTAGAAGGTTACATCAAGAGTTAAAAAATCTGCGCGCCCATTGTTCAAACGGGCGCGTATTTTTAAACGAAAATCTATAAGTATCTAGCCACCATGGCGTTGCTTAAGTCTTGGGCAGCAACGGGCACTCGCACAAAGTAGCCACTTCCAGAAGCCTCCTGAATTTCCTCACCCTTTTTATTCAACATGCGCTCTACTCGCAATTCTTGGTTGCCGCTAGGATGGATAATCTGAATACGATCACCAACTCCAAACTTATTCCGCGCTTCAATATCCGCTAAACCCGTCTCTGGATCGTAAGCGACCACATCGCCTACATAGAGACTTTGATTCGAGATGGAATATCCTTGCTTATAATTTTGATGTTCAGCAGTATGGTGGCGTTGATAAAAACCGTCTGTGTAGCCGCGGTTAGCTAAATTTTCTAAATCACCGACTAAATTCCAATCGAATGGTCGTCCAACCACTGCATCGTCGATTGCCTTGCGGTAATTTTGGCAAGTACGTGCCACGTAATAACGGGACTTGGTACGGCCTTCAATTTTCAATGAATTAATGCCCATTTTCACTAAGCGCTCCACATGCTCAATAGCACGTAGATCTTTGCTGTTCATAATGTAAGTGCCGTGCTCATCTTCAATAATCGGCAGCAATTCACCTGGGCGACCTTTTTCCTCAATCAGATACACATTATCCGCAAGCGGGTGGCGCGGCAAACTCCCACAAGCGGAAAGACTGGATTTTGCCATTTCTTCTTTAAAGTCAAATTCATTGAGGCGAATCACACCGGCCGCATCTTCTGTGGCGTCATGCACCTTGTAATCCCAGCGACAAGAGTTAGTGCAAGTACCTTGATTTGGGTCGCGATGATTAAAGTAGCCAGAAAGTAGGCATCGGCCAGAATAGGCAATGCATAAAGCGCCATGCACAAATACTTCCAACTCCATTTCCGGACAGAGTTGACGGATTTCTTCAATTTCATCCAAGGACAATTCGCGCGACAATATCACACGCTTTAGACCCATGGCTTGCCAAAATTTAACCGTTGCGAAATTCACAGTGTTGGCTTGCACTGAAAGATGGATTGGCATCTCTGGCCATTTTTCCCGTACCATCAGGATGAGTCCAGGATCAGACATAATCAATGCATCAGGCTGCATGGCAATAATAGGTGCCATATCTGCCATATAGGTTTTAACCTTGGCGTTATGCGGAGAAATATTACTGGCAACAAAAAACTTTTTGCCACGGGCGTGCGCCTCGTTAATGCCAATAGCAATATTGTCCATGGAGAAATCATTATTACGCGCACGCAAGCTATAACGTGGCTGACCGGCATAAATGGCATCGGCACCATAATCAAACGCAGTACGCATGCGGTCGAGGTCGCCAGCTGGAGCTAAAAGTTCTGGGCTAAACATATCTTATCTCTATCAATTCAATTGTTGTCGTCATTCGGTCTGAATTAAAAACTTGAATTTATATCTTAAAGAAATGCATAACGTTAAATGCACTGCATAGATTTTTAAGTCAGAATGCAGCGCAGAATAACAAAACCTTTAAAAACTCGCTTTGATTTGAATCAGCTAGTCACCAATAATTTTAACTAATACGCGTTTTTTACGTCTGCCATCAAACTCGCCATAGAAAATCTGCTCCCATGGCCCAAAATCTAACCTACCTTCAGTTATAGCAACCACTACTTCACGCCCCATAAGCTGGCGTTTCATATGCGCATCGGCATTATCTTCACCGGTATCGTTATGGCGATAACTGCTCACAGGCTCATGTGGCGCTAAGCGTTCCAGCCATTGCGTATAGTCGTTATGTAAACCGCGCTCATCATCGTTAATAAATACACTAGCGGTAATATGCATGGCATTAATCAGCACCAAACCTTCACGCACGCCACTTTCGCGCAAACATTCATTGACCTGCTCAGTGATGCGAATAAATGCCACTCTTGTTGGTGGGTTAAACCAGAGTTCTTTACGATAACTTTTCATCTTTTCCTCCTTAATAATGGGGCTTATTTTAGCACCAAAAATTTTGCGCATTGCCTGCATCAAGGCGTAAAAAAGCCTCCGCATAGGAGGCTTCAATTACTGGCAGAGTTTAGCCTTTTACATTGATTTGCTGCACAAAGGTTTTACCCTCATTGTCAGTGGCTTGCACTTCTAAATTGCCTGGTGCATCAGGGGTGAAATTAAATTTCATATACGGATCTTCACTTGTACCAACACCGACATCGACTGTCATGACTAGCTTACCGTTGTAACTAAAGCTGGCCTTATTGATATAAAAAGCGGGCACATAACCTTGTGATACCAAGTCGCGTTGTAGACCTGTTCGCATAGGATGTTTGATATTGAATATGGTTGACGCTGGCTCACCAAATTTCACTGGCGCTTCTACTCTTAATTTAATCTTACCTGCTGAAGCCCGGATCGCAGCATCGTCACCATCCACCGTACCACCACATCCACCGGCAGCTCGAATTTCACGCGAGGCCATATATAACTTTCCGTCAGCGCTTTCACCAACGATACGCACAAAGGAATCAGTTTCAAAACGAATACGCGTGGCTAATTGAAAGTTACCAAGCATTGATGATAAATGATAGGTGGAAGCAAGCTGAATGGGGTTAGCATCGACCAACAGGTAGATTTTTCTAATGACGACACCATTAGCGGCTGAATTATCCACACTTAAAGTCACGGGCACTTGCGCGCCACTTTCAGCGCGGCGCGGTGCGTCTATTTTCATAAACTCTACCGGCTGTATTTCACGTTGCGCGAAGAATGCCTCTTTAACTACTGGCCATAGATTGGCGTCTGGTTCCGCCTGAGCGGTAGCTGAGATAGCAAGCAAAAGGCTTAAAGCCCATAAAATTCTTGTAAAGAATTGACTCATTGCAACCACTCCTTAATCTTATGTTTATAATAATAAGACCTAGTTATTTCAAATAAATTCAGTATTCATACACCATGGCTTAAGCCTATACCAAAGAAAAGTTTAGCTCAATACCGTTTCCAACAGGATCTTTTAAATTAATTTGCTGCACATTAATCGCTGGAACCATACGGATGCTATACGGCACTTTGTGCGCTTTTAGGTGCGCTTCCATCGCCGAAAAATCTGTACAAGTAAATGCCACATGATCAAAGGTGGTCAATACATTCAGTAATGGGGCGCCTTCCCCTTTATATTCCGCAATATGCAAGACATCATTATTGCCTATATATAGCCAGAAACCATAGCTAGTAAAACCCTCGCGCGGACCGACCTTTAAGCCGATAATATTGCAATAAAAGTCTTTGAGCACATGCATAATGTCGCGAGGTGCACGTAAGTTGTAATGATTAATTTCGGTTACTGGCATAATTTTCTGGGGAGCTTAAGTTAAATCACTGTAACATCTTTATGAGCGAGAATCGGTGTACTCAACAGCACGATACCAACTAATCGCCTTCGAATTGACATAGCGCAAAGGATTTGAGGCCATCATTCATTAAACGCTGCGTGCCGCCCAAATCTGGCAAGTCAATCACAAAGGCACAGCCTATGACCACCCCGCCCAACTGTTGAATAAGCGCTACGGCCGCCAATGCCGTGCCACCTGTCGCAATCAAATCATCCACCAATAGCACTTGTTCACCTTGAACTATTGCATCAACATGTACCTCCAGACGATCAACCCCATACTCCAAAGCGTAGTCGTGGCCTATACTAGTTCCTGGCAATTTCCCTGACTTACGAAGTGGCACAAAACCGACCCCTAGTTTATAAGCAAGGGCCGCTCCGATAACGAAACCTCGCGCCTCTATACCGGCGATTTTTTCTATTTTCTGTGAACTGTAATGCGCAGCAAGGCCATCGATCACTAGGCGAAAACCAAGCGGGTCTTTGAGCAAGGTGGTGATATCACGAAACTGGATGCCAGCTTTAGGATAGTGCGGGATGGTGCGTATTAAGGATTTGATTGGCATTGCTAAGTTTAAATTCCACTATTGCACTTAGATAACAAACGAAACGCTCGCTAGATGCGCCCTTGCCGACTCTTAATAGAGAGCGGAGAGGGCGTAACAATGCAAGCGAGCTTAATGCTAAGCGACCGTATTAGGCGTACGCACACGTATGTGCAATTCACGTAACTGTTTCTCATCAACCGCACTTGGTGCATTGGTCATCAAGCACTGCGCGCGCTGTGTTTTAGGGAACGCAATCACATCACGGATAGATTCGGCACCTGTCATTAAAGTGACTAATCGATCTAAACCAAAAGCTAGGCCACCGTGCGGCGGCGCACCATATTGCAAGGCGTCTAACAAGAACCCAAACTTTTCTTGCGCTTCTTCAGGGCTAATCTTCAATGCATCAAATACTTTAGATTGAATATCTTGCTTGTGAATACGCACAGATCCACCACCAACTTCCCAACCATTCAGCACCATATCGTAAGCTTTAGATAAACAAGCACCTGGATTAGTTACCAGCAAGTCCTCGTGACCGTCTTTAGGGGCTGTGAACGGATGATGTAATGCTGCCCATCGATCATTTTCTTCATCATGTTCAAACATTGGGAAATCAACTACCCATAATGGTGCCCAAGCGCGCCCATCAACATGGCCTTTATCGTGACCCACTTTAAGGCGCAATGCGCCTAAAGCTTCATTCACTACTTTAGTTTTATCCGCACCAAAGAAGATAATGTCGCCATTTTGTGCACCTGTGCGATCAATAATCGCTTGAAGGGCCGTCACATGAATGTTTTTAACAATAGGGCTTTGTAGGCCTTCTTCATTTAATTTGGTGATATCGTTAATTTTGATATAAGCCAAACCTTTTGCACCGTAAATTTTTACAAACTCGGTATAAGCATCAATCTCGCTCCGTGCAATCGCTGCGCCATTAGGCACGCGCAACGCAGCCACACGACCACCGGCCATATTTGCCGCACCTGAGAACACTTTAAAATCTACATCTTTCATGACGTCAGAAAGCTCAGTAATTTCTAGTGTCACGCGCATATCTGGCTTATCTGAACCATAACGTGTCATGGCCTCAGCAAAGCTCATGCGTGGAAACGAAGCTGGCAAATCTACGTTTTGTACTTTTTTCAGCATCTGGCGAATCATTTCTTCCACAATATCCATGATCTGGTTTTCAGTCATAAATGAAGTTTCAATGTCGACTTGTGTAAATTCTGGCTGACGGTCTGCACGTAAATCTTCATCACGGAAACATTTCGTAATCTGGAAGTAGCGGTCAAAGCCAGACACCATCAAGAGCTGTTTAAATAACTGTGGTGATTGTGGCAAGGCAAAAAATTCGCCTGTATGCACACGACTAGGGACTAGGTAGTCACGAGCGCCTTCAGGAGTTGAACGCGTTAACATTGGCGTTTCAATTTCAATAAACCCATTGGTGTCCAAATAGTCGCGCAAGGTTTTGGCTACACGGTAACGCAACATCATGTTCTTTTGCATTACTGGACGACGCAAATCGATATAACGATGCTGCAAACGCACGGTTTCAGTCAGACTGTCGTCATCGAGCATAAATGGTGGTGTGAGTGATGCATTTAAAATTTCAATTTCAGTGGCGATCATTTCCACTTCACCAGTAGATAAGTTAGCGTTCACTGCGCCGTCAGGGCGCGCGCGCACTTCACATACTATTTTCAGCACATATTCACTACGCACTGTTTCTGCTAGAGCAAAGGCAGCTTTGGCATCAGGATTAATCACAATTTGCGCCATGCCTTCACGGTCACGCAAATCAATAAAAATCACTCCGCCATGGTCGCGACGGCGGTGAGCCCAACCGCATAAAGTAACAGTTTGGCCGATATGTTCGCGGTTTAAATGGCCGCAGTAATGTGTACGCATAGTGTAAATTCTTATTGAGTTTCGGTTAAGGTGATATGTAGCGTTTAATCTTTTTTAAGTAGTTGCGGGATAATTTTTTCTGCCGGTGCAACCACGCCCATAGAAATAATATATTTCAATGCTTCATCCACACTCATATCGAGCGTGATTACATCAGCGCGTGGCATCATCAAAAAATAACCGCCCGTCGGATTAGGGGTTGTCGGCACAAAGACACTGACATAATCGCCATGCAAATGATTCGCCACATCGCCGCCCGGTTTACCTGTGACAAAAGCGATAGTCCATGAATCTGCGCGTGGAAACTGCACCAATACCGCTTGACGGAAAGCATTACCAGAGTCGGAAAACAGCGTATCGGATACTTGCTTAACACTCGCGTAAATCGACTTCACCACTGGCACGCGTGCCAACAGCGCTTCCCACAACAAAATGAGTTGTTTGCCAAAAAAGTTGGTGGCAATAAGGCCAGTAACAAACACAATTAATAGTGTTAGCAGAGCACCAACGCCTGGAATTTCCAAGCCCAACTGCGCCTTTGGTCGCCAGCTTTCTGGAAGTAGCAACAGGCTTTGATCCATCATACCGACTAGACTGGAAATTACCCAAACGGTGATTAACAATGGCACTAGCACCAACAAACCAGTAATAAAATATTTTTTCATAAGTTGAATTTGCAGTTGAAGTTTATTTAGTAGTTGCGGGGACTGCATCAGGCTTTTTATCGACACTGGGACTAGCGCTGGCGTCTGTCTTTGCTGTGGTACCGCTATCAGCCTTCACCTGCTCACTAGCTTTGGTCGAAACTGGGGTAGTGGTTGCCGGCTTATTTGACCCATTTTTAAAGTCTGTAGCATACCAACCGCTTCCAGTTAGCTGAAAGCTAGGTGCGGACAATTGTTTACTAAAAGTTTCAGCGCCACATTGCGGACATGCTTCAGTGCTGGCCGCGCTAATTTTGCGCATCACCTCGTCTTTAAAGCCACAGCTACTGCATTGAAAATCATAAATTGGCATGGGTAAAATAGGCGCTAAATTCGAAAAGTGAAATTATACCTCACTCACCTTACCAATGCGAAGCATCAGCTATTGGCAACGCGCTCTGCTATATAGGCCAATGCCTCTTCAACCTGATCTATTAGGATTAAACACAGGTCACCCTCTTCCAATCTAGCTAAGGCAGTATCAATAGCCAAAAACTCACCCCGGATTTCGTCTACCTGACTTGCGCGTTGCGCATTCACTAGCCCATCTTGTAACAGCTTCAGCACCTCGCCATCGGCACGCCCGCGCTGACACTGATCCTGATACAAAATAATCTCATCAAAAGCATCGCCTAATATTTCGCTCTGCCGGCTAATATCGATATCTCGTCTGTCGCCAGCACCACTAATCACCACCAAGCGTTTCTTGGCCGGAATTGAGTCAATCGCTGCCACCAAAGCCACAATCGCATCAGGATTATGTCCATAATCAGCAATGACACTAGCGCCTTTATAGTCAAAAAAGTTAAAGCGACCAGGTGCGGTTTTCGCATCACTAACAAATGTGGATACGCCTTTACGAATACTGTCCCAGTCAACGCCCAAGGCCCAAGCAGCTGCAATGGCCGCCATGGTATTCTCAACCTGAAAGCCTATGCTGCCACTTCTGGTAATTGGAATTTGTGCCAAGGGAATCATTTGCTTAAATTGTTTTTGATCGGCAAGTTTTTGCGCCGCCACGATTTCACCATTTTCCACATAGACTACGCGACGACCCTGCGCCGCATGCGTCGCCATGACAGGATGCTGGCGGTCATGGGTAAAAAATGTTACCGAGCCGGGGCATGCCGAAGCCATTGTGACCGTCATCGGGTCGTCGGCATTAAGCACTGCCACACCAGCCGCGGTAATATTTTGCACTACGACCCGTTTCACCACAGCCAAGTCTTCCACTGTTGTAATGTAGTTTAGACCTAGATGATCACCCATGCCAATGTTGGTCACCACCGCCACATCGCAACGATCAAATGCCAAGCCTTCACGCAACACACCGCCGCGCGCAGTTTCAAATACAGCCGCATCTACATCTGGATGTAACAACACGTTGCGCGCGCTTCTTGGCCCACTGCAATCACCGCTATCGATACGTTGACCTTGTATATAAACACCATCCGAGTTAGTCATGCCTACACGCAGACCTTGGCAACCTAAAATATGGGCAATAAGGCGTACCGTTGTGGTTTTACCATTGGTACCAGCCACCGCTACCACTGGAATTCGGCCATTATCATTAGCGGCAAACATGGTAGAAACTATCGCCTCACCTACAGCACGACCCTTACCAAATGATGGCTGCAAATGCATGCGCAAACCTGGGGCAGCATTGACTTCAACCACGCCCACAGCCTGTTCCTTTAATGAACGTTGCACGCTGTCACACACGAGATCAACGCCGCAAACATCCAACCCTACCATTTGTGCGGCCGCTACTGCGCAAGCCGCCAGCTCCGGATGCACATCATCGGTCACATCGGTTGCTGTGCCACCGGTGCTGAGGTTAGCGTTATTGCGAAGAATAACGCGGACGCCCTTTTGTGGCACGGAGTCCACGGTGAAATTTTGTGCGGCTAGGCTGGCTAACGCAATATCGTCTATCCGCATTTTGGTCAAAGAAGTCGCATGACCTTGACCGCGTCGCGGATCAGTATTCACTTTTTCAACTAGTGCACGCACACTCAGCACACCATCACCGATGACCAAGGGTGGGTCACGTCTAGCCGCAGCGACCAACTTATTGCCCACGACCAATAAACGGAAATCACCACCAGGAATAAATCGCTCGACCAACACCTCTGAGCTTATTTCAGCAGCTGCAGCATAGGCGCGCTCAAGTTGCGCACGGGTCGTAATATTAACCGTCACGCCTTTACCTTGATTGCCATCCTTGGGTTTCACCACAGCTGGCCCACCGATTTCAGTCATCGCGGCCCAAGCATCTTCTACATTAACAGCTTCCCGCCCACCAGGAACAGGGACGCCAGCTGCGCTCAGTAATTTCTTAGTCAGCTGCTTGTCTTGTGCAATCGCTTCCGCAATCGCGCTACTTAGGTCAGTCTCCGCCGCCTGTATGCGACGCTGTTTGCTACCCCAACCAAACTGCACCAAGCTTCCTGCGGTCAGTCTTCGAAATGGAATACCACGCTTAATTGCGGCCTGGACGATAGCACCTGTGCTAGGCCCCAGTCGCACGTCTTCATCTAACTCCGTGATCTTCGCCATGGCAGCAGCCAAGTCAAACGGGGTATCAGCAAACGCTGTATGGCAAAGCTGCTCTGCCAACTCTAACGCTAAACGACCGACCTCTTCTTCACTATATTCAAACACCACCTGATAAACGCCAGCTTCTAGGGTTTGTGCCGTGCGACTGAAAGTTACTGGGCAACCAGAGTGTGCCTGCAACCCGAGCGCCGCAACCTCCAGCACATGCGCCATCGACACCGCCTCAGCACGACCCGCCAATTGCAACAAACCAATGGCTGGAAAGCGCGCTCGCAAGCGTGACTCAAAGCCACTTATATTATCAATATCGCATTCCGCTTCCGTACAGGATACGATGACCTCAATGGCGGTATGCCGACTCCACAGATTAGGACCGCGTAGTGCTCGTATACGTGACACTTCCATCAAACAGTTTTCCTTGTTTTAAGCCAACAGAGGCATGGTGATTGAATGCAGATATCACACGCGTTTAACCTAAAGTTAAACATCTGTGCGCTCCGCAGTTAATGCGTCCACGTTAAAATTCTTAATGCCAGCGCGCATGAGCTCAGGCAAAATGCCTAGCGCCCAACCAGCCGCAACCGCCGCAAGTATATGTTCAAGTTTTTGGTCTTCAGGCGCAACACCCTCCAACATTTTAATCGCCGCAAGCCTTGCCACTGGCACTTGGGCACTTCCGGTGGCAAGTACTAGACTACCTACCGCAATGACCACTGCGCGTCCGCCGCGTTTGAGATGCTCCTCAACCACTGGCAACTTAGCATCGCGTGCAAAGAAAATTACCTCACCATCGCAAAGATCAGTCATTTGTGCCACTAGTGGATCATCTGCGTTAAGAACCGCCACGCCGCTTTCCAGTACCACATCAACTTGGGTGCGCATCACATTCCACACCTGCTCGGGCGTTTCAATATAGTAGTCGCCAACATGTTGCGCTGGATCGACATTGGTTACCACGCCGACCTGACAGCGGTCATAACCCAATCCTTCTGCTAAAATCGTAGTAAAGCTATTTTCAATGACCGCCGCATCTAAATTGCGGTTCATTAATAGCTTCTGCGCTGCCGCCCAAGTCGCACAATCCGATTTTTCAACTTGACGCTGCTCAAGATACAGTCCAGTACTGCAAGCTAAGCCCACATGCTTGCCACTTAAATGTAGCAATCTAGAGACGATTTGTGCCACCAAGGTTTTACCGTAAGTGCCAGCAATACCGACAACAGGAATGCGGCCATCATCACCATCGGCAAATAAACTATCAACGATTGCTTTACCCACCGGGCGCGCCTCGCCTTCCGCAGGTTTAAGATGCATTAATAGGCCAGGACCCGCATTGACTTCAACAATAGCACCCCCTTGCGCTGCTAACGGCTTTGAAATGTCTTCAGCCACCAAATCTACACCAGCAATATCGAGCCCAACAATGCGTGCAGCTAGCGCGGCTGTTGCGGCCACTTCAGGGTGCACTAAGTCAGTCACATCTAGCGCCACATTTCCATTGCGTTGAACAATGATTTGCTTACCTGCTACAGGTATTGCATCAGCGTTAAAACCCTGACGCTCAATTTCAAACATAGCGGCCGCATTGTCATCAATGGAAATCAGATCCAAAGGAAATTCTTCGGCTTCGCCGCGGCGTGGATCGGTATTAATGTCACGTGCAATTAACTCACGGATTGTTGCCTTACCATCGCCAACAACACAGACAGACTCGCCTCTAGCTGCTGCTGCTAATTTTCCACCCACAATAAGCAAGCGGTGTTCGCTTCCGCGCACAAAACGCTCGACCATCACCCCGCTACCTTCATCTCGCGCCAAGTGGTAGGCCGCCTCTACTTCAGCGTGCGTCATCAATTCCATAGAAACGCCACGCCCATGATTTCCATCACGCGGCTTGACTACAACGGGCAAGCCAATATCTTCAGCCGCCTCCCATGCATCAGCGACGCTATCCACTAAACGGCCTTCTGGCACAGGCACACCACAAGCTTCTAATAAACTTTTAGTTAAATCTTTATCGCCAGAAATACTTTCGGCAATAGCGCTGGTTTGATCGGTCTCTGCAGTCCAAATACGATGCTGACGTGCGCCGTAACCTAGTTGCACTAGATTACCGGCTGTCAAACGAATGGAGGGGATATTGCGCGCAGTGGCGGCATCCACAATGCAAGCGGTGCTCGGGCCTAAGCATAGGGAATCAACCATATCACGTAACTGAGTCAGCGTTGCGGGCAGATCAAAAGGGCGATCCTGCATGGCCGCTAGCACAAGGTCACGTGCTGCATGGATGGCTACTCGGCTCACCTGCTCATTGCGAGAGCGCACCACCACTTTATAGACGCCACGCACTTCTGTGCTACGCGCCTTCCCAAAGCCACCCTGCATACCAGCCAAAGATTGAAGTTCCAGGGTGACATGCTCTAAAATATGTCCAGGCCACGTCCCTTCACGCACACGCTGCAAAAATCCACCGCGCTCGCCAATGCCACATCTATGCTCGGCCAATGTCGGCAGCCAGCTACTGAGACGCTCATAAAAACCAGGTATCGTATTAGAAGGAGAATCTTCTAAGGCGCCAATGTCTAGCCACACCTCTAATACTGGACGGTAGGTCCATATATTCGGTCCACGCAGGGGTAAAATCTTTAAAAACTCCATCAGTCGGTCCAGATGAATTGAAGGTAGGAAATTTGCGAAGTCGGCATACTGTTGAAGTTTACCAAAAAGCACGCCATAACTGTTTATCAGCCTTGTGGATTGTAGTACACTCAGCCGCTGTGAACAACAAAATACTCCCCTCAAGTCCAATTTATCAAGTGCTACCGAGCCACTGGATCGCCGCTGCACAGTCGCAACTTCAACATAACGAGCCCATTATTGCCTGGTTAGAGATTAATCTTGACCCATTATTGCACTTCAAAAAACAGCTATTAGTGCTGAGCGCTGAGCGCCTACTTCACATTAGCGATCCACAAGTCGCCGTTGTGAGCTACCCGTTCCAAGCCAATCTACACTGTCAACATCACGACCATGCAGGTGTGGGCAGCCTAGAGTTATTTGATGGTGAGATAAGACTCGCGCGTTGGAATTACACCCTAGCGCACGACGCTGCAGTGGCACGTTTTAACAAGCAGTTTACGCTACAACTTGCCAGCTTTGTCAGTGGCGAACCTATCGCGACCGAAGATGTGCAATATTGTCCAAACTGTCAAACCGAGCTTACAGCCGACACATTAGAGTGTGCGCATTGTGATGGAGAAATTGATAAACCACCATCCACTTGGACATTGCTTCGTTTATGGCGTTTTGCCAAACCATATCAATGGCAGTTATTAGGTGGATTTCTGCTAATGCTTGCCTCTACCGCGGCCACCTTAGTCCCGCCCTATCTAACCATACCGCTCATGGACAAGGTACTTATTCCTTATCAAAACGGCGCTCCTATTGACTACGGGATGGTGTCGCTGTTGCTCGCAGGCTTACTAGGTTCAGCCTTACTTGCCTGGAGTTTGGGTTGGGCGCGCACCTATATTTTAGCGTTAGTAAGCGAGCGAATAGGCGCCGATCTGCGCACCATTACTTATGAACATTTGTTGCGTTTGTCACTTGAATATTTTGGCGGCAAGCGTACTGGCGATTTAATGTCGCGCATAGGTTCTGAGTCTGATCGTATCTGCGTATTCCTATCACTGCATTTACTCGACTTTGCAACAGATGTGTTGATGATATTGATGACGGCAGCCATCCTAATTTCTATCAATGCCAAGCTGGCGTTAATTACTTTATTGCCATTACCCTTTATTGCGTGGATGATTCATATCGTGCGCGATCGCTTGCGCACAGGCTTCGAAAAGATTGACCGCGTATGGTCGCAGGTCAGCAATGTGCTAGCAGATACCATTCCTGGAATTCGCGTGGTCAAAGCTTTTGCACAAGAAGGTCGTGAGGCGTTGCGCTTTCGTGAAGCGAACCAACATAACCTCATCGTCAATGACCGAATCAATAAAATATGGTCGCTATTTTCACCTAGCGTCACCTTGCTGACTGAAATTGGCCTCCTGTTGGTGTGGGCTTTTGGTATTTGGCAAGTCGCCCATAATGAAATCAGCGTTGGTGTATTAACCGCCTTTCTCGCCTATATCAGCCGTTTTTACACTCGCTTAGACTCCATGAGCCGCATCGTTTCGGTCACACAAAAGGCTGCCTCTGGGGCTAAACGCATCTTTGATATTTTAGATCATGTCTCTAGTGTGCCTGAGCCTTCCAACCCCGTGCACTTAGATCATGTTAGTGGCCGTATAGAAATTCGCGGCGCGGGCTTTCGCTATGGCAACCGCTCTGTGATCAAAGATTTAAACCTAGTCATAGAGCCAGGTGAAATGATAGGCTTGGTCGGACACAGCGGTTCTGGAAAAAGCACAATGGTCAATTTAATGTGCCGCTTTTATGATGTATCAGCCGGTTCTATCAGTTTGGATGGTGTCAATATTCGCTCGATACCAATCTCTGAATACAGACGTAATATCGGACTAGTATTGCAGGAGCCATTCTTGTTTTTTGGGAGTATTGCCGAGAATATTGCCTACGGAAAACCTGAAGCCACCCGCGGTGAAATTGTTGCCGCCGCCCGCGCCGCCCACGCCCATGAGTTTATCTTACGCCTGCCCCATGGCTATGATTCCTTGGTTGGCGAACGCGGCCACGGTCTATCTGGTGGCGAACGCCAACGCATCTCCATTGCACGCGCCTTACTGATTGACCCAAGAATTCTAATCTTGGATGAAGCCACCGCATCAGTGGATACCGAAACCGAAAAAGAAATTCAAAAAGCGCTCGACAATCTCGTGCATGGCCGCACCACCATTGCTATCGCACACCGATTATCCACCCTACACAAAGCCAATCGCCTAGTGGTTTTAGACCAAGGCCAAATTGTGGAAGTCGGCAATCACGACGAGCTGATGGCGCGCGAAGGTGCTTACTACCGCCTATATCAAGCACAAGCGCGTAATGTCGATGCTGACTTGGATGACCTAAGTAGTGCTCACCATATTATAGATAAAGAGCTTAGCGAATAACGATGGAACAGATCCCGCTCATTACCGACCAAAAAGCGCCATTCGCCCTTACGCGTAATGCAGGTGGTCAATTGCAGCTCAACACTGCCGATGGCACCATCCATGATGGCGTCTATCCAGTTCGGGCGTTTCCTATCAGTGCGGCTGATGAAGGCCTGTCAGTAATGAGTGCAGACAGTCACGAATTATTATGGATAGAGCGATTAAGCGATTTAGATAAAGACAGCCAAAAACACCTAGCCGCTGAACTGGCGCAACGTGAATTTATGCCAGAGATTCAAAGCATACATCAGGTGTCAAGCTTTGCCACACCTAGCACTTGGCAGGTCACAACCGACCGCGGTGACGCTGATTTGGTATTAAAAGCCGAAGATCATATACGCCGACTAACGCAAACCTCACTGCTCATTACCGATGGCCATGGCATCAACTTCTTGATTCGCGATCTAGAACAACTGGATAAACAGAGCCGTAAACTGCTAGATAGATTTTTGTAAATAAATGTCAGCATGCTTATGCTAAGTCTAATCGCCTTTACGCAACTCTTGATACAAACAGATACAAGCAAACGTCTAAACGACAAATCTTAGATACATATCCCTGATTAAATACAGTTCAGTCGCCGTTTACGTGGGCGTCATTGACCTCAAGGAGAATATCGAGCATGTTGCATCCTACAAAAACTATCTATCAAAAATTATCCATGCCTATGTCTGTGTTGGCATTGCTGACCACCATCAGTTTACAGCCTATGATCGCACAAGCTGAATGTGGCCATGATCATTGGAATCAAGAAAAGCATAGTGAAAATTTTGAAAAAAGAATGAATGCACTGCATGATGAGCTTGCATTGTCAGAATCACAACAAGTCGCTTGGCAGGACTTTACTGTAGCTTTAAAACCTACTGCGCATGAAGCGAAACATGATCGCTCTGAGTTTTCTCAACTAACAACACCAGAACGTCTTGACCGCATGTTAAACATGATGAAGCTAAGGCAAGAAAAGATGGCATCGCATGTACAATCTATAGAAAGCTTTTACAGCACATTAACGTCTGAGCAACAGAAAATTTTTGATCAAAAATTTAATCAGCATTTTCAACGTCAGAAATAAGCGTTACAAAAATATTGCTTACAGTATTTAATGGAATATTACTCTGAAAGAAAGGGCTCTCAAGTGGGAACATTGCTAGCAGATGAACAAGTTACCCACGTACTTATCGTTGATGATGATGACGATATCAGGTCCTTGCTTTCGGAGTTTCTTGAGCGCAATCATTTAATTGCATTTCAAGCAACTGACGGCGAGGCAATGCGTAAGATGATACATTCACATCGCATTGATCTCATTGTGTTAGACCTTAATTTACCAGGTGAGGATGGCCTATCCTTATGCCGTCAATTGCGTGCCAGTTCCAACATCCCAATTATCATGTTGACTGCAAAATCTGATCCTATAGATCGGATTGTTGGCCTGGAAACAGGGGCTGATGATTACGTTTGCAAACCATTTGAGCCCCTCGAACTACTGTCTAGAATACGCAGTGTTTTGAGACGCACACAGCAGTTAGGTATTAGCCCAACAAAAACAGCCGAAGCAGTCAAAATGCATTTTGCAGACTGGGTATTAGATCTGACAGCTCGGCATCTATTAGATCCGCAAGGGGTCATTATTTCTTTATCTGGCGCTGAGTTTAGGTTATTGAAAATGTTTCTTGATCACCCTAATCGAATTCTCAATAGGGACCAAATTATGGATCAAATGCATGGCCGAGATGCGAGTGCCTTCGACCGCTCGATTGATTTGCAGGTCAGTCGCCTGCGTCAAAAAATAGAGTTAGATCAAAAATCACCTACCATTATCAAAACCGTGCGCAATGAAGGATACATTCTCGCCACCACCGTCAAGGTAGAATCGAGATGATTAAATCTTTTCTTGGTTCGATGACTGCTAGAATTTTCATCATTCTAGCTTTAGGTACTATCGTTTCGGCTACTTTAGTCATGGCGTTCGCGAGTTATGAACGCAGAGACTTAGAAGCACATATGCGCATGGCGCACACCGCAGAACGGATAGAACAAATCATATTGATGCTAAATGCTGTTCCTCAGGCTTCGCGAGCAGCCTTAACCAATGTTGCTGAAAAAAATGGCATTAAAATTGATCTGTCCAACAGCACTACTCTAGAAGGGAAATTCCCAGACTCTGAATTTTCAGGCGTGCTTCGACGCACCCTAGGTGAGGACAGACCTGTTACTGTCATTGATCGAAGCAATCAGGACTGTCCGCCCATAAAAAGTGCGTTTGCGCCAATTAATCCATCATCACGCCACTGCCAGACTATATTCACCACGCTTAGCGATGGAAGCCCCTTAAGGCTAGATATTGGACATCACGATCGTAACTCAATGCCGTTTCAAGGGAACTTCATCAGAAACCTGCTTTTGTTTTTGCTTGCCATTGTTTTCATATCGCTACTTGTAGCCCACATGGCGACGAAGCCGTTACGCAGATTAGCGCAAGCTGCCCATGATTTAGGTCGCAATATTGAGCATCCCCCACTTCCTGTGAATTCAGGCTCCACAGAAGTTAAGCAAGCTTCCATTGCCTTCAACAGCATGCAATCAAACATTCGCAATCATATACAAGAGCGCACCTATATGCTTGCTGCTATTGCACACGATTTACAAACACCATTGACGCGCCTCAGGTTACGATTGGAAAAGGTAGCCGATGAAGATTTACGTGCACGACTGGTTGCCGATTTGTCAGCTACCTTAGATATGGTGAAAGAGGGATTGGACTTTGCTCGTAGCACTAATACTGAAGAGCCTTTTGAGCTGGTAGATATAGATTCACTGATAGAAGCTATCTGTAATGACGCGACAGATGCTGGTGCAGAAGTTACGTTTAGCGGAAAACTCGGAAAACCCATTTCAGCTTGTCCGCATATACTGCGTCGCTGTATTAATAACTTGTTAGATAACGCGATTAAATATGGTGGCTCCGCACATGTAACTGTGCATCAAGAAGGCAACAAAGCGGTAGTGACGATTATTGATGGGGGGCCTGGCATACCAGAGGAGCTATTAGAAGCCGTATTTCAACCTTTTAAGCGCATCGAAGGTTCAAGATCAAGAAACTCTGGGGGCACTGGATTGGGTTTAACTATTGCGCGTATTATTGCCGAGAAACATCACGGCTCGATTAAACTCAGCAATATGGCGATGCTTGAGCTTGGCTTAATTGCTAAATTAGAACTACCAATTTCATGACTTCGCTATCACTCCCATTCGTTTTCAGCGCAGATACAAGACGATACAAATCTTCAAAGATTTGAAAAAACTCTGACACCATTTTGTAGTCAAATGGACATATAAGTTGATGAACTGGCTTATTACAGAGGAGTGACTCATGAAAAATGTTAAATTATTATGTAGTGTTGTATTGTTAGCTGGAGTGACGCTAAGCGGAACGGCGATGGCAGATCGTGGTCACGGTTATGGTGGTAGAGGGCATGGGCATGTAGGTGTTGGTTTATATATTGGAGGACCTTATCTATACCCCTACGGATATTACCCACCATACCCCTACGGATATTACCCGCCAGTGATCATAACACCAGCGCCAGTTCAACCCCCTGTTTACATTGAACAGCAGCAACCTGTGCAGGCTCCCCCAGCTGTTATTCAGCAGGCTGCACCTGAGAATTATTACTGGTACCACTGTGCTAATCCAGATGGTTACTACCCATACATTAAAGAGTGTCCCGCTGGATGGCAAAAAGTCACACCAACACCACCGCCACAACCTTAGTACTGGAGCATGATAATGAATACGAAACTTAAGATGGCATTGGTGTTGCCAACTTTATTAGTCCTATCCGCATGCGTGTCTATTCCGTCTGGACCAAGTTCGATGGCTTTGCCTGGTACTGGTAAAAACTTTGATCAATTTAGATTTGATGATAATGAGTGTCGGCAGTTTGCAAATGCGCAGATTGGTGGCACAACTGCGAACCAAGCGGCTAACGACAGCTTTACTAAAAGTGCTGTGGTAGGCACCGCAATAGGAGCTGCAATCGGTGCTGCTGCAAATGGTGGTAAAGGTGCGGGAGTGGGAGCCGCAACTGGATTGTTATTTGGTAGTTTGATTGGTGTAGATGCCTCAAATGCCTCTGCTTATAGCGCGCAAAAACGCTATGACATTGGCTATACTCAATGTATGTACGCCAAGGGGCATCGCGTACCAGTTTCAGGACACATAGAGCAGCAAAGAAGCTACACCCCACCGCCACCACCACCAAAACCAACCTATTATGCACCACCGCCACCGCCAGGCTACGCTCCGCCACCCCCATCAGGTTATATGCCAACAGTACCGCCAGATGCACCGAAATAACAATATCTCTCACTGGCTAAGTTTGTTCTTGGCTAGTGAGATTAATTGTTCAAATAATCATTTAATTTTCATATTATTTTAGTATGATTGCACCTACTTTTGATCAACTAAGAAGGATTTAATCTATGCCTGCATTGTCAATTTTTCGGTTTTTATCTTTAGTGGTAGCGATGACATTTATGCTACCCGTTTTTGCTGCTGAAGAAGCTTCTATGCATGAGGTTTACGTTGCAGCTGAGGCTGGTAGATTTAATGAAGCTCAATCTATGATGGATAAGGTGCTTAAAGATCATCCTAATAGTGCTAAAGCCCATTATGTGGAAGCTGAGCTGTTAGCCAAACAAGGTCAACTCTCTGCAGCTCAAACTGAATTAAACACTGCAGAACGCTTGCAACCTAATTTATCTTTTGCAAAGCCGGAGGCATTGCAAAAACTGGTCGCGCAAATTTCTTCAAGCCACTCAGTGCCAGCAAACCATCAAGCGCAGAGCAATAATAATGAAATGCCTTGGGGTATGATTTTCTTAATGGTGGGTTTAATCGGCTTTATTTATATAGCCGCAAAAATGATGACGCGCAATAATCCGCCTCAATCACCATCAGGCAATTATCCAAGTGGAATGAATTCAAATCCTCAACCTTACGGCGCTCCACCTGCGCCGACAATGGCGCCAGCTGGCGGCATAGGGTCAGGTATTATGGGTGGGTTAGCAACAGGCGCGGCCTTGGGCGTTGGCATGGTGGCCGGTGAAGCATTGATGCATCACTTTACAGATGGCAATTCTAACAATGGTTTAATCAATGAAGCACATGCCAATAACAATCCAGACAACGATATGGGTGGCACAGACTTTGGCGTTGCTGACAACTCATCATGGGATGACAGCTCCTCTGGTGATGACTGGTCATAACTCATTATTGATAGAGGTTGATTTTTTATTCTTATATCCATCAAAATGGATTGATATTCCTATTTCCAAGAAGCACAGCAATTGACAACATAATTCTAGCTTTTTAATAACGACCAACACAGACAATGCATCCATCACCAAATTCTAAAACTCAGACTTCAGCACTTACTTTAGCAGCTCTTGGCGTTGTATTCGGTGACATTGGTACCAGCCCTTTATACACACTACAAACAATTTTCTCGGCAGACAGTCAATTCGGCCCACTCACTCAAGCCAATATATTCGGGATATTATCACTAATATTCTGGACGCTTATTATGGTGACGTCTGTAAAATACATCGCCTTTATTATGCAAGCGAATAACCGAGGCGAGGGCGGAATAATGGCCTTACTTGCGTTAACAAAGACTGCTGTTGGCAGTGAGAGAAAGCAGCGCCTCATCGCACTAATTGGTGTATTAGGCGCATGTATGTTTTTTGCTGATGGCATGATTACACCTGCCATTTCAGTACTTTCTGCTGTAGAAGGCTTAGAGCTTGCCGCACCAGCATTAAAGCCTCTGGTGTTGCCAATTTCATTAGGGGTACTACTAGCTCTATTCTTAACGCAATATAAAGGGACCAACTTGGTTGGTGTTTTCTTTGGTCCGATTATGGTGTTGTGGTTTGGAACGTTAGGCGTACTTGGCTTAAATGGCATTCTTCAAAATACCGCCATCTTGGCCGCCCTTAATCCATTTTATGCCATTCACTTTTTTACGATTGCGCCATGGTTAGCATTCTTAGCTTTAGGTGGCGTCGTACTTTGTGTCACTGGCGCCGAGGCACTCTATGCTGACATGGGGCACTTTGGCGGGTTTCCAATTAGATTGGCTTGGTATGGGCTTGTCTTGCCAACATTGGTACTGAACTACTTTGGGCAAGGTGCATTGATATTAAACAATACCGCTGCCGCCAAAAATCCCTTCTATCTTCTTGCCCCTGAATGGATGCTTTACCCGCTCATCCTATTAGCCACTGTTGCTACAGTCATTGCTTCACAAGCCGTTATTACTGGTGCATTTTCACTTTCACGCCAAGCATTGCAGTTGGGTTACTTACCTCGTATGCGTGTTGAACATACTTCCGTAAGTCACGAAGGACAGATTTATATGCCGCGTATTAACTGGGGATTAATGCTTGCAGTCATGGCCTTGGTGATAGGTTTTGGTTCATCTGCAAACTTAGGTGCCGCTTATGGCATTGCGGTGACTGGGAACATGGTGGCAACCTCATTGCTTGCTGGTGTTGTTTTTCATAACATTTGGGGTTGGAGCAAGCTACGTACCTGCTTATTAGTCGCGATGTTCTTAACAGTAGATGGTGCATTCTTTATCGCTAATTTACTAAAAATTCCAGATGGCGGCTGGGTACCATTGGCTATTGGCGTCATATTTTTTACTTTAATGATTACTTGGAAAGCTGGCAGGAATCTTCTCATAGCACGCCTTAAAGTTGACTCGATGGCACTCACACCATTTATTGATGCGGTAAGTGCTCATCCACCTTCTCGCGTGCCAGGTACAGCAATCTTTCTGACAGCAAACCTCGATGGCGTTCCTCCAGCCTTATTGCATAACTTAAAACACAACAAAGTGTTGCATGAGAGAATTGTCCTTCTAACCGCTCGATTTTTAGACATTCCACATGCGCCTGAAACTGAGCGCATAAAAGTAGAAGTGCTGCCATTCAACTTTTACAAGGTAATTGTAAGCTATGGATTTAAGGATGAAACGAACTTGCCGCGAGACCTGAAGCTTTGTAATGAGAAGGGCCTGTCGTTAGATGCTATGGATACGTCATTTTTTATGGGTAAAGAAATTCTCATCCCCAGTAAAAACACGGAAATGGCTTTATGGCGTAAAAAAATATTTATTGGGCTATTCAGGTCCGCTGAAACGATTACCAACCAATTCCATCTACCACCAAATCGCGTGGTGGAACTTGGCTCACAACTCACTTTTTAACAAACCAAAAACTCAATGTAAAACAAATTCTGAATATTCAACATTTCCTTGTTAATTATTTACATTTGATAGTTTTTTTGAATTTCCTGTAATGGCGTTGTGCTCATTCAACACCTCTTAAAACCTGCCTGCTTTATAGCAAGCTATTTTGCAGATAAAAGGATAAGTGAATTGGATCTACCTCAAAGTAGTCATTGAAATTTGGAACTAACGACCCATAGTCGCCGTTCGTGCGGCTATTAGATTATTTTAATTGGCTCTTCATTGATACAAGTCAATGTTATAACTTACTAGAAGCCGAGAATGTAATCATATAGACAAGCAATTGTTCTAGTCAGCCAAATTAAAGACGCACATTTACTGTTTTCACAAACTTTTGTGTTGATTATGCTGTATTAATTTTTAAAGGTGGTGTCATGAAACTAAAAAAATAGTGGTTGCTATCAGTCTTATTATTCTCTCAACTTCGGCATTTGCAAGAATAACAGAGTGTACTGACTTGGATAATGCTCATTGGATTAATCAAGAAGAGTTACAAAAAACCCTATCCGAACATGGTTATAAAGTCGTCAATTTCAAGTTAATCGGTAATTGTTACAAAGTCCACCTTGTAACCAAAGATGGCAAAAAAATTGAAGGGGTTTACAACCCCGTTGGCGGTCATCCGATGAAACGTCAAGTCAAATAACTCTATGACGTTGAATTAAAAACCTTTCAAACTTTTGTTGTTAGCCATGTTGTATAAATTTAAAAAGAGGTTCTAATATGAAAACGTACGTTAAATTACTTATTGTATGCGCAGCAATTTTAGGTATGACATCAATCGTTGGTTGCAATAAATCTCAGGAGACCAGTGATATATCAAACCCAACAGGCTCGGTAACGAAAGAGATTAGTGATGCTGACGTGACATCGAACGTTACAACCGCTCTACAAAGTGACGAAGAGCTCAAGAATTTTAATATTGCTGTTATCACTCTTAAAGGTGATGTTCGTCTCACTGGGACTGTTGATAATCAAGACTATCTTTATTCAGTTGAGAAGCTAGTCAGAAGCATTGAAGGTGTTCACAGCATCCATGATGAATTAACCATCAAAAAGTAGCACAGAATAATATCTGTGCATTTTTGATGTTAAGCATATTTGGAACATGCGGCCTCTATAAACAGGTTATGAAAACGACCGTCAGCTGTTGGCCCCAAGTCACATTTTGAGATGCTCACCAATTAAGTCTAGTTGACTGCAAGCGCACCATACGCGGCATTCAATTTCCGTAAAGCAATCGCCACAACATAAATCAAGCTCAACCAACACAACTTTTATTACGTCCCGTTTCCTTCGCTTTATACAATGCTTTGTCAGCCCGATTAAGCAGCATGTCAAAATTGATGTTTTTATCATGAAGCGTGGTGATGCCAATGGAGGCTGTAAAGTGAATAGGCAATCCAGTAGGTAGAGTCACTTCTGTCTTCGCAATAGCTTCACGCAACCGCTCAGCAACTTCAAGAGCTTCTTTAGCAGGTGTTTCAGGCAAGATGACAGCAAACTCTTCACCACCTAAACGACCAGCCAAGTCAACATTACGAAGTGTATCTTGGCAGATTTTACCTATAACTTGTAGTACGGTATCACCCACTTGGTGTCCATAGGTATCGTTCACATTTTTGAAGAAATCAATATCTAACATTATTAAAGATAAGGGGGTGTCGTAACGTATTGCCCTTGATAACTCAACCTCACCTCGGGCCATAAAATGACGGCGATTGGATAACTCAGTTAGGTAGTCAAGATGCGCCTGTTTAGTAAGTTCTAATTCAAGTTGTTTACGTTGGGAGATTTCCATATGCGTTCCATACATCATGAGTGGCTTGCCATCAGGAGTCCATGTTGCGACCTTGCCACGAGTCAATACCCATACCCAGTGCCCACTTTTATGCCGCATGCGTGCTTCGCATTCGTAATACGCTAACTCTCCTGAAAAATATTTTTCTAATAGATTGCCTGATGTTGTCGCATCGTCTGGGTGTACAAATTTCGTCCAAGTTTCAATAGAAGTAGGTTCGAGTTCGCTCAGTTCATAGCCCATCATATGGGCCCAACGGTCATTAAATTTAGTTTTACCTGTCTGAACATTCCACTCCCAAGTGCCAACATGTGTTCCTTCAAGAATGCTGTCCAGACGCTGATGCTCAACTCCTAGATCACTAGCATATTTACGTCCAGTCAAAAGGAACCAAATCAATAATGAGAGCAGGAAGCTTATTATTGTTCCAATAACCACAACTAATTTGGGATAATAAACATCAACTAGTGAGCTTATCGGAAGTGAGGGTCGAATGTATATAGTCCATGCATGGCCTGCAATCTGGACTTGAAGTGTTTTGCCAAGCTCTCCAGTAGAGGGGAGGTTTGATCCCCCTGAATCATACATTAACGCTTCATTCAACATGCGTTCACCATCGAATATTTTGATATGCAAATCGGTTGCATTTTCACCAAATATTCCATTCATGAGGTCATTCATCCGGAAAGGAAAATATACCCAGCCAAGAATATTTTCACGACGCTCTAATAAAGTGTCGTTATTAGTGCCGTTACGATAGATTGGTAAATACATCAAAAATCCTGCTTGCTCTTGCTTGCCACTCTCCTGCACCAACTTAACTTTACCTGAGATTATAGCTTTCCCACTATCCATGGCTTTTTGCATGGCCTCATGACGTATTGGATGTGTAAACATGTCATAACCGAACGCACGCAGATTGCGATTATAAAATGGCTCTATGTAAATGATAGAGGTATAAATATCCCGCGGATCATCAGGTCGAATAGTGTACTCAGGGAAGCCTTCGCTACGAATCGATGCTATGTGCTGAGTCTTTTTAGCTTCGGGTATGATTAGGGAGAAGCCTAGACCTTGAACACCTGGGTAGTTCTTAGTTAAATTGAGCATTGCAACATATTGCTTGAATTCATTACGTTCAATGTTTTTCGAAGCTTTGAATAAGCCAGCAGTGCCAAGTAACACCTGTTCATAAGCTTGCATTCGTTCATTGATATGATTGGTTGCCTCACGAACACGGAAGTCAAAATTGACTTGCGCCTTGTGTTTGACTTCAAGTTGGGCAATATGAAATACCTCATAAGTCATCCACAAAGAGAACAAAAAAGTGAAAATAGGCAATGCCACGGACATTTTGAGATGAAAGTATTTGGTAATTTTCATTAAAATTTTCGTATGAACGTATCCAAATGAACCATTATTTAAATATGGCAGATTTATGCTTTATCGAAACGAACTATGGGCAACAGAATAATTGATCTTTACACAGATTTAACCATAAGCCATGTAGTGACTAGTTACCAACCACTTAGAGCAGTTAAACAAATTATCTCATACCTGAAATTGGTCAGCGACAGAATTTTATAGCCAAATATTTGCGACTGCTTCGTCCCACGTTACTGGCGGTCTGGCTTGATTGATGATCTTCCGCTTTGGGTCGGAAGCACCAAAACTCAATAACTGCTTTAAAGCATCTTCAATTATTTGCTTCGAGAGAATTACTTGATGGGATATTGTTGAATTGTCTAATTATTATTTATTGCTTAATATAAGTTTAATGTCGTCAGTAATTTGTTGAGAGTGAGTCGAGGTATCTACGCTTTTGTATATTTTTGATACTTTTCCACTAGGGTCAATTAGAAAAGTATAGCGCTTAGCTATCTTCATTATAAATAGGTCTGTCAAAGCATTGTAATTGCTGGCAACTTTGCCATTAATGTCCGCTAGTAAAGGAAATGGCAAATGATACTTCTGTGTAAATTTATCATGCGATTCAATACTATCAACACTAATACCTAACACACTCACACCTAATTTATTGAACTTGGAAATATCATCTCTAAAGTTGCACGCCTCCTTGGTGCAGCCTGGCGTGTCATCTTTAGGGTAAAAGTAAAGCACAAGGTATTTGCCTACATAGTCATTTAAGGAATGGGATTTTCCTTGAGCATCATTGAGTGTGAAGCTAGGGGCATCATCGCCAATTTGTAAGTCTAAGTTGGCTGCTGATGCATAATTTCGATAACCAAAAAAAGCCAAAATTAGTACTGCAAGATAAAGGATTAGTTTTAATGTCATGTCTTTACCGTTACATCTAAAAGATTGAAGAAGTAATAAATCATACCCCAATGCTACTCTAAGTTCTGATTTACTACTGACGGGCTAGTAACTCGCTGAGACGCTAAATTTCGTTTAGTGTTTCGGTGAATGTATGGTTTGGGTCTTGAATTCAACCAGTCGATAGGGAAGTTTTATTTCGTATAATTTCTAAAATATTAACAATTAGCACATGACAGCATAAATCTAGTTAGTTGCCATGTGCATCAGAGACAGAATAGCGCACTACTAATATAGGTAAATTCTAAAATGGTATGTCATCTTCAAAATCATCGAAACCCGATCCTGAAGTTGCCGGCTTTGCACTAGAAGCTGCCGTTGCAGTCTGACTTGCTGGCGCTTGATTAAAATCGCTAGCAGCACTACTTTGATCCATACCACCGTCATAACTAGCGTTGCTACTACCGCCTTCACGTCCACCTAACATTTGCATTTGATCCGCAATAATTTCTGTGGTGTATCGATCTTGACCTTCTTTAGTTTGCCATTTACGAGTTTGTAATCGGCCTTCAACATACACAGGACGGCCTTTTTTCAAATACTCACCGGCAATTTCTGCTAGCTTGCGATACATGACAATATTATGCCATTCGGTACGCTCCTGCTTGGCACCAGATTTATCTTTCCAGCTATCAGTCGTGGCAATACTAAAATTACACACTGCTTCACCGTTTGGCATGAAGCGTACTTCTGGGTCACGCCCTAAATTACCGACTAAGATTACTTTATTCACTGATGCCATTTTTATCCCCTTAACAATTTAAGCACTTGAGACTCGTCCCAATCTTGCAATTTATCTACTTTTAAAATTAGCGTCCGCTCTTGCGGCAACACCGCCACCTCAATTACACCAGCAATTTTTGCAAGCTTAGCTTTAAGCTTGGCGGCCGCTTCTGCCGTCATTACATCAGCCTTAGCGCTCATGGTGTACATCTTGGTTCTTACCGCTGCTGGCGCTTGCATTGAATATGCCAATATTAGCCATATCAGCATCATAATGCTACAAAATATAAATACACTGGCAAAGCCAAATGCGTGCGATAAATAACCGCCAAAGGCTCCGCCGACAAATATCCCCAGTGACTGTGCGGTATTATAAACGCCCATCGCCGTGCCCTTAGCCGCGGCTGGTGCGATTTTGCTTATAATTGATGGTAGAGAAGCTTCGAGCACATTAAAAGCAATAAAGTAGAAGGTGAGCGAAGCGACGATGCCCCAAAAGTGCTCAATAGAAGCGGCAAACATCAGTTGTGCCAATAACATTAAAGCAATGGCACTCACAAATACTAATTTAATTTTAGCTTGTTTCTCGGCATAAATAATCGCTGGCACCATTAAGGCAAAAGACACCAGTAAGACGGGTAGATAAATATGCCAATGCTGATTCACATCAATATGACTAGATTTTGTAATAGCAAACGGCACCACCACAAACATGGCCATTTGCGCGGCATGCAAGGCGAAAATCCCATAATTTAAACGTAGCAATTGCACATCTTTTAGGACGTCTTTAAGCTTGGCTGGCGCGGCACTAGCATCAGAATGGTAGTGGCTAATCACTGGATTGGGAACGACAAATTTCACTACG
The DNA here is from genome assembly GCA_903838125.1 of uncultured Pseudomonadota bacterium. Taxonomy (GTDB): domain Bacteria; phylum Pseudomonadota; class Gammaproteobacteria; order Burkholderiales; family Methylophilaceae; genus Methylotenera. The sequence continues at coordinate 11,462 of CAILXF010000057.1, read as the reverse complement.
GCAATCGCGGCTAAAGTTAGTAGGGCTGTAACGGCAAAGATGCCAGGTACGCCTATCCATTGATTTAGTAAGGGGCCACCCACTAGAGATAAGGCAAAAGCCACCCCTATCGTGCCACCTATGGTCGCCATCGCCTTGGTGCGATGCTCATCACGGGTAAGATCCGCTAACAAGGCAGTCACGACTGCAGATACTGCACCCGCTCCTTGAATGACGCGACCCAAGATGATAGTTTCGATATTCATCGCCAGTGCTGCTACCATGCTACCCACGGCAAAAATAGCGAGACCAATATAGATCATAGGTTTACGACCAAAACGATCTGAAGCCATACCAAATGGAAGCTGAAATAAGGCTTGGGTGAGACCATAAGCGCCCAACGCTAAACCAATCATTAGACTACTCGGCTTCTCGGATAAGGTTGAAGCGTAGATAGCAAAAATTGGCAAAATAGAGAACATACCAAACATTCGTAAACCATAAATAGCCGCCAAACTGCTAGTTGCGCGCATTTCACCTTTTGTCATTTTATCTGCATCGGCGATTTCTAGTGACACCAAGGCATCAGCGGTAATCTCGGTAAAAAGATCTTGCGTTTGATTGACGGGTTGTTTATTCGATATATTCATGAAAAATGACTAAGTTAAAATCCTAAAAGTAGGTATATTAGCAGGTTGCCCTAATATTCGTTAAAGCATTATGGAATTCATCAAAATACGCGGTGCACGCACGCACAATCTTAAAAATATATCGCTTGATATCCCTAGAAATCAGCTGGTGGTGATTACAGGTTTATCTGGATCAGGTAAGTCCTCACTAGCTTTTGACACGCTATACGCAGAAGGCCAACGCCGCTACGTAGAATCATTGTCTGCTTATGCACGTCAATTTTTAGCCCGTATGGATAAACCCGATGTTGACTTGATTGAAGGCCTATCGCCAGCGATTTCGATTGAGCAAAAATCGACCTCGCACAACCCACGTTCCACTGTAGGAACCGTTACCGAAATTCACGATTATTTACGCCTGCTTTATGCGCGTGCCGGCGATCCTGAATGCCCAGAACACGCCATTAAACTTGAAGCGCAAACCGTCAGCCAAATGGTGGACCATGTGCTGGCCTTGCCTGATGACACCAAACTCATGATCTTGGCACCGGTAGTCAGCAACCGCAAAGGTGAGCAATTGGATTTATTTGAGCAATTAAAATCTCAAGGCTTTGTGCGCCTGCGAGTTGATGGCCAAATTTACGAAGTGGATGCTTTGCCACAACTGACAAAAACTACCAAGCATAGTGTTGATGTAGTCATAGACCGTATCAAGGTGAATGCTGATATGAAACAGCGTATCGCTGAGTCGTTTGAAACTGCCTTGCGCTTAGCTGAAGGTAAAGCGATTGCGCTAGAAATGGATGGCGGAAAAGAACATATGTTTTCAGCTAAATTTTCTTGCCCAGAATGCGATTATTCATTAGCTGAACTTGAACCACGCTTATTCTCTTTCAACAACCCTATGGGCGCATGTCCAACTTGCGACGGCTTAGGCAATATCAACTTTTTTGATCCAAAACGCGTAGTCGCATTTCCTCACCTCTCTCTTACCGCTGGGGCAATTAAAGGCTGGGATAGACGCAACCAATTTTACTTTCAAATGTTATCAAGCTTAGCCGGCCACTATAATTTTGATTTAGACACACCTTTTGAAAAGCTGGCCGAACCTATACAGCAGATTTTATTACACGGCAGTGGCAAAGAAATCATCAGCTTTAAGTACCTAAATGAGCGCGGCGCTTTCTTTAATAAATCGCATAGTTTCGAAGGTATCATCAATAATCTAAAACGTCGATATCATGAAACCGACTCCGCTACTGTGCGTGAAGAGCTTGCGAAATACCTTAATTCACAAAGCTGTCCAGACTGCGCTGGCACGCGCTTACGTAAGGAAGCACGTCATGTAAAAGTGGGTAACAAGAACATCCACGAAGTTTGCCAAGTACCTCTTAAGTTAGCGCTCACTTTCTTTGATACCCTTGTCCTCACAGGCGCTAAGCTAGCGATTGCAGATAAGATAGTAAAGGAAATTAGTAACCGACTTAAGTTTTTAACCAATGTGGGGTTGGAATATTTATCGCTCTCACGCTCAGCAGAAACCCTCTCTGGCGGTGAAGCGCAGCGCATTCGTTTAGCTAGCCAAATCGGTAGCGGCTTAACTGGCGTCATGTACGTATTGGATGAACCTTCTATCGGTTTACATCAACGTGATAATGATCGCTTACTAGAAACCCTAAAACGCCTGCGTGATATTGGCAACAGCGTCATCGTGGTTGAACATGATCAAGATGCGATTATGGCTGCCGACTATGTGGTGGATATCGGACCTGGTGCTGGCGAACATGGGGGACAAATTGTGGCCGAAGGTACGCCGGCAGAAATTAAAGCCAATGTAAATTCGCTGACGGGGGAATACCTAAGCGGCAAACGCCAAATCACCTACAACAAAAAACGCACATCGCCGAATCCGTCACGCTGGATTAAAATGAGCAATGCCACCGGCAACAACTTAAGAGACGTCACCCTGAAATTACCAGTAGGTTTGCTTAGCTGCATTACGGGTGTGTCAGGTAGCGGAAAATCAACGCTAATTAATGACACTTTGTACCGCATCGTGGCTCAGCACTTATACGGCAGCAGCACGGAACCAGCTCCGTTTGGGGAGATCGACGGCTTAGAGTTTTTCGACAAAGTAGTGGATGTTGATCAAAGTCCGATCGGCCGCACACCTCGTTCTAACCCTGCCACTTATACAGGCCTATTTACGCCGATACGTGACTTATTTGCGGGCGTACCTGAGAGCCGCGTACGTGGATACGGCCCAGGTCGTTACTCGTTTAATGTTAAAGGTGGTCGCTGCGAAGCTTGCCAAGGTGATGGTGTGATTCGCGTAGAAATGCACTTTTTACCTGACGTGTATGTGCCTTGTGATGTGTGTAAAGGCCATCGCTATAACCGCGAAACTTTAGAAATTCAGTTCAAGGGTAAGAACATACGCGAAGTACTAGAGATGACGGTTGAGCAGGCGCATGTATTTTTTAGTGCGCAACCTGTGATTGCACGTAAGCTCAAGACTTTACTCGATGTGGGCTTGGGGTATATCACACTAGGACAAAGTGCTACCACGCTATCTGGGGGTGAAGCGCAGCGCGTTAAATTAGCACTGGAACTCAGCAAACGCGATACTGGTCGTACACTATATATTTTGGATGAACCGACAACTGGACTGCATTTTGCCGACATCCAATTATTACTTGATGTAATTCACCGCTTACGTGATGCGGGTAATACCATCGTCATTATTGAACACAACTTAGATGTGATTAAAACTGCTGATTGGATTGTTGATATGGGTCCTGAAGGCGGTGATGGCGGAGGTATGATTATCGCTGAGGGCACGCCAGAGCAAGTAGCACTAAGCAATGAAAGCTATACTGCGCAATACCTGAAAATGATGCTTTAGAAATGGTAAAAACGATGAAAATTCCAAAAAAATATAGCGCCTTGCTGTTCGCTTTTCTGATGTCGCTTCTCATGGCATCACTAATGTCCGGAATACTTACTTTTGTGTTTACCGGATTAAGTGCGCAATTCTTTAATAATTGGGGGAATGGTTTTGTTCACGCTTGGCCTATTGCCTTTCCATCGATATTGGTGATTGCACCATTTGTCAGAAGAATGGTGACCGCTCTAACTGAATAGCTTATCTCGGCACTTCCACCATATACATACGGGCTTGTATGGTCGCCATGCGCCTGTACAAATAACTGGTTGAGCTGTGTAGGTCATAAAATCGTGGGTTGGGTATCATCACGGCTAATTTAGCCGCTTGCTCAGGGCTTAAATTAGCGGCACTGGTTTTGAAATAATGCCTAGCTGCCGCCTCTGCTCCAAATACGCCATTACCCCACTCGATGCTATTAAGATATATTTCTAAGATACGATGCTTGCTGAGCATATTTTCCAGCATGACTGTAATCATCGCCTCTTCCGCTTTGCGCCACGGTGTTCGTTTGGTGGATAAAAATAGATTCTTGGCCAACTGTTGGCTGATGGTGGAACCGCCTGCGACAATCTTGCCTTTTTTAAGATTTTTTTCGTAGGCTTTTTGTATCCCTTCCCAGTCAAAACCTTCATGGTCTAAAAATTTAGCATCCTCAGCAGCAATTACCGCACGCTTTAAATTAATAGAGATTTTTTTATAATCTAACCACTTATGCTTAAGCTCAGCATCTGGCTTTTTCTCTTGAATCACATCCAAGCGGTCTTCCATAAAAGCAGTAGATGCGGGGTTAAACTTTATCCACCAACAAATATGCAAAAATATCCATAGCTGATAGAGGAACAGAATCGTAAAAAATAACGCCATTCCGCGCGTCACATAGCCACCAAAGCTTATTGCATCAGCATCTTTCTTATTATTAAGTAACCAGTTAATCACGTATTACTAGGTACTTTCTTTAATCATTAGCATCACCACTGGCGTTGTCGGGCGAATGCCACGCCAGCCATAAAATGCCTCAGCTGCCTGCTCGACTAGCATACCTAATCCATCAACCACCTGAGCACCGTGACTTCGCGCCAAGCTCATAAATGGCGTTTCACGCCCGTACATCATGTCGTAAGCTAAACATTCTTGAGAAAAAATGGTCGGGGGCAATGGCAATGCACTATCGCTAAGGCCGGTTGAAGTGGCGTTAATGACAATATCAAACTGCTGCGCGTGCAAACCATCTAACCCGCAAACGCAGACTGAGGTCTCCGTTTGTGCCTTCACCTTACTTAGCATCGCCTCGGCCTTTACCAAGGTACGATTAGTAATGACCAGCAGAGCGGGCTTGCAAGCTAGCAAGGGATGCAACACGCCTTCAGCAGCGCCGCCTGCGCCAATCAGTAAAATCCGTTTCCCAGCGATTTGGATATGTAGATTATGTTCAATATCTCGCACTAGACCCGCACCATCGGTATTGTCACCCACAATATCTACGCCATTAAAACTTAAAGTGTTCACTGCGCCAGCATGTTGTGCGCGCGCACTAAGCTTGGTTGCTAGTTGAAAAGCTTGTAGTTTAAATGGTACGGTAATATTCACGCCTTTATAGCCAAGTGCGATGAGTTCGAAAATTTTCTCCGCAAATCCGTCCAACGGCGCCAAGATTTTTTCGTAACTGATATCTTGTTTGGTTTGCTTGGCAAACGCCTGATGAATTAAAGGCGATTTACTGTGCTCAATTGGATTGCCGATGACCGCATACTTATCAGTCACGGCTTAGTTAGTCCACGGCAAGTTGGCATGTTTCCAGCCATTAATCGTTGTGCGCTGCTTAAGCTCATTGGCTTCACCCTCAAAACCTTCTAGCATATTGTAGGCTTGGCTGTAGCCAAGTTGCTGTGCCACCACACCCGCATTGTGCGAACGCCCTCCAGTGCGACACATAAAAATAATCGTACGCTCTTTATCCACCGTGTCTGCAAGTTGCTTAGCGAAGTCTGGGTTAGGCGCCATGCCCGGATAGAATGCCCACTCAATATTTAATGCCCCTGGCACGCGACCCACTAAGGCCAACTCAGCTTGCGTGCGCACATCAATCAATAAGGCTTGCTTGTTAGCTTGCAGTAAGTTGAACGTTTCACTCGGAGTCAATGCCCCCGCATAGGGCAATCCCTGCGCTTGACCTCGCTTTTGTGCTATCTGCAAAATTTCATCTAAACTACTCATCCGGATACCCCATAAAAATTTAATTATTGGTATTTTACTTTTGCTATTCTAATAGCAAGGACATAAAACCTGAAAAATATTCACATTACTTACCACAACACTTAACGCACTAAATTAGAGCGTTAATTGTTGTTATTGCACCAATTTAGGGCGTTGAATTGTTCGCTATTACATGTCCAATCAAAAAAAGCAGTGTTTTGGGGTTCTCATGATGGCACGTTTCCTGCTAATCTACTGTGTTGATTTTTTACATGATTTTATCTTAAAGTTTTAGGTAGGTTCTTTATGCTAAAACACACTCAAATAGGAGATTCTGATGTCAGTGGCTAATGTAATGAAAATGGTAAAAGAAAACGACATTAAGTTTGTTGATTTTCGTTTTACGGATACTCGCGGTAAAGAACAGCACGTAACAGTGCCTGTTTCTCACTTTGACGAAGCTAAATTTACAGAAGGCCATGCGTTTGATGGTTCTTCTATTAGTGGCTGGAAAGGTATCCAAGCCTCTGATATGCAATTAATGCCAGATCCATCAACGGCTAATATCGATCCATTTATGGACGAACCTACATTGATCTTAACTTGTGACGTAGTTGATCCAACGGATGGTAAAGGTTACGACCGTTGCCCACGTAGCTTAGCTAAACGTGCTGAAGCTTACTTAAAATCAAGCGGTATTGGTGATACAGCGTATTTTGGTCCTGAACCAGAATTCTTTATTTTTGATTCTATCAATTGGTCTGTCGACATGAGCGGTAGCTCAGTACGTATCAATTCTGAAGAAGCTGCATGGTCTTCAGGTGAAAAATTTGAAGGCGGCAACACTGGCCATCGTCCAGGCGTAAAAGGTGGCTACTTCCCAGTACCTCCAGTCGATTCATTGCAAGACGTACGTTCAGCGATGTGTATTACTTTAGAAGCGATGGGCGTGCCTGTAGAAGTGCATCACCATGAAGTTGCAACTGCTGGCCAATGTGAAATTGGTACTAAGTTCAGCACCTTAACGCAACGTGCAGACTGGACACAAGTTCTGAAATACGTTGTTCTTAACACCGCACACGCTTATGGTAAAACAGCGACATTTATGCCTAAACCTTTTGCTGGCGATAACGGCTCTGGTATGCACGTGCATCAATCTATCTGGAAAGATGGTAAAAACTTATTTGCTGGTAATGGTTATGCTGGCTTAAGTGATTTCGCTTTGTACTATATTGGCGGCATTATCAAACATGCGCGTGCTTTGAATGCGATTACCAACCCAGGCACTAACTCATACAAACGCTTAGTACCGCATTATGAGGCGCCAGTTAAATTGGCTTACTCAGCTAAAAACCGTTCAGCAGCCATTCGCATTCCGTTTGTGCATTCTGAAAAATCACGCCGTGTTGAAGCGCGTTTCCCAGATCCAATTGCCAACCCATACTTAGCTTTTTCAGCGTTGATGATGGCGGGTCTAGATGGCGTTCAAAACAAGATTCACCCAGGCGAGCCAGCAACAAAAGACTTGTACCATCTTCCACCAGAAGAAGATGCATTGATTCCAACGGTTTGTTCATCATTAGAGCAAGCGCTTGAGCATTTAGATAAAGACCGCGAATTCTTAACGCGCGGTGGTGTATTTACTGAAGATTGGATTGACAGCTACATCGCACTGAAGATGGAAGAAGTCAACAAACTACGTATGACGCCACATCCAGTTGAATTTGGCTTGTACTATTCTTGCTAAGACTTAACTAAGTCAATGTAAAAAATAAAAAGGGGCGAAAATTCGCCCCTTTTTATTTTTAAAGTTAAGCAATTATAATTGGCCCCGTCCAAGATATTGAGTCCATCCAAAAAACTAATAGACCGCAAACCAAAAGTTGGTCTAAGTTTTGCTTTAATCAGAGTATTATCATTGAACGCATTGTAAACGACATTATTATGGTCCAACCCACACCCAATCACTTTGCTGGCTTAGAACATCTAGCCACCGCCATTATCCTGCTCGATGATGCGTGTCGGGTGGTGTATATGAACCCAGGTGCAGAAGTTATTTTTGCTTTTAGTGCCAAGCAAATCACTGGCATGCTAATTAGCGAAGTATTTCCTAATTGCGAAATTCTAATGCTAGCGGTACAAAATGCCATCGCACAACAAAGTCCGTTTCGTGAGCATGAGTTCGCAATCAGCACCCATCGCCAACAATCATTTGCAGTCACTTGCACAGTCACGCCAATCGACTCGCCTAATGCGTCTTTGATTTTAGAGTTTCAGCCGATGGATGCGCAGCTACGTATCGCTCGAGAAGAGCGTATGCTAATCCAACAACAAGCTAACGCAGAGCTATTACGCAACCTAGCGCATGAAATTCGCAATCCGCTAGGTGGTCTCCGCGGTGCGGCACAGCTACTGGAACATGAGTTACCATCGCCGAGCTTACGTGAATATACCCAAGTGATTATTAAAGAAGCGGATAGACTACAGTCGTTAATGGATAGACTGCTGATTCCACATCGCGTCCCTAAATATCAGCCGACTAATATCCATGAAGTATTAGAACGAGTAAGAAGCTTGCTGCTGGCCGAATCACCCAAAGGCATACTCATTAAACGCGATTACGACTTGAGTTTACCTGAGCTCATTGGCGACCGTGAAAAGCTGATACAAGCGGTACTTAACATTGCGCGTAATGCGGTGCAAGCCATGCAATCGCATCAAACCGTAAATAGTCAAATTACCTTTCGCACTCGCGCTGAGCGTCAAGTGACTTTAGTACGTAAGCGCTACCGTGTGGCAATCAAGTTAGAAATTATCGACAACGGCCCAGGCATTCCAGCAGATATCCGAGACCGTATTTTTTACCCACTGGTATCGGGTAGCGAAGGTGGCTCTGGCTTAGGTTTAACCTTGGCACAAACTTTTATTACCCAGCATCACGGCATGATTGAATGCGAAAGCGAACCAGGTCGCACCTGTTTTACTATTTTATTACCCATAGAAACCACGGCGGTTAAACCTGCCATCAGCACGTTATTAGAGAAGACAACATGAAACCAATTTGGATTATTGATGACGATAAATCAATACGCTGGGTATTTGAAAAAGCGCTGGCGCGCACTGATTTGGAATTTAAGACCTTCGCCTCGGTCGCTGAAGCGCTGAACGCACTTGAACGCGAGCAACCGCAAGTCGTAGTCAGCGACATCCGCATGCCCAATGGCTCAGGCCTAGATTTTTTAAGTGAAATTAAACAAAAATACCCAGATATTCCGGTCATCATTATGACGGCCTATTCTGACTTAGAAAGTGCAGTCGCCGCATTCCAAGGGGGCGCATTTGAATATCTAGCTAAACCGTTTGATGTAGACCAAGCCATTGATGTGATTAAACGTGCGGTTGAAGAAAGCACACGCCAAGCCCCTGAAACTGCAACCATGGAGGAAACGCCTGAGATCATCGGTCAAGCGCCAGCCATGCAAGAGGTTTTTAGAGCCATAGGCCGCTTAAGTCGCTCCCATGCTACCGTTCTTATCAACGGGGAATCTGGAAGCGGTAAAGAGCTTGTAGCACGCGCATTACACCGACACAGCCCGCGTGGCGAAAAACCCTTTATTGCGATTAACACGGCCGCCATCCCTAAGGATCTGTTGGAGTCTGAACTTTTTGGTCATGAACGTGGGGCATTTACTGGTGCAGCAGCGGCAAGGCGCGGTCGCTTTGAGCAGGCCGATACAGGCACACTGTTTTTAGACGAAATTGGCGACATGCCAGCTGATCTGCAAACGCGCTTGTTACGCGTTCTGAGTGATGGTCAATTTTACCGCGTGGGTGGGCATCAGCCGATCAAGGTGAATGTCCGCATTATTGCTGCTACCCATCAGGATCTAGAGGAGCGAGTTAAAGCAGGTTTATTTCGCGAAGATCTATTTCATCGCCTAAATGTCATTCGCTTGAGATTGCCCGCGCTGCGCGAGCGTCGTGAAGATATTCCGCTATTGATTAAGCATTTTCTGCAACAAAGCGCTTTAGATTTGGGCGTTGAAACCAAGCAACCTACTGCCGCTGCACTCAAGTATTTAAGTGCGGTCAACTGGAGTGGTAATGTGCGTCAGTTGGAGAATGTGTGTCATTGGCTCACTGTCATGGCCCCAGGACAGAATATTGATGTCGCCGATTTGCCACCAGAACTTAAAGATGACAATAGCAAAACCAGTGCTGCAATGTCTTGGCAAGAGGCGCTCGCGGAGGAGGTAACCGATGCACTCAACCGCGGTGAACAAAATGTTCTGGAAACACGCACGCAGATATTTGAGCGCATTTTAATAAGCAAAGCTTTAGCGCACACCAATGGTCGTCGGATTGAAGCCGCTAACCAGCTCGGCATGGGTCGCAATACGTTAACCCGTAAGATTCAAGAGTTAGATATAGAAGGATAATGGAATTGGCTGACGCCTAGCGTCAGCCAATACTCAGCGATATTTTATTCTGGCTTAAGCGTGGACATATCAATCACAAAGCGATATTTCACATCGCCTTTGAGCATGCGCTCATAGGCTGAATTAATATCACGCATCGGGATAATTTCCACATCTGAAGTGATATTGTGATCAGCACAAAAATCTAACATCTCCTGCGTTTCTTTAATGCCACCTATTAGAGAGCCAGCAAGTTGCCTACGTTTAAAAATCAGATTGCCGATATTTGGCGATGGATGCGGATTTTCTGGCACACCATTTAGGCACATCGTGCCATCGCGCTTGAGAAGCGCTGTAAATGGATCCAAATTATGGGCCGCAGCCACCGTATTAAGAATGAAATCAAAACTCTTAGCATGCAGGTTCATTTCATCTGGATTTTTGGAAATAACAACTTCATCTGCACCCAAACGTTTGGCATCTTCTGCTTTATTCGGTGATGTTGTAAATAGCACCACATGAGCGCCCATAGCATGCGCTAATTTCACTGCCATATGTCCCAAACCACCTAGCCCAACAATCCCCACCTTCATTCCTGGGCCGACCTTCCAATGCCTTAAAGGGGAGTAGGTGGTAATGCCAGCGCATAGCAATGGCGCGACCGCTGCTAAATCCAGCTTGTCTGAAATATGCAGCACAAAATGCTCATCCACCACAATTTGGTTTGAATAGCCACCATAGGTCATTTTATCGGTATGTTTATCAGGGCTATTATAGGTAAAAATATTGTGATCGCAGTATTGCTCCAAATCATCAGCGCAATCGGCACACACTCGGCATGAGTCCACCATACAACCGACCCCTGCTAAATCACCCACTTTAAAGCCCTTAACATCTGAACCTACACTTAGGACGCGCCCAACAATCTCATGTCCAGGAACAACAGGGTAAATAGCGTTGTGCCACTCATTACGCACAGTATGTAAGTCAGAATGGCAGACACCGCAAAATAGAATTTCGATTTGTATGTCTTTAACGCCCACAGTACGTCGCTCAAAATTAAAATGTTTTAGTGGCTCTTTAGCAGAGTACGCTGCATATGCGATGGCTTTACTCATAAACTTCTCCTAATGCTTAGTGAAAATGGCGAATTTTTAGGCTCAAGTGTTTTGACCCTCAGAAAACGGAAATGATTTTTTTTTATTAATATGTGAATTATTTAATCATAGTACTGATGCGTAGTGGCAGTATCAACAAAATAGGCTAAACCACTTTGTTGCGGTTTAGCCTATGACT
>CAILXF010000056.1 GCA_903838125.1 uncultured Pseudomonadota bacterium | reverse complement strand
GGTGATTACCTTAAAGCAAGGTGCAGGGCGCTTGATTCGAGATGAAAGCGACCGTGGCGTGCTGGTGATTTGTGACCCTCGCTTGATTACTAAGTCTTATGGCAAAAAGATATGGCAAAGTTTGCCGCCATTTAAAAGGACGCGGGTGTTGGCTGATGTGCAAGAATTTTTCTCATAAAAACTTAAATAAACTTAATGGCGCCTAGGTTGGCTTTAAGAAAATAATGATTATTATCCCCGAAGCTGAATATGAACTGACCGCCATCCGCGCGCAGGGAGCGGGTGGGCAGAATGTAAATAAAGTGTCATCGGCGATCCATCTTCGCTTTGACATTCCTGCGTCTTCATTAAGCGACTGGCTCAAGCAGCGTGTAATGCAGTTAAGAGACAGTCGCATTACTGACGAAGGTGTGTTGGTGTTAAAAGCTCAGCAATATCGAACCCAAGAAGCGAATAAGAAAGATGCGATTAAACGTTTACATGAAATTATTAATGCGGCAAACCAGATTCAATCACCACGTTATGCCACGCGCCCTACCCGCGGTTCACAAAAACGTCGATTAGAAACTAAAATGCAGCGTGGCCATATTAAGCAGATGCGTGGCAAAATAGCGTCTGAATCTAATTAACAAGCAATCATGAATTTATTAGCCCTCGATACTTCTACCGAACACCTATCACTCGCCTTAATGGTGGATGGCAAAACGTTGACTTTCGAAGTCAACGCGGGGCAAACGCATTCGCAGCTAATTTTGCCCCAGATTCAAGCCTTACTGAGTGCGGCCAATTTACGGTTGCCTGATTTAGATGGGCTGGCTTTTGGTGCTGGTCCGGGATCTTTTACTGGCGTGCGTATTGCGGCCGGCGTGGCTCAAGGACTAGGCTTTGGCGCGAATTTGCCAGTTGCTGGGGTGTGCACCTTGCTGGCCCTAGCCGAGGAGAGTGGCGCTTATAAAGTGATTGCCTGCTTAGATGCGCGAATGGGTGAGGTTTACCACGCCGCGTATGAGAAAATTGAAATGCAATGGCATGCTGTTATCGAACCAGGGTTATATAAACCAGAAGTAGTGCCTGTTCTGCAGGGTGCAGATTGGGTAGGGGCCGGAAGTGGTTGGCAGTCCTATGCGCCGCAATTAAAAGCAATTTACAGCGAACAATTGCAGGGCGTAGAAGGCGCTTTATTGCCAACAGCTAGTGCGATATTGCGTTTGGCGCTACCAAGATTTACTAGTGGCGAGGCATTGCCAGCAAGTGCAGCACTGCCGATTTACATACGCAATCGAGTTGCGCTTAAAACTGCTGAGCGTGAGCTAGGGATGCGTTTATGAGTGTGGTTTTAAATAAGTCGTTTGCCGAAATCCAGTTAAGGCCTATGCTGATGGAGGATCTGGATACGGTGATGGCAATTGAGCCCCACATATACTCACATCCTTGGACGCGAGGAAATTTCAGTGACTCATTAAACGCTGGACATAATGCATGGGTATTAGTGCAAGACAATAAAATCATCGGCTACGCCTTGTTGATGATCGTGCTTGATGAAGCGCATTTGCTTAATTTAAGTATTGCGAAGACTTATCAAAAGCAAGGCTTAGGGCGATTTTTATTAGAGCATATGCTGGAAATTTCTAAAAAATATCAGGCTGTTAATATGTTTCTAGAAGTACGTGCCAGTAATGTTTCTGCCTTGGCGCTGTACGAGAATCTAGGTTTTAATGAAATGGCAGTGCGTCGCAACTATTACCCAGCAACGAATGGTCGTGAAGATGCAATTTTAATGGGGTTGGCACTATGAGCCTTAACGTAGTAGGGAAATTAAAATCATGACAACGCGTGAAGATATATTGCGCGAGCTAGAGCTGATGCCGCTATGGACGTTACGCAACCCACTGCCGACTTTATTGGAACTGCCTGTTAGCGACTTACCTGTTGAATTAGTCCAAACACCAAACGCTGAGCCGATAGTCTTGCCCACTGTAGATGTTCCAGTTTGGCAGTATTTACGCAGTGAAGATGACGATTACTTATTTGCGCTTACTGAAAGTGTGGGAGCAGATGAGGCGCTACTCTTGCGTAATATATTCATGGCAATGGGGATTAAAGTGACGGCCGCACCGATTAAAAGCCTGGAAGAAGCTCGGGATTTTCACCCGAAAATTGTGGTGGCTTTAGGTGAAAGTATTGCGCAACAGTTATTACAGACTAGTCGGTCCTTAGCCAACCTCCGCGGCATTGTTCATGCCACCGCCGGCATATCGCTGGTCGCCACGTATGATTTGACTCATCTGCTACAGCACTGGCAGGACAAGGCTAAAGCGTGGGAAGACTTGTGCTTGGCAAGGCAGACGCTACAAAGCGTATAACTGATATCGTACTCAGCCTGATGCAGAAAGATTGCTAGCGCTGGCGGTATAGAACAGAACTTAGGCTGTAAAACACGCGACAGACCTGCCGATACTCTGTAAAATTGCCGTTTTAGCCTTGATTTTATTCTACTATGCGCGCCACACAGTTTTTCTTTAACACACAAAAAGAAGCCCCTAACGATGCTGAATTGCAAAGCCATATTCTTATGGTGCGAGCAGGGCTCATAAAGCGTTTGGGGTCAGGTCTTTATAGTTGGATGCCATTAGGGTTGCGCGTAATGCGCAAAGTAGAAGCGATTGTGCGCGATGAAATGAATAAAGCGGGTGCGCTGGAGCTATTAATGCCAGCTGTTCAGCCTAGAGAGTTGTGGGAGGAGACAGGCCGTTGGGCTGTATTTGGTCCACAAATGCTTAAAATTACTGATAGACATAGCCGTGAATTCTGTTTTGGCCCTACTCATGAAGAAGTGATTACAGATATTGCACGTTCAGAAATCCGAAGCTACAAACAACTGCCACTCAATTTTTATCAAATTCAAACTAAGTTTAGAGATGAGATTCGCCCTCGTTTTGGCGTGATGCGTGCGCGCGAATTTATGATGAAAGATGCCTATTCTTTTCATACTGATTTTGCCTCGTTAGAGCAAACCTATCAAACCATGTATCAGTCTTATAGCAACGTATTTACCCGCTTAGGCCTTAAATTCAGGGCGGTCAAGGCTGATAGTGGTGCTATTGGTGGTGATGGTTCGCATGAATTTCATGTGCTAGCGGATTCGGGTGAAGATGGTTTGGCCTATTGTGAGACCTCTGATTATGCGGCTAATGTGGAACTGGCTGAGGCGTTGCCATCTAGCAATATTCGCGCTAATGCTAGTGTTCCAATGCAAGAGGTAGATACCCCTAAGCAAACCACTTGTGCTGATGTTGCTAAGTTACTTAATATCAGCATTGAGCAAACGGTAAAAGCGATTGCATTAATAGCGAATAGTAATGAAGGTGAAGGCCAGTTCTATTTAGCTTTATTACGTGGCGACCATAATTTAAATGAAGTAAAACTGGCTAAATTGTCTGGTTTGTCTGAATTTAGAATGGCAACTGAAGAGGAAATCCGCGCTAATTTGCTCTGCCCACCAGGCTTTATTGGGCCAGTTGGCGTCGGTGCACAGGTGAAAGTGGTTGCGGATAAAACCGTCGCGCTAATGAGCGATTTTGTATGTGGCGCTAATAAGCCAAAATATCATTTAAGCGGAGTAAATTTTGGTCGTGATTTACCAGAGCCAATGCTAGTGGCGGACATTCGCAATGTGATTGAAGGTGATATGAGCCCAGATGGTAAAGGTAAGTTGTCGCTATGCCGCGGTATTGAAGTGGGTCATATTTTCCAATTGCGTAGCAAATACTCAGAAGCCATGAACGCTACTTATTTGGATGAAAATGGGCAAACTCAAGTCATGGAAATGGGCTGTTACGGTATCGGGGTTTCACGTATTGTCGGCGCAGCGATTGAGCAGGGCAACGATGATAGAGGCATTATTTTTCCAGCGAGCATGGCGCCATTTTCTGTGGCTATTTGTGCTATCGGCTATGATAAATCGGCTGAGGTTAAGCTGGCAGCCAATAATCTGCACGATACCTTATTGGCCGCAGGAGTTGATGTGTTATTAGATGATCGCGGTGAGCGTCCAGGCGTGATGTTTGCCGAGGCAGATTTAATGGGTATTCCTCATCGGTTGGTCATCGGAGAGCGTGGGTTAGCTGAGGGCTTAGTTGAATATAAAGCTCGCACTTCAGCGGATGCAGAGTCAATTCCCCTGAATACTGTGGTTGAATTTATGCTGGGGCTAGCTTAGTCATATCGCTGTAATGTTAGGTAAGAGAGGGTATTCTGCGAGCTTAAAATTACTAGAATGGTGTTTTTAAGTGTTAGCGCTGAATCAGGATGTGGTTTCCGATTCTACGACTTTAAGGCATTTTTTTGCGGTAGAACGTGGTGATTTATAGCGTTTTTTTGGTCATCATGACGATATTTTAGAATTATTTTAGTACCAAAATTTGCTTTTTTGAGACTAATGTTGGGGCTGGACTTAATTTAAAAAAATAAATACATGTACCTAAAAGCACCTATCTACAGGGCTTTCTGCCACTTTTCGTATACATAACTTATAAGAGCTGTTACAAAATTTTACAAAAAAGTTTACATTTTTGTAAAAATCATTCAGTATGCCCCTAGCGTTATGTGCTTGGGTGTCACAAAACATTATTAAAACCACCTGACATATCACACTGCTGTTCGAAGCATCTTGCTACTCAAATATAATAATTAGGAGATTAAGTATGTCGAAATTAACTGCATTAGCACTAAGTATCGCTATTTTAGGTGGAGTATGGGCATTCTTGGCTTTAGGGCCACTTGCAGGATCAGTGTTGGTTTGGGCTGGATTTATCGCATGGGGTAGCTATTTCCATACAGGCGGTGATAACGCGGCATTGCAAAAAACTATCGCTGGTATGATTTACGGTGCGGTATTGGCTGGTGTTGCTTTAGCTTTAGTGGGTGCAAATCCATTAGGTTTAGCCGGTGCAGCAGGTCCAGCAGTTTACATTGCTGTAACAGTGTTCTTCTTAGTGATCGTGGCAGGACAAAATCTATTGTCAGTAGTACCAGCAAATGTATACGGTTATGCCGCTACAGCTGGCTACGCATTGCAAACAACTGGTGCTGGTAGTGTAACTGCAACAGATTTAAGCAATCCAGTGCTATTGGTTTCACTTTCAGTGGTATTAGGTGCTATTTTCGGTATGCTTTCAGGCAAGTTAGCAGGCATACTAGGCAAATAATTCTAATATTTAGAATCTTTTAAGCAATAAAAAAAACCGCCCACAAGGCGGTTTTTTTATTGATAAATTTTAGATAATTAATTTAATTGGCTTTCAATACTTTAAAGCCATAGTAGGTGCCAAACTCTCCTTCAGGCTCATGGTATACAAATAACATATTATTGCTATAGCCCGTTCCATTGAAGTGATTTTGCGAACGCAGCTTCATGTCTTTAGGCAATTCACTCTTGCCCACATAATGGCCATCTAAATCAAATATTAGTACTGCTTTGTGGTCCACATCAAGCAATACAAGTTCCTCGCCTTTAATCCCACTAGAAGCCACAAAGTGGTCACTAACATCATCATGAGCAACACCTGCTGCTACGAAATCTAAAGCAATTTCTCGTACTTTTTCTCGGGACTTTAAATCAACTACCCATACTTTATTACTGTGCTCTTGTTTGGCGTAATATTGATTGGTTTCTGCACTATAGCTCGGCATTGTAGCCGCATCGCCAAATGCAGGATTAAACTGTATCACCTCATTTGATGTATCTTTGAGCTCGCCGTTTTCTGCTAAGTCTAAGGAGTAAATCCCAGTGTTTGGAGAAAAACCAACATCGCTAGAAACGTTGTAAGTGACGGTTTCAAGTTTGCTACTGTTGGTGTTGTAATAAATAGAGCGATTGTCATAACCCGGTTTTGCCGAACTTAAATATTGACCTAAGTCATCATAGGTATGAATAAGTGATTTAGAGGTCGCTGACTCAAACTCTGTGGCCATAGGCGCTAAACCACCATCTGCAATGTAATAACGCTTGAAACTTGGAATGTAAGCGACAGTCATCGGACGCGTGCTAGGTTTCCTAGCTAATGGAATTTTAATGCCTACTTCAGCCTTGGCAACAATTGCTGCATATGCCGGTTGAAGCGCTGTAACGAATACTATAGAGAATAAAATTTTTGGGATTGTCATAAATCTCTTTCTTGGGGACATTTTTAATAATGCTTCAATTAGTCAAAAAATTGAAAGGGTTAGTTCAACTGCGTTCATTGGGGATGTTGTTTTTCTATGAGCATAGCATCACCATAACTAAAAAACCGATATTGCCGTTCAATGGCATGCTCGTAGGCGCGCTTAATGTTGCTTGTGCCAGCAAAGGCAGACACTAACATGAGTAGCGTACTTTTAGGTAGATGAAAGTTTGTAAATAAACGATCCACGACATTGAAGTAATATCCCGGCGTAATGAAAATGCTAGTTTCACTCGGTCCTGCTTTTAATTCCCCATACTGTGCGGCGCTTTCAAGGGCGCGAAGAGCAGTGGTGCCAATAGCCGTAACCTTGCCGCCATGGGCTTTGGTTGTTGTAATCATATCAATCGTAATTTGTGGGATGTTGTAAAGCTCACTATGCATCTTATGCTCATTGATATTGTCAACACGTACTGGCTGAAAAGTGCCTGCGCCCACATGAAGAGTGACGTATGCAACATTGATACCTCTATCTTTTAAATCATTTAATAGGAGTTCATTAAAATGTAGACCTGCAGTTGGGGCGGCTACTGCACCTAAATTTTTACTAAAAACCGTTTGGTAACGCTCCTCATCTTCGATGGTTGCCTCATGAGTGATGTAGGGCGGTAATGGCAAAGCCCCATGTTGCTCTAGTAAATCCAATACCGACGACTCACTTAAAAAAAGTAGCTCAAATAAGTCATCATGGCGTGCGGTTACTTCCACATCAAACGCATCCGACAATCTAATTTGGCTACCTACTTTTGGCGCGCGTGAGGCGCGAATATGAGCGTAAGCCGTATGATTATTGATGACTCTTTCTATAAGTACTTCAACATTTCCACCGCTATTTTTTTGACCAAACAGTCTAGCTTTAATAACTCGGGTGTCATTAAATACCACTAGGTCTCCAGATTGCAGAAAATTGGGTAAATCAAGAAATGCTTCATCCTTTAAACTGCCATCCTCACCATTAAGATGCAACATGCGGCTAGCCGTTCTGTCGGAGGTTGGGTGTTGTGCAATTAATTGTGTGGGTAAATAAAAATCGAAATCTTGTGTTCGCATAAGTCTAAGAGCTTGCTATAATGGCGGTATTGCAATTATACAGACAATGTATATTCCAAAAGCCGGGATGGCGGAATTGGTAGACGCACGGGACTCAAAATCCCGCGCTGGCAACAGCGTGGGGGTTCGATTCCCCCTCCCGGCACCAATAAAATCAATGACTTACGTAAAAGTAAGTCATTTTTTTTGCCATATATCTTCGTAATTTGATTTATTTCATGAATTTAAACGCGGTAGACATTTAAGTATTTAGATTTTTTACTGGTTGCATTTGCTATACCTGATGAGTCTGAGGTTGTCAGCAATATTAATATAAAGCAGATCAACCCGTGTGAAATGCAAACATGTATGCGTAATGCTAAATAGGCAGTTTAATCAGCACTTAAAGTGAATGGAACTACGGTCATTAATCGCACTCGCATTAAAGCTAATTGTTACAAGATTGTAACAATTAGCTTGAGTGAAGCTTGGTTTTGTGATATTTTTCTGATGCGACAAAATGTACCATCAGATACCAAGCGCATGTTAAGTTTAAATTTGTTAACCCAAAGGTAATGTGTGGAAGCATTAGATAACGTTAATAAAATAATTTTAAGGCCAAATAACTCGCTTTCACCAGAAAGTAGCGTGAAGGTGGTGATGGCATTATTTGTGATTGTTTTAGTGGTTGCTGTTGGTTTCTCACTTATCGGTGCTTGGTTGGTGTTGCCATTCGCAGGTATAGAAATCGTGGCATTGTCCTATGCTTTTTATAGCGTGTATCTACATTCAGATGATTATGAAAGCATTACGATAGTTGGTGATGAAGTAATCGTAGAGAAAAAGAATCATAAAGATTTTACGATGATGATATTTCAGCGTTATTGGGCGCAAATAAGTGTGCGTGACGTCATGCAGGATAAAGGTAAAAGTAGTAAAAGAGGGCTTTTCATTAGTTCTCATGGTAAAGAAGTTGAGTTTGGAAAGTATTTTATAAATGATGGGCAACGCACAATGTTTGCGCGTGAGCTCAGAGAAAAATTAAGAAATATTTATTAATTAGTTTTGGAGCAAGTGTTATGCAAGGTTTTAGAAAAATTGGCTTAGGCATTTTAGCAATGCTTGCTTCGCTTAATGCGTATGCGGATTACTCTTGGAATTTCCCTTTACCTGCGACCCCGATGGCGCTGGATACATTGCATGTGCATAATAAATTTATGACGATTACAGGGATTATTTTCCTTGTCGTTCTAGCGATCATGATTTATTCAATATTTTCCCATAGGAAAAGCAAATCATACAAACCAGTTGCAGATAAAGCACCTTCAACTGCAGTGGAGATTTTCTGGACACTGATTCCTTTCGCCATACTTTTATTAATTGATTTTGTGATTATGGGTATACCTGCTTATCACAGTGTAATTATGATGGAAGACACTAGAGATAAAGCCACAATGGTAATTAAGATTACTGGTTCGCAATGGCGTTGGCAGTATGAGTATATGGACGGCGATGCTAAAGGTATTAAATTCGTCAGTAATTTATCAACACCAAAAGCACAAACAGAAAAAGGTTTTCAGGGCGTAAAAGATGCTGACTATCTGCTTGAAGTTGATAATCGTCTAGTGCTGCCAGTTGGTGAAAAAGTACGAGTGCTAATGACTGCAACGGATGTATTACATAACTGGTGGGTCCCACAATTTGGTTCTTCACGCGTTGCTGTGCCTGGTTTCCTACGTGAAACTTGGGTGCAAGTGGATAGGGCTGGAACCTATCGCGGTCAATGTAAAGAATTGTGCGGTAAAGGCCATGGTTATATGCCTATAGTGGTTGATGCAGTTCCTATGGAGGAATTTAAAGTTTGGGTTGCAGCTAAGAAAGAAGAGTTGGCCAAAGCCTCAGCAGGAGCAGATAAAGAGTGGACAAAAGAAGAACTAGTAACAACGGGTAAGGGCGTCTACGAGAAAAACTGTGCAGTATGCCATCAAGTATCTGGCGCTGGTTTGCCGCCTGCATTCCCTGCGCTAACTGGAAGTAAAATTGCTAACGGTCCAATTTTTGGTGCGGACGGGAAATATCTTAAAGATAGTCATTTAGATCGCGTTCTAAACGGTGTGCGTGTAATGCCTTCATGGAAAGCGTTACTAAATGACACTGAAATTGCAGCGGTTATTACTTACGAGCGTAATGCTTTAGGTAATAGTGTTGGCGATGTATTGCAACCAGCACAAGTTAAGGCGGCACGTCAGTAAGCGATAGTTTAATAAATGCCAAGGTTGCATTAGATGGCAGTGTTTAATAGATAGTAATTATTTTGTTTGCGTAATTAGGAGAAGGCAGTGAGTACAACAACGGTAGCACATCATGAAGAGCATCATGATCACCCTGCGGGGATTATGCGTTGGCTAACAACGACTAACCATAAAGACATTGGTACGATGTACCTAACTTTTTCGCTGATCATGTTTTTTGTGGGCGGCAGCATGATTTTAGCGATTCGTGCTGAATTATTTCAGCCGGGATTGCAGCTATTAAATCCGGAGTTTTTTAATCAGTTGATTGGCGTACATGCGCTAGTAATGATTTTTGCAGCATTAATGCCGGCAGCTACTGGTTTTGCTAACTGGATGATTCCACTGCAAATTGGTGCTCCAGATATGGCTTTGCCGCGATTAAATAACTGGGGTTTCTGGTTACTACCGCCTTCAGCCATTCTTTTAACTTTACCGTTCACGTTAGCGTTATTCGGTATTGGTGATGGTGCCTTAGCTACGGGTTGGACTTTCTACCCACCATTGTCAGTGCAAGGCGGCATTGGCGTTGACTTTGCTATTTTCGCAGTGCATTTACTGGGTATCTCTTCAGTGTTGGGGTCTATCAACATTATTGTGACTTTATTCAATATGCGCGCGCCTGGCATGACATTAATGAAAATGCCAATGTTTGCTTGGGGTTGGTTAATTACTGCATTCCTGCTAATCGCGACTATTCCTGTATTAGCTGGTGCTGTAACTATGCTGTTAACAGATCGTCATTTTGGCACACACTTCTTTGACGCAGCTGGCGGCGGCGACCCAATTATGTTCCAGCATTTATTCTGGTTCTTTGGTCACCCAGAAGTTTATATTTTGTTGCTGCCAGTATGGGGTTTCATTCCACAAATTCTTGAAACATTCTCACGCAAGCCGATGTATGGCTACAAAGCGCAAGTTTACTCATTGTGGGCAATTGGAGCTTTAGCAGTTGTTGTGTGGGCACATCACTTCTTCACAGCAGGTATGCCAGTGCCAGCATTGCTATACTTTATGTACAGCACAATGGCAATTTCATTACCTCTAGCAGTATTGTTCTTCTGTTGGATTAAAACTATGTGGAAAGGCTCTATGAGCTTTGAAACGCCAATGCTATTCGCAGTGGGCTGGATCATCTTGTTCGGTATCGGCGGGTTAACTGGTTTAGTGCTAGCTGACGTTGCTGCAGATGCTCAATACCATAACAGTTATTTTGTAGTGGCGCATTTCCATTACACGCTGTTTGCGGGCGGCATCATGGGTATCATGGCCGGCACTTATTACTGGTTACCTAAAATGACTGGTCATATGTATAGTGAGAAATTAGGTAAATTACATTTTTGGTTGACAGCTATATCATTCAACTTAACCTTTATTCCTCAGTTCTTCTTAGGTCTAGCTGGGATGCCACGTCGTATTCCTGACTACGCTTTGCAGTTCGCTGAATTCAATATGATTTCATCAATTGCAGCCTTTGTACTTGGCTTCTCACAATTGTTATTTGTTTATAACATTGTCAGCTGCGCTAGAGGTGGTAAAAAAGCGACTGATCAAGTGTGGGAAGGTGCTAAGGGTTTGGAGTGGACACTACCATCACCACCTCCTTATCATAGCTTCACAGAACAACCGACGGTTAAATAGAATTTAAAATACTGGCCTTACTTTTAAGAAAAGTAAGGCTAGGTTTTGTTTGGAAAAATATGGAAAATAAAGAAACCGGTGCAAAAGGCAGTAGCAAGAAAATTGCATATATATTAGGTGGCGTTGCTTTAATTTGGTATGTCGTATCGATGTTTACAATATGGCATCATTAGACGAAGTTGACGCGCCTACAGCTAAGCAGCAACTAGATGCAAAGAATAAGAAGCTAGTAGGTAAGTTAATATGGTTGGTTGTAGGCGCCATCTTGTTCGCTTTTGCATTAGTTCCTTTATATAACGTTTTATGCACCATCTCTGGTTTAAACGGAAAAACTAATACGACAGCTGCTGAGTCAGCAAATACAAAAGTTGATAATACTCGCTGGGTAGATGTGCAATTTACAACTAATGTTATGCCGGGCTTGGGCTGGAATTTTTATCCTAAGCAATCAAGTGTTAGATTGCATCCAGGACAGATCGAAACTGTAATTTTTGTTGCGAAAAATACGACAAATGAAGTTGTGGTTGGGCAAGCGGTACCGAGTGTAACACCTGGTATTGCGGCCTCTAATCTTAAGAAAATTGAGTGTTTTTGTTTTGTCAGACAGTCATTAAAGCCAGGCGAAGAGAAGGAAATGCCGTTACGGTTTTATGTGAGTCCTGAATTGCCTAAAGATGTATCTGAGATGACATTGTCATATGCATTTTTTCCGGCAGTTAAGCTAGATAAGTAGTTTCATGTTGCAAAAAGATAGTAGTTTAAGGCGAGGTAATGGCGGTAATTAGCCATTGTAAATTTAATAGAATTATAAAAAATGCACGGGAGTCAATGCATGGCGACACATTCAAACAATCATTATTACGTACCTCACGGTAGTGTATATCCAGCGGTTATATCTGCAGGCTTGCTAACGCTAGCTTCTGGTTTTATTTTTACGGTTGCGACCGATAAAAGTAAAGACTTAGCTTATCTCCAAGCCCCAGGTAAATGGATGATGTACATAGGCGCCGCGATTATTATCGGTATGGTGTTTAAGTGGATGGGCACGATTATTACGGAGAGCATTACCGGCCAATTTAAGCATTGGGAAGATAAGTCTTTCCGTATCGGTATGATCGTATTTATCTGTTCAGAAGTAGCATTCTTCGCGGCTTTTTTTGGTGCGTTATTTTATATGAGAATATTATCGGTGCCAGACTTAGCGGGTTTAGATCCATTGTTTACGCCTTATAAAGATTTTCTAGGCGCTTGGCCTTCATCAGGCCCTGGCGGAACCGTACTTGGAGTTGAATACCACCCAGGAAAATTGCAGCCTATGGCGGCATGGGGTTTGCCAGCCATTAATACGATGCTGTTATTAACTTCTGGCGCTACCATTACTTGGGCGCACTGGGCATTAATTAAAAATAATCGCAATCAATTGATTGCAGGGATGTTGCTGACTGTACTTCTCGGTATTGCCTTTTTAGTTTGTCAGTCATTTGAATATCATGAAGCTTATACTGAAATGGGTTTGACTTTAGGCAGTGGTGCTTATGGCGCTACTTTCTTTATGTTGACTGGTTTCCATGGCTTTCATGTGACGTTAGGTACGATCATGTTGATTGTTATTCTAATTCGTTGCATGAAGGGTCATTTTACGCCTGAGCATCACTTTGGTTTTGAAGGTGTGGCTTGGTATTGGCACTTTGTGGACGTTGTATGGTTAGGCCTTTTCATCTTTGTTTATTGGCTCTAATGTAAGTTAATAAAAAGGGCGATGCATTAGCATCGCCCTTTTTATTTTATAAGCACAAAAAACGATTAGTTTAGTTTATTAAATCTTATTATGTATGCGTATGACCAATGATGCCAAAATAATAGCCAAGCATTAATAGTATAAAGAGTGAAATTGAAAGCCCAATTCTTATTGTCAGTGCTTTAACAGTTCTTTCAGCACCACTTTTATCTTTAACTAAAAAGAATAATGCAGAAAATAAACTGCCTACAATTACAATTAAAGTTAAAACGATGATAACTTTTATTAACATGATGCTGTCCAAGTTGTATTTTGAATGTGCATTATGAGACGAGTGTTAAACAATTGCAATTATGAATAAAACTCAATATAAAAAGTACCGCTTTAGTTTCAAGCCTTCACTACTCGGAACAATACTGACGATAGTCTGCATTCCACTTTTCATTAAATTTGGTTTATGGCAATACAATAAAGCGCAGCAAAAACTTTCGATACAAGCTGCTTATAATCACGCTGAGGTTGATGCTGCACTAGATTTCCCATTGAAAGTGGTAGATGTTGAAGTTTGGAATTATAAAAAAATTAAGGTAACAGGTGTTTATGCACCAAAGTACCAGTTCCTTTTAGATAATCAGGTGGAAGGGAATCGTGTAGGTTTTAATGTTATTACGCCACTAAAAATTAATCAAAGTTCACAGTATGTGCTCGTTAATCGCGGTTGGATTCTAGGTAAAGATACGCATACTGAATTACCCAAATTTAATACGCCTACATCGCAGCAAACTGTAACAGGTCAAGTTTGGGTGCCAAGTAAAAAGTTTTTTACGCTAGAAATTAAAGAGCCTGCTAATAAGAACTCTTCAATAGCAACAGTATGGCAGCATATGGATATGGAGCTCTATAGGCGGACTGCCCCTTTTGCAGTGTCTCGTATGGCCATAAAGTTAGATAAAAATAGTGATGCGGGGGGGTTTGTTCGTAACTGGCAAGTGCCAGCAGAAAGAATTGCAACCCATATCGGTTATGCCTACCAATGGTTTGGATTTGCTTTAGCAACTTTACTTATCTATCTCTATATGAGCGTAATAATAGTAAAGCCTAAAGATTAAATTTATATTTTGAATACAAGCTGTTTTTGAATAACAGATATCACTTTATTGAAAGAGTACAAGATGCAAAACGACATTCATACATCAGAGCAAGAAAAGCAAAAAAAAGGCCGTATGGTATTTGTTTACATGCTTATATTTTTTATAGTGCCCATTGTTGTGGTGGTCATGATGTATCAGCTTAATTGGAAGCCAAACGGTTCTAGTTTAGGCGAGTTGGTCACGCCACCACGTTTATTAAGTCAATCTACAGAGCTTAAAGCTAATGATGCTACTTTACTTATGCCACTTTTTTGGAAAGAGCGTTGGAGTATTGTCTACGTAACAGCTGATTGCCAAAAGCTATGCTTAGATAAGCTACATGATATGCGCCAATTGCATGTATCCTTATATAAAGATATGCCACGTGCACAGCGTGTATTAATTACATCAATGCAGGATGTTACTGCTATTAAAAATGACTTCCCAGACCTGTTTATTATTAATCAGCCCGTGGCTGAGGCCGTCAATTTATCCAAACAGTTTCAGCTTAAAGATGAAAGCGTCATGGCTAGTAATCGTCTGTATTTAGTAGATCCACTAGGGCACTTCATGATGAGTTACCAATCCTCAGTGCCACTTGCCGATGTTCGTAAAGACCTAATTCGATTATTAAGATATTCTTGGGCAGGCTGAGATGAGTCAATCTATGCAATTTCAAAGCAGAAGTTTCCGATTATTTAGAGTCTTAGTCCTTGTCGGCGCTATTTTGGCATTATGTGTCGTTGTCCTAGGCGCATATGTTCGTTTGACTGATGCGGGCTTAGGTTGCCCAGACTGGCCAGGTTGTTACGGAGCCTTAACCGTTCCCCAAAGTGAAACGGCCATTAAAAACGCACAATCTATATATCCACATAGTACGGTTCTTGTTGGAAAAGCTTGGAGAGAAATGGCACATCGCTACTTGGCAGGTACGCTAGGTTTGATCGTGCTGGCTCTGAGTACGCTTTCTTGGCGCGCCAGACGAGAAATCAAGGTTTCTGCCTGGCTCCCTACTTTCTTAGTATTGCTAATAGGGTTTCAAGCCATGCTCGGTATGTGGACAGTAACCTTGTTGCTTAAGCCAGTAATCGTTAGCGCACATCTACTGGGCGGAATGACAACATTAGCTATGATGACTTGGTTAGCGCATAGACATTGGGGTAATTCCTCTACGAGTATAGTTAAATCAGAGCGCTTGAAAACTGCAATTCGATTTGCGCTATTGATTATCTTTATGCAGATTTTCTTGGGTGGTTGGACTAGTACTAATTATGCCGCACTCGCTTGCACCGACTTTCCAACTTGTCATGGTTTATGGTTACCTGAGATGGATTTCAAAGAGGCCTTCCATATGGTGCGAGATTTAGGACAAAGTTCAAGTGGCGGCTCACTAAGCCTAGCTTCTATCACGGCTATACAATGGTCGCATAGGCTAGGGGCACTGATCACATTGATTTATTTGGGGTTTATTGGCTTAAATGTATTAAAATACTGGCAGTTAAAACAACTAGGATTTGCACTATTAGCAGTGCTTTTCACCCAAATAGGATTAGGTGTTGCCAACCTGGTATTGCACCTGCCATTAGTTTTGGCGGTGGCACACAATTTTACAGCAGGGCTATTAGTTATTGTTTTAGTCGTGTTGAACTCTAAAATTACTAAGACGTATCGATAATTATCCCTGTTACTAATGGCTATTATTCTTAACTATTAAGTCGTAGCCCTAATTGATTAAAAGTGTGAGAGATTTATGAGTATTGCAGCAACCACAACTAAGAACAGTATGGGTGTAAGCCTTAAGAGTTTTTTCTCATTGTGCAAACCAAGAGTCACCTCGCTGATTGTTTTTACAGCAATGATCGGTATGTTTCTAGCCACACCTGGAATGGTTCCGCTCCAGATATTGTTAGCCACCACAGTCGGGATTGCCTTTGCATCAGGAGCGGCTGCAGCGTTTAACTGCCTGATTGAACATAAAATTGACGCGATTATGGCGCGTACCCGTGGCCGTGCTATTCCTACAGGTAATGTGTCTTCAAAACAAACCATGGTTTTTGCCACCCTATTAGGTGGTAGCGGCTTGGCTATTTTGTATTTTTACGTAAATGAACTCACTATGTGGCTTACCTTGGGCACATTTGTCGGTTACGCGGTTATTTATACTGTATTTTTAAAGCCAGCCACACCGATGAATATTGTGATTGGTGGGGCTTCAGGTGCCATGCCTCCGATTCTAGGCTGGGCAGCGGTGACCAATACTGTGTCACCAGAAGCACTCATTATGTTTTTAATTATTTTTGCTTGGACGCCCCCACATTTTTGGGCGTTAGCTTTATACAGACGAGAAGAGTATGCAAAGGTCGGCATGCCTATGTTGCCAGTGACCCATGGTGAGGCTTTTACCTTGTTGCATATTCTGCTCTACACCATTATTTTAATTGCAGTATCTCTGATGCCTTATGGTATGGGGATGAGTGGTTTGATTTACCTGTTTTCCGCCTTAATTCTGGACGCCATATTTTTGGCTTACGTGATTGGATTGTATAGAAATTACTCTGATGATTTGGCAAAAAGTACGTTCAAGTATTCAATACTTTACTTAACATTGTTATTTGCCGCGTTATTGGTAGATCACTACTGGCGCTTCTAGTCTAAATGCTTTGCCTGCTAAAACTGCTGCTTGCAATACGGCTTTATTTTTTTAAGTACTAAGAATTTGGTGCGCCCGCCGCGATTCGAACGCGGGACCTTTGGCTTCGGAAACCAACACTCTATCCAGCTGAGCTACGGGCGCTTGTGAAGCAGCATTATAGCAAAGCGCTGGATTTCATGGCCTTTTACCTGTGGCTATGAACAGGTATAATAGCAAAAAGTAAAATTAACCATAGGAATGAACTGTAATGAGCGATAACAATACTGAATATAAAGCTTCTACCTTCGTACAATTAATGTTGGTAATTCCTGGCGCTATTTTAGCACTCACGTTGATTATTGCCTTAATTGCTAAATCAGCTAGTCCAGCATCTACGCCAGCACCAGCTCCGGTTATTGCAGATACCTCTGCAGCAGTCTTAGAAAATATTAAACCAGTAGCTACGGTGGTGGTTGCCGCAGCGGATGCAGGTCCGCATGTTGATAAAACAGGTGAAGAGGTCGTTAAGGCTGTTTGTTCTATGTGTCATGCTGCTGGTCTGATGAATGCACCTAAGATTGGTGATAAAGAGGCATGGAAACCTCGCATTGCACAAGGTCAAGCAACTTTGATCAGTCATGCAACGAATGGCATTCGCAGCATGCCTGCTAAAGGCGGTAATTCAAGCTTGTCTGACAATGAGGTTTCAAATGCAGTTGTTTATATGGCTAATGCTGGAGGAGCCACTTTTAAATAATCTGTTTTTCGGCCATTATAAAATTGATATTAAGAAAGCCACTTAAAGTTTTAAGTGGCTTTTTTTTTTTGGGAGCTTGTTGATGGCGACTTATGCAGTAGGTGATATTCAGGGTTGCTATCACGCTTTTCAGGCTTTACTGAAGCGTATTAATTTCGACCCTAAACTTGATCGGCTTTGGCTTGTGGGTGATTTAATCAATCGTGGTAGTGGCTCACTTGAGGTGTTGCGTTGGTGCTATAAGCACCAAGAAAGCTTGAAAGTAGTTCTGGGTAATCATGATTTGCATGCGCTCGTTGTCGCGAATGGGATAGTACGTGCGCATAGAGGCGATACTTTTGACCCATTGTTTAAGGCTGATGACTGTGACCTTCTCCTGAATTGGTTGCGTCACCAACCACTTATTGTCCGGCAGGATCATTACCTTATGGTTCATGCGGGCTTATTACCACAATGGACGGTTACTCAAGCACTGAGCTATGCTGCTGAGGTGGAGGCTGCATTGCAGGGAGCAGATTATTTAGACTTTCTTGCCAGCATGTATGGCAATGAGCCTAATCGGTGGAGTGAGTCTTTAACGGGTGCAGATAGGTTGCGTGTCATCACCAATGCGATGACGCGCTTAAGGGTGTGCAGCGCAAAGGGTGAGATGCAATTCACATTCAAAGGCGAGCTGCAAGACATACCTGAAGGTTTTATGCCTTGGTTTGATGTGCCAACACGTGCTACTCGGGATGTAGCTGTCATATTCGGGCACTGGTCAGCGCTAGGACTACAGCAGCGTGAAAACGTCTATGCTTTGGACACAGGTTGCTTATGGGGTGGTCAATTAAGCGCTATGAATTTACAAACCAAAGAGATTAGCCAAGTGCAGTCGCATCCATTAGATCAACCATTAACACCTGAATTAAATTAATAACCTATAGCTCCAGTTTTTGTTGAATCTGTTGTTGAATTTGTAGGGTTAATGCGCGTCGATCTTTATTATCTTCGGTCAGATCTTTAATGTGAATTGGGGAGAAGAAGTGCAACTCTACTAGAGGGTTTTTCTGCAGCAATAATTGCTGCATCGATTCGAGCATAGTGGTTTCGCCTGCGTAGGCGATATCCGTATTGATGCTGCCATTAAGCCCTGGATATTTTATCGCCACTGGTTGTATGGAGGCATTAGCGTCTATAGCCGCTTGCATTAAGCTACTCTTAAACGGTTTTATTTCGCTACCGTTAGTAGTCGTTCCTTCAGGGAAAAAACACAGATTGTCACCGGACATCAAACTTAAAGCAGCGACATTGACGATGCGACCTGCATCCTGTCTTTTGCCACGTTCAATAAAAAGGGTGTTGGCCCCACGCATTAGAAAACCAAACACGGGCCAGTTTTTAATATCGTCTTTTGCAACAAAGCGCAGTGCCACGAGGCTATTAAGGGCATGAATATCGGTCCAAGAAATATGGTTAGCCACAATCATGGTTTTTTTAAAAGGCGCATGTTTAAGTGGTACGTGCCCCGTACAAAGAACTCGTATGTTAAAGGCTGTGAGTAGGCGCTTACACCACCACTGGATAATAAGTGATTTAATGTTTTTGCTAGAAAGTGGCAATACTATAGCTACCAGCAACACCCCAGCAAGTGTGTGCGTGGAGATGCGACTGATTCTATAGTAGCGCGTAATTCTATTAGTGCTTTTAATCCCATTCAAAATGGGATTGTGAGGGGATGTGTTCAAAGTTTTATTGATTGATGCTACAGATTCTAAGAAACTATTTTAGAAAATGTGCAGCATATCTTGGGTTCATTCTAGATAAGGGTAACATTACCAGCATATCTGCAGTATTGAAATAGGGGTCCCAAGCAGGTTCACCGCAAATATAGGCGCCCAAGCGTAAGTAACCTTTAATTAAAGGCGGGCAAGCTACTTGCATATCTGTACGCAATGCCTCGATAGGTAGAGGGTTGCGGGCAAATACGCGATATTCAAGGGGTGATAGGTATTCATCTTTTAACTTGTGAAATAAACTTGCTGCAGCATGACCGCCATCGGACATGCTGACACTTCCGCAACCAATCATGTATTCATAATTGTGAATTTTCATATACTTAGCGAGGCCAGCCCAAAGCATAGTAATGGTCCCACCATTACGGTAGTTCTGATGTACACAGGCGCGACCGATTTCTACGGTACGGTCAAATAAATGGGTTAATCTACTTAAATCAAATTCACCAGCAGAATAATAACCTCCCGCAGCGTTGGCTTTTTCTGGGCTTAAAATTCTGTAGGTGCCGATTACTTGGTGGGTGCCACTGTCGCGCACAATTAGATGGTCGCAAAACTGGTCAAATCCATCAATATCCAAACCGCCTGTGCCTGATAATTGGGCGCCCATTTCTTCGGCAAAAACCTTATAGCGTAAGCGTTGCGCTTCTTCAATTTCAGCTTGTGTGCGTGCTAGGCTGATATAAAGTCTTCTTTGCGTAACTGCTTGCAACTCGGTATTGGTGTAGATAGCCTCTGCTGAATTTTCTAGTACAGTATTTTTTCTCGCCATGACATCACTCCCTTTTTTGATGTTGAGAGTGTAGTGAGCAAAGATTAAGACTATGTGAACAAAATATGACCGTTTATTGACAGTCTTTATTTGAAATGGATTGCAAGGACACGCATGTAGCGCATCATTGCAATCTATTATTGAATTATGAAAAAATGAAGCGTTTATGTGGACTAAGTTTTAGTGAGAAATGCGTGTGTTACCACCACTTTCAATTAAACGTACTTTATCGCCAGCTTTGAATTGTTCATCGGCCTCTTGCACTACTGCAGTTAAGCCGCCACCATCGAGCTTCACGGTGATTTCTAAAGCGTCCTTACGTGTCATCATTTCTTCTGCGGCAGAACCGCCTAGACCACCTACTACAGCCCCGATAACTGCGCCTATTGTGCTGCCTTTGCCTTGACCTATGCTGCTGCCAGCAATGCCGCCAACTGCGGCGCCAGCAACAGTGCCTATTGGAGATTTGGTTCCTTCAAGCTTTACTTGGCGTACGCTTTCTACAATACCGGTTCTAACCGTTTGTGTTTTACGGGCATCATCACGACTGTAGACCGAGCCTGAATTTGAACTGGCGCATGCGCCTAATAATACGGTTAACAGTGTAGCTACTAATATTTGGATAATTCGCATGTTGGTTCTCCTTTAAAAATAATTAATCCTTACTAAATCAGACTGTTTTCAACCAATGATGGTTCAGTCATTCCAGTTTCATTTACTAATGCTTGTGTATAAATAGCTTCAATATCAGCGCGGCTTGGTGAGTGATTTTGTCCACCGCGGCTGGCAATTTTAATGGCCCCCATGGTTGAAGCTAATCTTCCGCAAGTAAGCCAATCCCAACCCTGAGCAATACCATACACCAAACCAGCGCGGTAAGCATCACCACAGCCAGTAGGGTCTACTATTTGATCAGCCTTAACACATGGAATATCAAATCGTTGATCATCAGCGTAAATATGTGAGCCTGAACCGCCTAGTGTAACGATTAGTGCTTTTACTTTAAGTGCCAATTGAGCCAGAGACAGCCCAGTTTTGTCTTGAATAATTTGTGACTCATAATCGTTGACCGCGAGATAGTCTGCCATTTCAATAAACTCTAACAGTTCTTCTCCGCTAAACATTGGCAATCCCTGGCCTGGATCAAATAAGAATGGAATTTTTGCTTCATAACATTCACGCGCATGTAAAAACATCCCGTCACGTCCATCTGGAGCAATGATTGCTAGTGAGATATTGGTGGCATTGAGCACGCTGTTTTGATGTGATTCTGTCATTGCGCCAGGATGGAAGGCGGTAATTTGGTTATCATCAATATCAGTCGTAATGAAAGCTTGAGCAGTAAAGCTATTAGGAATGGTTTTGACATGGGTTAGATTGAGCTTGTTCTGCTCTAACCAATGATGGTAGCTAGCAAAATCTTCACCTACGGTAGCCATAATCAGCGGGCTGCCTTCTAATAATTGTAGATTGTAGGCAATATTCCCTGCGGTGCCACCAAATTCACGACGCATTTCTGGTACATAAAAAGCTACGCTAAGCGCATGAATTTTGTCTGGCAAAATATGATTTTTGAATTGGTCTTGAAACACCATAATAGTGTCAAAAGCGAGTGAGCCGCAGATAAGAGTTTGCATGGGAGTGGCAATTTATGAATAAGCGACTATTATCGTGGCTAAGCCCTAATGCAAGCAAGCCTAATCCAAGGTTTAATTAATGGGTCGCAGCGCCGTTAATTAAAATTTTAGCGGCTTTTTTTGCATAAGTCATTGCCCCAGAGCCGCGTATCATTTGTTCGGCCTGCACCGCACCTTCAAACAACAAAGAAAGTTGCAGCGCCAATCCGTCTGCATCTTGAATATGAGCTTCATGGGCGAGGCTGCTAATGTATTGCTTAAATTGACGTGATTGCTCAGAAGATAGTTGGTGCACAGGGCTATCTTCGCTTGGAAACTCAGCAGAAGCCTTGATAAAGCCCATTCCACGGAAGTTGGGTGAAGTGACCCATTCTTCAATAAAATCAAATAGTTTTTGTAACTTTTCACTCGGTTGACTGGTGTTGCTGTTGAGCTTTTCGCTTAACCAAGCTTGAAAATCTTTATGGCCTTCTTCAAGCACTTCCAGAATTAAATTCTCTTTGCTTCGAAAGTATTTGTACAAAGTCATTTTAGTGGTTCCCGCTGCAGCAACAATAGTGTCTACGCCAGTCGAGTTGATACCTTGGGTTTGGAATAAGTGACTTGCTGTGCTGAGTATTTTTTCGCGTAGCGGTGACATGGCTTAATTATACTAACCTGTATAGCCTAATAGCAATCATTTAATGAAATTTTGGTCGCCAATAGGTGGTTATTTTGAATGCGCCATTAGCATAGGGGTGTAGTTGCATCGTACTTTTTCTAAGTAAAATTTCGCAATTGCTAAATCTCCGACATCGCTGGGTAGTTTACCTCCCACCACGTTATCTAAATATATCGCTTTATCTTTGTCTGGAATTTGTAGGGCTTCCGGAAACTGGCAAGTACCATTACGCATCTGTTCATACTTGGCGTAGATTGTAGCCGCATCATCTGCTGTTAATGAGGTTTTTGGTTTGTAGTCTGCCGTCATCGACTTTGCTGGTTGCAGATGTGTAATTTTAGCAATGTTTAACTGATGTTGATGATTGTGTATAAAGGCCTGGGAAAGAAGGATAGTGGTGCCAAGGAATATGATTAAGCTAGCGGCTATTCCATAGACTCGTGGTTTATTTAGCAAACTTAGTGGCGACCAAATGATCGGTGTCTGCGCCAAGATTAGCGCAGCAGCAGCTTTCCTGCCATGCGCTAAACTGCCACAATTGGGATGATGGATGGATTGCTGGGCTGCATTGCGTGCAATCAGCACTAAATGCTCAGCGAGTATGGCTGGATTAGCAGCCCCACAAGCTATTGCCTGTTCAGTGAGGTAGGCAATCAGGAGTGTTTTGCCTTCATTGTTGGATAATAGGGTTTGTTGCGTCATGGCTGAGTTAAGCTGAGGCGCGTTTAGCCAGTCATCTAAAATGTCAAAAAGACTTAGCATGCGCCCTTGTGGTGTGGCGTCTGCTTTTGACAGCATTTTAATTAACCAAGTGGAATTTAAAATATCCATTACCTTAAAATTGACTCCAGAAATCTAACTAGGCGGGCGTTAAAATGGTTTCACTTCAACTAAGATCACTATAAGACACAGCACGATAACTGGCAACTCATTAAACCAGCGATACCAGACATGGCTATGCAGATTTTTGCCTACTTTAAAGTCGCGCACGAGTTTGCCGCAGTAGAGGTGATAAGCCACTAGCACCAAGACCAATAGCACTTTGGCGTGTAACCAGCCACCAATAAAACCGTACCCTAGCCATAACCATAAACCAAAGCTAATCGCTAAAATAGCTAAAGGCAACATGAAGCGATACAGCTTATACTCCATGAGTTTTAGGCGTTCTAAAGTTGCATCATCACTGACCATGGCATGGTTTACGAATAGCCTTGGCAAATAAAATAAGCCTGCAAACCAACTGGTGACAAATATAATATGAAAAGCCTTAATCCAAAGCATTAGGCGCTATCCTTTTTATTGTTAAGCTTAGTATTGAGCAGTTGATGTAAGGCCTTAAAATCTATTTCACCTATGGTTTGTTCTAGCAAATGACCTTGCTGATCGAAGATCAAAGCTGTTGGCGTTAGATTTACATCACCAAATTGACTGCTGATTTCAGATAAGCCATCATGCATTACTGGAAATGGAAATTTTTGTTGTCTGGTGTAATTAAGTACCTGCGATGTTGGGTCATCAGGCATAGCAGCTGCAATGAGTGCAAATCCTTGTTTGTTAAATTGATTATATGTACTGATTAATTGGGGCATTTCTTTAATGCAGACTGTGCAATTAGTGGCCCAAAAGTTGATTAAGGCTACAAGGCTATCCATGGAGATTTTAGTGCCATCTATAGTGGTGAAGACTACTTTGGGGGCACTGTTTTTATTGTTTAGTTGCAGGCCTAGAAATGTAAGTAAGCCTAAAATGATTAGCGGCAATAATGTTTTTTTTAATAAATGATTCATATTGCTAGTGTATCGTTTTCTTCCAGTAATGATTAATTTTTTAACGCTGGCTTCTCGTTTCAACTCAATTTTTATGAAGAGTGAAACGTAGCGGTGTGCCAATAACCATGCAACTGTTACGCTTATTTGCGCGTCGGCACCATGTTATAATCGGGTCTTTAATAGCAAAGCTATTTATCAAAATCTAAATGAACGCACCTTTATCTAGCAATATTCTGCATGCAGAAGCCAAGCCAGCACAGCGCTTGCGCGAAATCCCTTACAACTATACCTCTTTCTCAGACCGTGAAATTGTCATTAGATTTTTAGGAGAGGAGATTTGGAATGTTTTAAACGAACTACGTGGCGAGCGTAAAACGGGTCGTTCTGCACGTATGTTGTTTGAAGTATTAGGTGATTTGTGGGTAGTGACACGTAACCCTTATTTGCAAGATGATCTGCTTGAAAATCCTAAACGTCGTAAAGCACTAGTGGATGCTTTGCATCATAGAATTGATGCGATTGATGAGCGTAGTGCTGGCAATGAAAAAGTATTGAAGCTTGTTGTGGCGGCACGCCATGCTGTTACTGAGTTTGAGCTTGGCTTTAAGCAAGTGGCCAGTTTGCGCAAAAAAGCGCTGTCGAAATTGACTAAAATTACACGTAAAGATAATGTGCAATTTGATGGTTTGGCACGCGTATCCCACGTGACAGACGCTACGGATTGGCGTGTTGAATATCCGTTTGTGGTCTTGAACCCCGATACTGAAAAAGAAATTGCCGCCTTGGTGCGCGCCTGTATTGAGTTGGGACTAACTATTATTCCACGAGGTGGTGGTACAGGTTATACTGGAGGTGCGATTCCACTAACGGCAATGTCAGCCGTGATTAATACTGAAAAACTAGATCAGCATAGCGGTGTGCAAATGCGCACTTTGGCAGGAGTCTCTCGACAGGTTGCTACGATTGAATGCGGTGCTGGTGTGGTCACGCGCCGTGCGATGGAAGCAGCAAGTGATGCTGGTTTAGAGTTTGCTTGTGATCCTACTTCTGCTGATGCTTCTTGTATTGGTGGCAATGTCGCCATGAATGCGGGGGGTAAAAAAGCTGTGCTGTGGGGTACGGCATTAGATAATCTAGCCTCATGGCGCATGGTGACGCCAGATGCTGAGTGGCTAGAGGTAGAGCGCTTAGACCATAACCTAGGCAAAATTCATGATATACCACTGGCACGCTTTAAAGTAAGTCGTTATGCCGAAGACATGAAAACCCTGCTGGCAGAGCCTAGAATTTTAGAAATTCCTGGGCCTAGTTTCCGTAAAGTAGGTTTGGGTAAAGACGTTACAGATAAATTCTTATCAGGCTTGCCTGGTATACAAAAAGAAGGTTGTGATGGGTTAATCACTTCAGCCACTTTTATCTTGCACCGTATGCCTAAGCATGTGCGTACTGTGGCCTTAGAATTTTTCGGTAACGTGTCACATGCAGTGCCGGCGATTGTTGAAATTAAAGATTACCTAGACGCTACCGCAAAAAAAGACCCTGTCGTGCTGATGGCTGGTCTAGAACATATGGATGAGCGTTATATTAAAGCGGTAGGTTATGCCACTAAAGCAGCGCGCCAACAACGCCCGAAAATGGTGTTGATCGCGGATATTGCTTCAGATGATGAAAATGCAGTAGGTGAAGCTGCTTCTCATATTGTGCGTTTATGTAATGCACGTGATGGCGAGGGTTTTATTGCAGTATCTGCAGAAGCACGTAAAAAGTTTTGGTTGGATCGTGCGCGTACTGCGGCTATTGCTAAGCATACCAATGCCTTTAAGATTAACGAAGATGTAGTTATCCCATTGCCGCGTCTTGGTGAATACTCAGACGGTATAGAGCGCATCAATATTGAATTGTCGATTCATAACAAGCTCAAGCTGGTAGATGCATTGGAAGCCTTTATGCAAGGCGAACTGCCCTTGCAGACAGATGAAGATGGTAATGCTGATGCTGAGATGGTCAAAAGCAAGCAGGGGATGGCGTTGCAGTTGATAGCTGAACTTCGTCAACGTTGGAGTTTGATTCTTAATAGTTTAGATGCGCCAGTTTCTGTGCTCGGCAACGCTGGAGAATCGCTCAGCCAATACGAAAATATATTCCGTGCCGTGCAGTCCTATAACTTACGCATTTCATGGAAACGCGAATTAAAACGACCTATGGCAGATATTTTTGCTGGACGTGAATATCAAAAGATATTGGATCGATGTGACGAGATTCACAAAAAGGTACTGAAGAGCCGAGTTTTCATTGCATTACACATGCATGCCGGTGACGGTAATGTGCATACCAATATCCCAGTGAATTCTGATGACTATGAAATGATGCAAGCCGCCCATGCCGCAGTGGCACGTGTGATGGCTTTGGCTACTGGCCTTGATGGCGTTATTTCAGGTGAGCATGGTATTGGTATTACCAAAATGGAGTTCTTGGATCAGTCGGTGATTGATAGTTTTACTGCTTACAAAAATAAAGTTGACCCTAATGGGCACTTTAATAAAGGTAAGCTTTTGGCAGGTTCTGGCCTTGAAAATGCCTATACGCCAAGCTTTGGTTTGTTGGAACAAGAGTCCATTATTATGGAGCAGTCTGCTATAGGCGAAATTGCTGATTCTATTAGTGATTGTTTGCGCTGTGGTAAATGTAAGCCAGTGTGCACGACTCACGTACCACGTGCCAATCTTTTGTATTCCCCTCGTAATAAGATTTTAGCCACATCACTCTTGATTGAAGCATTTTTATACGAAGAGCAAACTCGCCGCGGCATTTCACTCAAGCATTTTGATGAATTTAATGATGTCGCTGACCATTGCACGGTCTGTCATAAGTGCTTAAATCCATGCCCAGTGGATATTGATTTTGGCGATGTGTCTATTTCTATGCGTAATTTTTTACGTGAGCAAGGTAAAAAAAGATTTAACCCAGTGACGGCTGCGGGCATGGCATTTTTAAATGCTAAAGACCCAGCGACCATTAAATTTCTACATTTATTTATGATCACTATTGGTTATCGAGCACAAAGTTTTGCACATGGTTTGGCTAAAAAGTTTGGGTTGCTTCGGGATAAAATTAGACCGCCAGCCACAGTGGGTAAGCCGGAAATCAAAGCACAAGTGGTGCATTTTATTAATCGACCAATGCCCAAGGCAATGCCGACTAAAACTTCACGCGCATTGTTGGGTGTAGAAGATGACAGCATGATTCCAGTGATTCGTAATCCGCAGAAAGTGACCGAAGATTCAGAAGCGGTATTTTACTTTCCTGGATGTGGATCAGAGAGGCTATTCTCAAATGTTGGCTTAGCCACGCAAGCCATGTTGTATGAGGTTGGTGCCATTACGGTATTGCCACCAGGATATCTATGTTGCGGCTACCCACAAACCGCTAGTGGAAACCATGATAAAGGCCAGCAAATTACAGCTGATAATCGCGTACTATTCCATCGGGTTGCCAACACGCTGAATTACTTAGATATTAAAACTGTTATTGTTTCTTGCGGTACTTGTATGGACCAATTGCAGAAGTACCAGTTCGAGAAGATATTCCCTGGTTGCCGCTTGCTTGATATTCATGAGTATTTGATGGAGAAAGATGTTCGCTTGCAAGGCGTATCCGGTACACGTTATATGTACCACGAGCCATGTCATAGCCCGATGAAAACCTACAAGTCTATGGAGGTCACTAATAAGCTAATGGGTACGGAAGTGCAGTTAAATGATCGCTGTTGCGGCGAAAGTGGCACGTTTGCTGTTGACCGTCCAGACATTGCCACTCAAGTCAAAATGCGTAAACAGGAAGAGTTGGAAAAAGGCATGACTAAGATGGGTTTAACAGTAGGCGCACCCGAAGAAAAAGTAAAAATCCTCACTTCATGCCCTAGTTGTCTCCAAGGTTTGTCGCGATATGGGGAAGATACTGGGATAGAAGCCGACTATATCGTGGTTGAAATGGCTAAGCATCTTTTAGGTGAAAACTGGATGCAGGAATATGTTGAGCGCGTTAATAAAGGTGGTATCGAGAAGGTATTGCTGTAGTTATTTTGGCTTTCAACGATAAGAAAAGGGGGCTTAGGCCCCTTTTTATTTTGAGACGAAATTCAAGCGAGCTTAGGGAGTTACGTTTGTTTCATTAAAAAGGCAGGAAGACCGCTGTAGTAAGATTTTGTATCACACGTGAAATAAAGCGCTGCGACTTTTCAGCCAAAGCCACTGCGAATAAATCCGTACGACCTATAATTTTTCCAAACTCGCGTTCAAACGATAAGTTTCGCTCTGTAGCGCTAATCTCATTGCTTAACAAAAATAAATTACCTTGATCATCTCTAGTGTTTGAGATTTTCCAAGCAGCAATTTCAAAATTTCTGGCAGCGTTATAGAGGTGTTGCGGATCAATGGTGTCAGTAAAGTAAAAATCTGTTTTTCCATCATGGGCTTTTAATAGCATAGTATGCAGTCCCACAATGAAAGCGAGGACGCGATCCCCCGTATACTCCGGTTTAAAGGCTAAAAAAATAGCTTCAGTGTCCTGCGTATTATTCATCGACTCAAACTTGTAATGATGCTGGGTTTCGCCATTAAACACCCAGTTAACCATTTTCTCAGGGACATCCGAAGTGCTCTTTTGTAGTTCGTGTGGATTGCGCTTATACAGTTTTAACATCAGTAATCGCAGACTTTCTGTGTTCTCGTGTATTTCTACATCTGCCATGCGATCAAAATCAGATTTAGCCAGCTGATTAATAGTGCTACGATCGCCTTGCACAGGAATAGTTTTCTCTGGAGACTTTCCAGAGTTGGCCGAAGTTGGTGTATTGGCGCATGCAGCTAAGATTAAAAACAGCGGCGTTATAGCAATAATCGCTAAGTTTCTCATTGCTAAAATATTATCACTTTTAGAACAAAGCAACCTGTTTTTGGATAATACGTGCTTTTGGAAATACTTCGCTAAAAGTGCTTCCTATACCTAATTCACTGTTGATTTCAAGCTTGGCCTGATGGCGAGTTAGGATATGTTTTACAATGGATAGGCCTAGACCAGTGCCGCCAGTTTCTCGACTTCGACTGCGGTCAACCCGATAAAAGCGCTCGGTTAGCCTGTCAATATGCTTTTGCTCAATACCAATACCATTGTCGCTGACACTAAATACGGCTTGGTTATTAATTAGCTCCCATTTAACCTTAATTTCACCCCCAGTTGGCGTGTAGCGTATCGCATTGCTAATTAAATTGCTCATGGCGCTTTGTAGTTCACCAGCTGCGCCTAATAAATTTAGATGAGGGTCTATATTGGCAATGATTTGATGTTTGCCTTGGCTAAGCGCCTTGGCATCATTGATGATCATATTTAGCAATGATGGCATGTCTATTTCTATGTTTTCAGGAGCCTGCACGTTACTTTCTATATGGGATAGAGTAAGCAAATCGTCAATCAATAAACGCATGCGCATAGTTTGTTCTTGCATCATATTGAAATAGCTACGGGTGCTTTCTGGCACAGCACCTTCCATATCCAATAAGGTTTCCACGAATCCGCCTACAACAGTTAGTGGCGTGCGCAGTTCATGCGATACGTTGGCTATAAAGTCGCGACGCATCGTTTCAATTTTCTCTAGCTGTGTAACATCTCGACAAATCAGGAGTTTCTGTTTAGTGCCATAAGGGATAAGTTGAATTTCAAGGGTCACGTCTAAGTTGCGCCATGATTTAAGTTTAATAGGTTCAGAATAGTCTTGTGCTTGTAAGTAACTCACAAAGTCACCATGGCGGACTAAATAGTTTATAGGTTGATTCTCATCTTGCTTCAAATCCAGACCCAATTTGACTTCAGCTGGAGGGTTGCACCATTCAATTTCATTGGCTGCATTAAGAACGACTACGCCATCTGGCAAGGCGCTTGCGGCATGACGAAAGCGCCCTAAAGCAGAGCTTAATTGGGTTTGATTGCGCGAGTGGCGGCGGTATTCTTGGTATAGGGCACCGAATATATCCTCCCACGCGCCTAAACCGTCTGGAATATGGTTGAGTACTGGTTTTTTAAGCCATAAATTGAGTTGATGTAGCCAGTATAGATGGCCGATAAGATAGGCCGTAATAACTACAGAAAAGACTAAAAGAGCGTTCGTTGCGCTACTGCTTGCCCAAGTGATTAGGCAGATGATAATGAGTGTTAAGCCTAGCCAAAAGGCATTCCAGCGTATATCTTGCACTTGCAAACCTCTCTCAAAAAAGCTGACTTATTATAACTAGGTTTTTGCTGACAGAAGATTTAAGCGGGTATAAATTTGATAATAAATTAAAAGTTTAAATAGATTCAACTTAGTCGCGCAGGCTTGCCTGCGCGATTGATTCCATCTCACTGAACTGATAAGCGATAACCAGCACCACGAACAGTTTGAATTAAATCTTCATGGCCTGAAATAGAAAGTGCATTGCGTAAACGGCGTATATGGACATCCACCGTACGGTCTTCAACAAAAACGCGATCACCCCACACCTTATCTAACAATTGACTTCGAGTATGCACGCGCTCAGCATTAGACATAAAAAAGTGTAGCAATCTAAACTCAGTAGGGCCAAGGTCAATGATTTTATCTTTACCAGTTACCCGGTGCGTGGTCGGGTCTAGGCGCAAGCCACTTACTTCTATGGGGTCGTCTGTCATTTGTGGTGCGCGACGGCGCAACACAGCTTTAATGCGCGCATTTAGTTCACGTGGGCTAAATGGTTTAGTGACATAGTCGTCAGCACCCACTTCAAGTCCACGTACTTTGTCATATTCATCACCACGTGCGGTGAGCATGATAATAGGGATAGATTTGGTTAGCGTGTCCGATTTTAACTTACGAGCAAACTCCAAACCATTCATGCCAGGCAACATCCAGTCCAATAAAATTAAATCTGGCATGGCTTCACGGAGTAATTCTTGCGCATGCTCAGCGCTTAATGCACGCATGGCATTATGGCCAGCTTGGGTAATGTTAAGGGCAAGCAATTCTTGAATTGCAGGTTCATCTTCAACTACTAATATATTGGCTGGCATGTATTTTCCTTATCGCTACTTACACTTAAGTTTTACCACTATAAATAGTTTATGACTCTATTGTGACGATTTAATGACAAATTATTAAACCACTCAAGCTAAATTTCACAAATAAGTCATTTGCCATTTGTTTCATTTTGTAACACCATACATAAATTGCACCAATTTAAATGGTGTATCACTAAAATTTTCATTGCAGCATGAGAGGGAAGAAATGGCAGATTTTTTTTCAAAAGAGCATATTACCGCCAACGCTAATTTTAATCGCTGGCTGGTTCCCCCCGCGGCGTTAGCTGTGCATCTATCAATAGGTATGGCTTATGGCTTTAGCGTATTTTGGAAGCCCCTAGGTAATGCCTTAATGGATGGAGATGGTAAGCCACTCTTAGCCTGTGCTGCAGGTGCGACAACTTTTGCAGAAAAATTATCTGGCACGGCTAAAGCGTTGTTTGCTACCGACTGCAACTGGACGCAATTTGATTTAGGTTGGATGTACACGCTGTTTTTTGTGTTATTAGGTTGTTCTGCCGCGTTGTGGGGTGGGTGGCTTGAGCGTGCTGGTCCACGCAAGGCCGGTTTGGTGTCTATGATCTGTTGGTGCGGTGGCTTATTAATCTCAGCTTACGGTGTGTATAGTCACCAATTATGGATGATGTGGCTAGGCTCTGGCGTAATTGGCGGAATCGGGCTGGGTCTAGGATATATTTCGCCAGTATCTACGCTAATTAAGTGGTTTCCTGATCGCCGTGGCATGGCTACAGGGATGGCTATTATGGGTTTTGGCGGTGGGGCGATGATAGGTTCACCACTCGCAACTAAGTTGATGGCCTATTTTGCAACGGCTACTAGCGTTGGCGTTTGGCAAACTTTTGTGGCATTAGCGGCAATCTACTTTGTCTTTATGCTAGGTGGATCCTTGGGGTATCGTGTCCCCCCCGTAGGTTGGTTACCAGCAAATTGGACACCACCACTAGCTAAGAAAAACACCATGATTGCCTCACGACATGTACATCTAAATAATGCGCATAAAACTCCGCAATTCTGGTTGTTATGGTTAGTGCTGTGTATGAATGTATCGGCAGGTATTGGTATTATTGGTGCAGCCGCACCTATGCTGCAGGAA
Organism: uncultured Pseudomonadota bacterium; assembly: GCA_903838125.1. Classification (GTDB taxonomy): domain Bacteria; phylum Pseudomonadota; class Gammaproteobacteria; order Burkholderiales; family Methylophilaceae; genus Methylotenera. The sequence continues at coordinate 3,985 of CAILXF010000056.1, read as the reverse complement.
ACGTTTAGTGGCGCTCTAATCGGGCAGGCTAATATTGGTTTTGCAGAGATTAAGAAAGATTTGATACTAACAGCCGCCGCAGCTTCAGTGGCTGCGGGCTTTGTGGGATTAATATCAATTTTTAATATTTTAGGCAGATTTGCTTGGGCCACATCATCAGATAAACTGGGGCGCCAACGTACCTACTATATTTTCTTTATTTTAGGCGCGGCCATGTATTGCAGTATGACTTATATGGCAGGGCTCAAGTCACTCGCATTGTTCGTTGCTAGTTTCTGCGTGATTGCTTCCATGTATGGCGGTGGCTTTGCTACCATACCCGCTTATTTGGCTGATCTATTTGGCACGCAATTTGTCGGCGCTATTCATGGCCGACTGCTTACGGCATGGTCAACTGCAGGGATTCTAGGCCCAGTTATCGTTAACTATATGCATGACACCCGATTAGAATCTGGGGTTGCTTACGGTCAAATCTACGCGCCTATTTTTTTAGTGTTAGCAGGTATGTTGGTGGTTGGCTTTATTGCTAATGCCCTAGTGAAACCTGTGGATGAAAAATACTTTATGACAGATAAAGAGTTGGCTGAAGAGCATAAACTTGCCCATGATAAATCTTTGGTGATTAGTAAGGGTAACGCTGATAGCACTAATGTGGCCGGCTCAGCAAGCCATCCATTGCTTACTAGTGTGGCATGGGCTTTGGTGTTGATTCCAATTGGTTATGGAATTTGGAGCACTATACAGAAAGCATCAGTTTTATTTCATTGAGATATAGGCTAAACAAGCTAGTGATATGCGGTAAAATGCTAGCTTATGCAATTTAAGCAATGAACAAGGGTAGACAAACGTGAGAGAAATAGAGAAAAGTCTTAATGGGGCTGACATGCAAGTAGGCATTGTGATGTCAAGATTTAATAGTGATATTGGCGATGGTTTGCTTAGCGCCTGTAAAGAGGAATTGCTTAAACTGGGCGTGAGTGATCATGCCATTACAGTAGCGACAGTACCTGGCGCACTAGAAGTCCCATTAATTTTGCAACATATGGCATTAAGTGAAAAATTTGATGCTCTCATTGCATTAGGCGCCATTGTACGTGGTGAGACTTATCATTTTGAAATCGTAGCGAATGAGTCAGCACGTGGCATATCTGAAGTGCAGTTAAATACTGGTGTACCAGTTGCCAATGCCGTTTTGACAACTGAGGATGATGATCAGGCGCTTGCTCGTATGCATATCAAAGGTACTGAAGCTGCACAAGTGGCGGTGGAAATGTTTAATTTGGTCAGAGCGTTATGATTGAGGTAGAGAAGTCAGAGGCTGAGCATTTGGCGTTAACCACTTTAGTGGCAGATAAAGCTAAAGAGCAAGTTGCTGGCAATCATGCAAAACCAGCCAAAAAAAGTTTTGCTAAAAAAAGTTCAGGTCAAAACCGTAGAAAATCACGTGAGCTAGTTCTAAAAGCAGTATATCGCGGCATGTTAAATCACTCTGAATTAGCACCTATTTTTCGTGATATGGTGGAAGATCCAGATTACAACAAGGCAGATGAGGCTTACTTCAAACAGTTGCTAGAAGCGGTGGTCACGCATGCAGAGGCGCTAGATATTAAACTAGCCGACTTTATTGATCGCCCAATTGCCGAGTTAAGTCCAGTTGAGCATGCAATCTTACGCATTTCAGGCTGTGAATTGATGTTTGATTTAAGTATTCCATACCGCGTGGTAATCAACGAAGGTGTTGAGTTAGCTAAGATTTATGGCGGTGTTGATGGTCATAAGTACATTAATGGCGTACTTGATAAGCTAGCAGCTGACGTGCGCGCTAATGAGGTTAGAAACGCTAAAGTTTAAAGGCTTGGCAAGGCCTCGGCCTTGCAGCCATTCTGGTCACAGGCTAAATAGCTCCCTTGTTCATACCAATCTCCTAACACCCATCGTGTCACCTGATGACCATCTAGTTGCAACTTATGCTGATTGGGTCGGTGGGTGTGGCCATGAATCAATAGTTCTGGATAATTATACGCGCTAACTAAAGTGGCTACAGCATCTTGATTCACGTCCATAATCTGCGCTAATTTTTGCGATTTTTCCTGCTCACTACGTAATCTAATTGCTTCAATCTGTTGCTTGCGGTTGGCTAGTGGTTGCATTAGAAAATCTTGTTGCCATTGAGATTCCCTAACCTGGTATCTAAATTCTTGATAGTCAACATCATCCGTGCATAGAGAGTCTCCATGACTTAAAAGCACGCGTTTACCATGCAGAGTAATTAAAGTTGGGTCTGCGAGTAATTGGATGTTGGCGGCGTCACAAAATCGAGCTCCAATTAAGAAGTCGCGATTGCCATGCATTAAATAAAGCTTTACCCCGCAACTTGCTAAAGCTTTAAAAGCAGCAATCAAAACTTGATGCTGCTCCAGGTCATCATCACCAGCCCAATACTCAAATAAATCGCCCAAAATATAGAGCGAGTGAGCTTGAGTGGCGGTTTTGCTTAGAAAATCTAAAAAAGCTCGGGTGATCTCAGGACGACTGGCACATAAATGCAAATCCGAGATAAATAAATCAGGGCGAACTGGGCTTGATCCTGATTTACTCTCGTTATTTTTCATAAATCGTGACGATGTTCAGATTGTCTTTAGAAAGACTTGAGTAGTAATTAGCTGCGTGTTGCAGTTTCAATCACTACATTTTCAACGGGTACGTCTTGATGACCTTTTTTGCTACCAGTCGCTACTTTGCGAATTTTATCCACAACATCCATGCCGGCTGTCACTTTACCGAAAACACAGTAACCCCAACCGCTTGATGTAGGCCCACTATGGTTAAGAAAATCGTTATTGCCAACATTGATAAAAAACTGGCTGCTAGCTGAGTGCGGAGCTGAAGTTCGTGCCATAGCTACTGTGTAAATATCATTAGCTAAGCCGTTGTCAGCTTCATTTTTGATTTCAGCAAGCGATTCTTTTTGATTCATATTGACGTCAAAGCCACCGCCTTGAATCATAAAACCATCAATGACACGGTGAAAAATTGTACCGTTAAAAAATCCATTGTCTACATACTGCAGAAAATTAGCCGCTGTAATTGGCGCTTTTTCTGCATTGAGTTCTATTGTAATTTCGCCGAAATTGGTAAGTAATTTAACCACATTGAATCCTTAATAAATAGTGAAAATAGTTTGTAATAATAAAGTCGTATCTTTTACTTAATTGGCCTTACCGACCAGTCTAACTTGTTGGATCACAATTTTTGACTTAGGCACATCAGAATATGGCCCTGCGTTACCAGTAGGGGCAGATGCAATTTCACGCACTACATCCATTCCTTTGAGCACTCTACCAAATACGCAGTAACCGATCAGTTCCGGGTCCGGACTTTGGTAATTCAAAAACTGGTTATTTTCTAAGTTAATAAAGAATTGTGCCGTAGCAGAGTTAGGGTTTGCAGTTCTTGCCATTGCTAAGGTGCCCACATCATTGAGCAAGCCATTACCTGCCTCGTTGATAATAGGTGCACGCGTTTCTTTTTCAACCATGTCTGCAGTAAAGCCGCCACCTTGAATCATAAAACGATTAATTACGCGATGAAATATGGTGTCTTTATAAAAGCCTGCATTAACATAGCTAATAAAGTTGGCAACAGTTTTAGGCGCCTTTTCTGGATACAGCTCAACCACAAAATCACCGCGATTGGTTTCAAATACTAGCTGCGGGTTGGCCGCAAATGCTGTGTTGCTAAATAGTAAAGTGCTACTTAAAAGTAAGCATGTTAAAAAAGCATAAACTTGACGCATATTTTTCCTTAGTTAATTCCAGTTTTAATTAGTTGCTATTTGTATGTGGCGACTTTGTAAACTATTTTCTAGTATCCAATGCTGTCATATTTGCATTATTAGCTGGCGCAATACTGTTAAAATCAAGGCTAGTCTTGTCCGAATGGCAGTGAGCAACGCAATAAAAATTATTCATTGTGCTATACTTTT
>CAILXF010000055.1 GCA_903838125.1 uncultured Pseudomonadota bacterium | reverse complement strand
TGTCGTAGCAGCAGGAAGATCAGCGTATTGCTGAACGCTTGGCTTTAGAAAGCAGCAGCTTGTCTGCGTATGCCTTGAGCTCGATTAAGTCAGGCGACCACCCACAGTATTTTTCCCAATTTATACGGTCGACGACGTCGCTTTGAAGCAGCTTCAAATTTTGACCCCGTCTGCCATATGTTTTTGCGTGCACGCCTCCGCCCGAATCATGGCCAATATATTGACATCGCCCCTCAAACCCAGCCCCCGCTTGAATAAGTAAGTCAACCAGCGTCGGTCGGAAGCTGTGAAATTTTTGCATATCAGCAAGTCCAATTTTGCGTTTATAGTCGGTAAACCATTTGCTTGCTTGAGCCCCCGAGCCATTTTTAGCTGCATGATTTAGGTCGAAAAGTGTATGCTTATTGCGCCTGGTCGCGACGAAGTCCAATAGACCAAGCGCAATTAAATCTCGATGAATCGGCAAATCACGCTCACTGGCAAGTGTCTTAGTTCCAGCTAGATGCATTACTTGAATGCCTTGTTTTTCAGTAAAATATTCTGGTTTTAGACTAGCTAGCTCGCCGATTCTCGCGCCCGTATATAGGCCTAGTGCTACGAGCCAAAATTGCCAAGGTTTTTCTATGTCTGCGTTTGCTGTTAAATTTGCGAATATTTTATTGAGATCAGCCGCTTCTAAATATTCGTAATGCTCACCTTTTGCCGTCATGCTTAAAGTAAGAGGGGCAGGGCAGTAACGGCGGCGGCGGCGATCCGATAGCCATATACCGAAGCCTCGAATAAATGACAGGTCGCGTTTAACTGTGGTTTCAGCCACTTCTTTTTTGCGAGGCTCCAGCCAGCGGTCTTCAATCAAATCATCGCAAATTTCCGCACAATTAAAATGACCGCCCAAATTCTTTACTAGCTGCATGATGACGGACATTGCCATGACTTTAGATTTTTCCGCAGTTTTGGTCGTCGCTAAGTGCGCTTTATATTCAATAACGGCCTCGCCTAGTGTTTTCGTCACTAGTTGATGTGTTGGTTCCGCTGCAGTTTGAGTTTGAGTAGTGGACGCTTGATTTTTAAGGAGCGTTTCGAGTGCTAAATTTGCACTGGCTCTATCTGCTTCTGTGTCGTCTGTTGAGAGTTTAAAACCTTGGCCGTTTGTTTCTAGCGTCCATGTTTTGATCGCGTCTAAATCCAGCTTTGAGTATTTCATTTCTGCGAGTGTAACAGCAAAATGACATGAGGCGAGTCGTGCTTTTTCAGGGTCTTTCGTACGAAGGCTTTTTCTGTGTTCTTTTTTATCGATTGTGATGCGTAGATAGTAGGTTCCGTTGCGGATTACTAAGTGTGAATGAATTTTCATGATCGTTTTGCACGGTCGTGTACAGTAGACGTGTACACTTTGGGCAAAAGAGAATCTAAATTCGCTGCTAAATTTTCGTAAGCCGTTGATTTATAACGAATTTATTGAAAATTTGGCGTCCCCACCGGGATTCGAACCCGGGTCGCCTCCGTGAAAGGGAGGTGTCCTAGGCCTCTAGACGATGGGGACCTAAGAATTTCTTTACTAATTACAAGTGCAGTATTCTACTACAAAACTACGACAAAAACTAAGCTATTTTGGTGGAGGTAAGCGGGATCGAACCGCTGACCTCTTGCATGCCATGCAAGCGCTCTCCCAGCTGAGCTATACCCCCGAACCTACAACTTTCTCGCCATTCATTACCTGAGCTATCAGCGAGGCGCCATAATAAAGACGGGGGGCTGTATTGTCAATGACTTTCAGCCGAATTTACTTAAATTTAGCCACGAGTATTAGATTGGCTTTCAAACTGCATTAAATCTACTCTGGGTAGGGGTTGCCAACCTGCTTTACGATGCTCCGCAACCACATTAGTAAACACGCCACCGCGTACATAAAATTTAGAAGTTACGCGCATAAACTTAGGCTCGGTTGCTGCAACTAGATCATCAAGAATACGGTTGGTAACGGCTTCGTGGAAACAGCCTTCATCACGGAATGACCACATATATAGCTTTAGACTTTTTAGTTCTACGCATTTTTGATCTGGAATGTAATCCAGGTAAATCACTGCAAAATCTGGCTGCCCCGTTTTGGGGCATAAGCAAGTGAATTCTGGGATCTCCATGTGAATATGGAAATCACGTGCAGGATTAGGGTTTTCAAAGGTTTCTAGCGCTTTATTAGCTGGCGCAGTGGCTTTTCCGCCAAGAGATTGTGAAGACATTAGGGTATTTTCGTTAAAAAAAAGTTATTATACAATCTTATAAACCCTATAAAAATTCAGCTTTACTAAACACAGCTAATTTAAACTATTCAATTTGCGCCTTACTCATCTAAAACTAGCTGGCTTCAAGTCTTTTGTTGACCCAACTACCTTACATATACACGGCCAACGTGTCGGCGTAGTAGGTCCGAATGGTTGCGGAAAATCTAATGTAATGGAATCAGTCCGCTGGGTGTTAGGAGAGTCTTCTGCCAAAGAGATGCGTGGCGACAGCATGGACGCTGTGATCTTTAATGGCTCTGGTAACCGCAAGCCTATCTCACGCGCCAGTGTTGAACTAATATTTGACAACAGCTTGGGTGGCGCTGCAGGAGAATGGTCACAATACGCTGAAATCTCAGTCAAGCGCGTCATTGAGCGAGATAAAGGCTCCACTTACTTTATTAACAATATGGTAGTACGCCGCCGTGATGTGGCCGACCTGTTCTTAGGCACGGGCTTGGGTGGTCGTGCTTATGCCATTATTGGCCAAAATACCATTAATCGTATTGTTGAAGCTAAGCCCGAAGAGCTGCGCGTATTTTTAGAAGAAGCCGCTGGCATTAGTAAATACAAAGAGCGACGACGTGAAACTGAATTGCGTCTCCGGGACACTCGCGAAAATCTAACCCGCGTTGAAGATATATTGCGCGAACTTGATACGCAAATAGGGCGCTTGCAGTCACAAGCTGTCGTAGCAGAGCATTACCATCGGCTTCATGACTCACTTAAGTTAACCAAGAGTCAAATATGGTTATTTAAAAAACGTGAAGCTAGCAACTCTTGGGAAAGAGCGCAACGGACGGTACAAAAGCTAGTGAATGAACTTGAAGCGCAAATGGCTAGTTTACGAAGTAGCGAGACTGCGTTGGAACTCTCACGCCAGCAGCACACCACCACCACTGAAGCCCTTAATCAAGCGCAGGCGCACTATTACGAAGCTAATGCAGAAGTCTCTAACTTAGAAAACCAAGTTAAGAACAATAATGATGCGCGTGAACGCATGCAGTTGCAACTTCAACAATTGGGTGCTCAGCTTGAAAAAAACCAAGTGCAGCATACTGATGCTCTAGCCACACTAGCGCTATCCCAGGCCACAATGCAATCTGCGACTGATGATTACAATAGTGCTGAGCTAATACTTCAAAAGGCGCGTGATGCCTTGCCAGTTCAAGCGCAACAGTATGAAGAAGCTCTTGCTTCCTTTAATCGCAGTCATTCAATATTACTAGAAGCGGAGCAGGGCTTACGCTTGGAGCAGGCTAACGCGACTCATATTCAGCATGCCATTAGCGAAACCCATGAGCAGTTGGAACGTTTGCAACAAAATTTAGCTGGACTGCAAGTCACAAATGATGGGGATTGGATAGATAAGCAAACGCAATTGAGTGCGCTGGAGTTGGAAATATCTGCTTTAGAAAAAAATGCGCTAGAAAGCACTCAAGAAGAGCAGGCAATAAGTCTAGCGTTAAAAGCAAGTCGCGACTTGCAGTCGTCCCGTCAGCATGCACTTAGTGCACTAGAAGCTGAGCTCGCTTCTTTACTAAAAATTCAACAAGCTATGCGCAGTGGCAATAATGAAGCGACGCTAAGCGCTTGGCTTAAAGTAGCAGGCTTTGACGCTGATAAGCGCATTTGGCAGACGATTAGTATTAAACCTGGCTGGGAAACCGCCGTAGAGGCAATGTTAGGCTCTAGACTAAATGCCATTGCACATAGCAATTTTACGCAGCAGCAAAGACCGCCAGGCGCATTAACGTTAGCAATCACTGATGGCAGCAGTCATTCAGCGACACAAGCTTCAAAGGGTAAGAGCTCAGGAAACAAAGTAAGTTTGCATACGGTGTTTGATGAAGTCGAACCTCAGTGTCAAGCTGTGCTGCAAGATTGGCTTGCTGCTGCCTATCTGCTTGAGGATGGTGTAAACCCAAAAACTGCAAGCTCACAGCTAGCCTATGGCGAAAGCTTGGTGAACAAGCATGGCGATATCTATACACGGCACAGCGTGACCTATTATGGTGCGCAATCATTGTTGCATGGTGTGTTAGAGCGCCAAGCCCAATTGGAAGCGTTACAGCAACAGCAGCCATCGCTGATGCAAGAACTGGTTAATGCAAAGCAACAGACCTTACAGTTAGAACAAAGCCTACAAAGCTCACGCACATCCCAACAAATGCATGCCACGCAGTTAAAGTCTTTAACTCAGCAAGCGCACCAATTTAACTTAGCGCTGCAGCAGATTAAGCAGCAGCAGGCGCACGTACTGCAACGGCAAAAAATGCTGCATGCGGACGTCGTATTGGCAGAAGCTAAGCTGGTCAAACTAAGTGCTGAAAAATCTAATAACGATGCTTCCCTCGCGCATATGCAGTCTAGCTTACCTCAGTTACAAGCCGACAAGTTGGGTGCAGAAGATAGTAAGCAAGTGCTGGAAGTCACATTCAATTCGCACAGAAATGCGTTGCAATCGACGGAAAGTGCTCATCAAGAAAAGAACTTTAATTTAAAGTTAATTAACAATAATATCAATGAGTTAAATTCTAAAATTAATCAGTTGCTTGATGAAGAACGCATGCTAAAAATGCGTTTTAATGAAGTTGAAGTAACCTTGAATGCTACTAAGATGGAAACATTAAAGGTGAACTTAGAGGCTGCCTTAAATCAGAAGCAGTTGAATGAACAGCGGTTACTAGAATGTCGCAATGCCATGTCAGAGTGCGAACAGCAACTGCAGCAACAAGAACGAACGCGTATGCAGAATGAACACTTGCTGCACCCGTTACGTGACAAGCTAGAGGCAAGTCGACTAAGTGAACAAGAGTCGCGCTTGTATTTTGAGCAATGCCAAGCTGAGTTGAACGCTTGTGGCGTTGACGAAGCGTTGCTATCGGAGACCATTGTCGCGCTTAAGATAAGCGCCGGCAATGAAACTTTAAAAGTTGCTGACTTAGAACTTAAAAGAACCCGTCTAGAGGAAGATATTGCTGAACTAGGGGCAGTGAACCTAGCCGCCATTGAAGAATTGGGTATAGAAACGACACGTAAGGGTTATTTAGATAGTCAGTGTCTAGACTTGCGTGAAGCCAGTGACACGCTAGAGCAGGCGATTCGCAGAATAGATCGTGAGACCAGCAGTCGCTTACAGGCGACTTTTGATGAGGCTAATCGCCATTTTAATGACATATTTACCACGCTATTTGGCGGAGGGCAGGCCCGACTAGAGCTATTAGGTGAAGAGATTTTAGATACAGGGATGCAGGTTTTTGCCCAACCACCAGGCAAGAAAAATAGCACGATTCATCTGCTATCAGGTGGTGAAAAAGCCTTGACGGCACTTGCCTTGGTATTTGCCTTATTTAGATTGAATCCAGCGCCGTTTTGCTTGATGGATGAAGTGGATGCTCCACTAGATGACAGCAACACTGAGCGTTTTTGTTCACTCGTGAAAAAAATGTCTGAAAAAACACAGTTTTTATATGTAAGTCATAATAAAATTACGATGGAAATGGCGCAACAATTGATCGGTGTTACTATGCAAGAATCCGGGGTTTCACGTATCGTTGATGTCGATATGGAAGCTGCTATACGAATGGCTGAGGAGGTCACCACCTAGTTGGTGATCTAGTAAAAAAATATGGTTGAAAGCTTAGCGGGAATGAATGATTTACAAATAACATTGATGGCCATTGGTGCGTTGATTATAGTAGCCGTTATTTTTATAAATTGGTGGCAGGAAAAAAAATTCCATCAACAGGCGCAAGCCAAATTTTCAACCGCACACGCTGATGTCTTACTAGAGGGCAGTGGGCACAATGAACCTAAGCTTGATTTCTCTAAGCGCTATGATGAAAAGGTCGATCCGACCATGGATCGCTTTGAAGAAACCGCACTGACAATCGATGTCATTGAACCTACCTTTGAAGCAGCGTCTGCAGAACCTTTAGACTTAAAATTTGAAGACACGGTACATCTCACTCAGACACCACAGGTTGAAGATGACGCATCAACATTCGCTGAACAATCTCATGAAGTAATAGAGTCACCTGCTGAAGCTAAGCCGGTGCAGCACGATGATATCAAAGCGATATTTGATGAAGTATTCAGTAATCCAGGTAAAACCATTGCTAGCTATCAACAATCTAGAGTTGGTCAGTACGATAGCGAAGAAGAGGCCGTTGAAGAAATTTCAGCAGCCGACACCTCATTCAAGCTACCGACGATGCTAGACGCCAATATTGATGTCACCGCCATCTTGCATTTAAATGCCCCAACGCCTGTCAGTGCAATCGGCCAAACATTCTCTGTCTTGCAAACTGGTTATGACAAACCCGTTTTTATCAACGTTTTGGGTCCTAATCAGCACTGGACTTTACTTAATGATGCAACCCTAGACTTGCCAGTTACAGCGGTGGCTTGTAGCTTGCAGTTGGCCGATCGTGCAGGGGCATTGTCGGCACAAGATTACCAGCGCTTTGAATCAGCGATTGCTAGCGTCAATACGCCCTTAAATGCCAGTCTTGAATGGCATGGTGCAGAGGATGTGTTAGGAAATGCTGCAGCGTTAGATGCTTTCTGTATAGAAGTGGATCAATCCATCGGCTTTCATCTCGGCCAAGCTGAAAATGGCGCTTTTACCGGCACAAAGCTTAGAGGCCTAGCTGAGGCACAAGGCCTGACATTAAGTGCTGATGGTAGCTTTAAATATTTTGGTGCTGCTCAAGAGCCCTCTGACTATGCGCAACCAGCATTTATAATGACCAACCGTGAAGATCATCCTTTTAACATTGACATGTTAAGAAGCTCTGTCGTTAAAGGTGTTAGCTTTCAGTTGGAAATACCGCGTGTAAAACAGTGTGGAGAGGAATTTTCACATATGGTGCAGGTCGCTAGACGAATGGAATTAGGGTTAAATGCAGCCATGGTGGATGACAACAATAAATTGTTAGGTGATGCGCAAATTGAGAAAATCCGCCAACACCTTAAAGTGATTGATGCCGCAATGCGAAATCGTGGCATCGAGCCAGGCTCAGATAGCGCACTCAGGTTATTTTCTTAAATGCCGAGTGAAGTAGAACAACGCATCCTGGCGCTGCGTAAGCTGATTGTACGCTATGACTATGAATATTACGTGCTTGATGCACCTGCGGTGCCTGATAGTGAGTACGACACCGTATATCGTGAGCTGCAAGGCTTAGAGAACCAACACACCGATCTAATTACCCCAGATTCCCCTACACAACGCGTAAGTGGCACCGCGACAAATGCTTTTAATGGCATTACACATCGGCAAGCCATGTTGTCGCTCAATAACGTATTTGAAGATGCCGAATTAGAAGCGTTTGATAAGCGTGTCCGTGAAGCGCTAGGTCAAGCGCAGGTAGAATATGCAGTAGAACCCAAGTTTGATGGCTTAGCGATTACATTGACCTACGAGCACGGATTGTTCACACAGGGCGCAACTCGTGGAGATGGTTATAGCGGAGAAGATGTTACGCATAATTTGCGCACCTTACGTAGCATACCGATGCGTTTAAATTGCACAAGCCCACCGCCATTGCTGGAAGTGCGCGGCGAAGTCTTGATGATGAAGCGCGATTTTGAGAAGCTTAATCAAACGCAATTAGCCAAAGGTGACAAGCTGTTTGCCAATCCCCGTAATGCGGCTGCAGGCAGCCTTAGGCAGTTAGATGCTAAAATTACCGCCACACGCCCCTTATCATTTTTTAGTTATGGCATAGGCGCATCCGAAGGATTGCCGCCAATATCTAGCCATAGTATGGCAATGGATTACTTGGCTAGTCTGCAGTTTCCAGTCAGCGAAGTTCGTGATGTAGTCGTAGGACTCTCTGGTCTAAAAAATTATTACCATCAAATTGGACTAGCACGTGAGAAGCTAGCCTTTGATATCGATGGTGTGGTTTATAAAGTCAATGCTTTTAACCAGCAAAATGAATTAGGTTTTGTTTCACGTGCGCCTCGTTGGGCGATTGCTCACAAGTTTCCAGCGCAAGAAGCGTTGACGGTGGTTGACGATATTACAGTTCAGGTAGGGCGCACTGGCGCCATTACACCGGTTGCACGTTTGCAGCCCGTATTTGTAGGCGGAGTTACCGTCACCAACGCTACATTACACAACGAAGATGAAGTGAGACGTAAAGACGTGCATGTCGGTGATACCGTCAGCGTACGTAGGGCAGGGGATGTAATTCCTGAAGTAGTTTTTGTGTTACTAGAACGCCGTCCAGCTAACGCGCGCCGCTTTGAAATGCCTACAGTTTGCCCAGAGTGCGGCTCACATATTTTAAAGCAGGAAGATGA
>CAILXF010000054.1 GCA_903838125.1 uncultured Pseudomonadota bacterium | reverse complement strand
AGTAATTTAAGTGCAAAGTAACTGTTATCTACAATGAGGTCACCTTTAATTTCTTTAATACCAAGCTGGCGCAAGCTATTGAGTAACCGCCAAAAATCCCCAGTCATCAGGCTCGGATCGCCATAACCCTTAATATACAAATTGCCTTCTAATACGCCATTGTGTGGTTTTTCGTCACTATACACTTCTGTTTTCCAGCGATAGTTTGGTCCCAGCATAGCTAGCCCCGCATAGCTAGTGAGCAACTTCATGGTACTGGCTGGGTTAAGCGCTACCCCATCCTGGTGCGCAATGATTGCTGGCTTAATTTGGTCTGGTTGCTCGGGCAAAGCCTGCACATAAACTGACACATTATCTGATGACAACCCTATTTTCTTTAAGGCATCATTTACTGTGGCAGGCAATTCAGCTAAAGCCACCTGCGGCAGACATAAAGCCAAAATCAATAATATTTTTTTTATCGAGTTAAACATCATTACATACTTGCAGTCACCGCACTCAGGGCGGTTTCAAGCATAAAATCTATTTCAGATTCACTTATAATATAAGGCGGCATGAAATATACGGTATTACCGATGGGGCGAAGTAGCAGGCCATGCGCCAAGGCTTGGCTGTAGCAATCACGGGGGAAGTTAGGGTTCTGTGTTTGCACATCAAACGCGATAATCATGCCTTGCTTTCTTAAATGCACAATATTGATATCAACTGAAGCAATCCGCTGCTGCAACTGACTGTAAATATAAGTTGATGTATGCTGATTCTCTTGTAGCACTTGATCAGACTCAAATATAGCCAAAGTTGCTAACGCAGCGCTACAGGCTAAAGGATTTCCTGTATAGCTATGGCTATGCAAAAAGCCTTTACTCGTGATGTCATGATAAAAAGCCCGATAAATAGTATCTGTTGTTAGTACCGCAGATAAAGGCAAATAACCGCCAGTAATGCCTTTGGATAAACAAATGAAATCTGCGGTTATTTCAGCCGACTCGCATGCAAACATAGTACCAGTGCGCCCGAATCCAACGGCAATTTCATCGGCAATTAAATGTACTTGATATTGGGAGCAAATTTCACGCGCGCGGCGTAAGTACGCTGGGTGATACATCCCCATACCAGCGGCACACTGCACTAAAGGCTCTACAATGAACGCTGCTAACTGCGCATGATTTTCATGCACATAAATTTCTAATTGTTTAGCACAGCGTAAAGCAAAATCTTCAGCACTCTCACCTACTTCAGCCAATCTAAAATCAGGGCTAGGCATTTGTGCCGACTGGATTAATAGTGGCGCATAGGTGTCTTTAAAAATTGCCACATCGGTCACGCTGAGTGCACCCAAAGTCTCGCCGTGATAACTATTTTGCAGGCTAATAAATTTTGTTTTAGCGGGCTGATTGCTATTGCGCCAAAAGTGAAAGCTCATTTTGAGCGCAATTTCGGTAGCGCTAGCACCATCGCTAGCATAAAAAGCATGCCCCAAGCCAGTGAGGTCGGCCAAACGTTCAGACAACTCGACGACCGGCTCATGGGTACAGCCCGCCAACATGACATGTTCAAGAGTATCTAGTTGCCGCTTAATCGCATCTTTAATACGTGGGTTATTATGGCCAAATAAATTCACCCACCATGAACTTACTGCATCTAAATAGCGATTGCCATTGGCGTCATAAAGCCACACACCATCGCCCCTATGAATCGCTAGCAAAGGGAAATCTTCATGCTGCTTCATCTGTGTGCATGGGTGCCATACAGCATGCATGGAGCGGGACAATAAAGTTTCATTACTCATAATGGAAAACGCGTTGCTGTCAGGTGTTAACTTTAGGCTTTCTTCACGAACTCAGACTTTAGCTTCATGGCTCCGATGCCGTCAATTTTACAATCAATATCATGATCACCATCTACTAGGCGGATATTTTTGACTTTAGTACCGACTTTCACTACCAACGACGACCCTTTGACTTTAAGATCTTTAATCACGGTAATGGTATCGCCATCTTGCAATACATTGCCGTTGGAATCGCGGATCACACGCGCATCATCAGCACTTTCGGTAGCGCCAGCTTTGGGCCACTCATGCGCGCACTCAGGGCAAACGTATTGATCACCATCTTCGTAGGTGAATTCAGAACTGCATAACGGACACTTAGGTAGATTGCTCATAGGTACTTTCTTTTCATTTAAAAATTAATACATCGCTTATTTAAGGCGCTGGGTTCATCATAGTCAAATGCAGTAGCTCAACTTCTTGCATGACTTCTGGTGACAATTTAACTTGCCACGCGTCTATGTTCTCTTTCAGCTGCCCCATGGTGGTAGCTCCAATGATAGTGCTGGTGACAAACCATCGGTGATAGACAAAGGATAATGCCATTTGCGTTGGTGTCAGACCATGCTGTCTCGCCAGCTTGGCATATGCAGTGCTAGCCGGAACCACATTAGGCTTCTTGTAGCGTTGTGCATACCCCAAAAATTGCGTTACGCGCCCTTTAGCAGCAGGATCATCTATATATTTAGCTGTTAAATGGCCAAAGGCTAATGGAGAATAGGCAAGCAAGCTTACATTTTCACGGTATAACACTTCAGACATACCAAATTCCATACCGCGATTAATCAGGTTGTAGCAGTTCTGCACGCTGGCGATAGTTGGCAGATTATACTCTTTGGCAATACGTAAAAACTCCATCACACCCCATGGCTGCTCATTAGAAAGGCCAATATAACGCACTTTGCCTTCTTGAATTAATTCGGCCAGCGTTTCCAGCTGATTTTGTATTGACACCCAAGCATGCTGTTCGCCCTGCTGGTAAATACCAGACACATATTCATTGGCCGGATCAAATAGATACTGTCCAAACATCGGCACATTACGCTCGGGCCAATGCAGTTGATAGACATCTATATAGTCTGTTTGCAGACGTTTTAGCGAACATTCAATCGCAGCACGAATGTTGACTCGATCTAAAGAGGGGGGGCCACCGCGTATCCAATGCATTCCACGGCGTGGACCGGCAACTTTTCCACCCAAAACAATCTGGTCACGCGCTTGTTTTTTAAGCCAAGTGCCTACCATGGTTTCAGTGCGAGTATAGGTTTCTGCCTTGGGTGGCACAGGGTACATCTCTGCGGTATCAATAAAATTAACACCTTGCGCTAGCGCATAGTCTAACTGCTCGTGCGCATCGGCTTCGGTATTTTGGTCACCGTAAGTCATAGTCCCCAAGCAAACTGCTGAAACTTTAAGATTGGTATTTCCTAATTGACGGTATTCCATGACTTAATGTAACACTTGCTGAGTTGAGATTACGTTGACTTGTGTATTGTTCGCTGGTTGCGGCAAATCCCACCCAGCTTCGCGAGTTGAAAGTTGCACCATACTGAGCACAGCCTGCACCAGTTCTGAAGTCAGTGCCATTTTTACAATTTGTCCATTTTGGCAGTGTAACTCTAACTGAGATGGCTGGCCTTCGGCGCTAGCAATCACGCATTGCATTGCGATTAGCGGTTGGGCAGATCTAGCTTCCCGGTCAGTTATATACACTGATTTAAAGTCCATCTGCTGCTTAGATTCTTGTTCGGCTACTTCTCGTGCAAAACTCGCTATAGCTTGATTTCTACTATTCAATATTGGCGATGAAACTAAATCTTCGGCACTAGTGACTTGTTGCCCTGTACTATTTTGTAGCAACTCAGACATCAGTTTACAAATACGACGCGTAATCCATACCGCGATCTCTGATTGATCAGCAAGTCCTAACTTCAGCAATAAACGATCTTCCTGGTCGTTATAGCCAAGGTTGATTTGTTCAATCGCTGATTCATTTTGGTTCATGTGCCGACTTCTCTAAAGAGTTGTTATACAGCATAAGGTTTTTGACAAATAATTTCCACCATCAAATCCAATATAAACCGCAATAACTCTTCATTACAAGCACGCTTAAGTGACTTTTTTATAGTTGCGCCCTTGAAATAACAAGCTACGACCCCATCACTAGCACTCTATGGGTTTGAGTGCTAAAATTGCGCTCGCTCTGAATGGTGAAGTATTCCCATTTGCAATACAAGCGCTTAACTCACAGTTGATTGAGTTTTGTTAGATTAGTTTTATTAAATATTTAAGTAGCTTATTAGTTTGTGTCATTTAATTTTTGGAGAAATCGTATGAAAATTCGTCCTTTACACGACCGCGTCATCGTTAAACGTTCTGAAGAAGAGCGTACAACTGCATCAGGCATTGTTATTCCTGATAGCGCAACAGAAAAACCGGACCAAGGCGTGATCCAAGCTATTGGTTCAGGCAAAAGAGATGACAGCGGCAAACTGATCGCTTTAGACGTTAAAGTCGGCGACAAAGTATTGTTCGGCAAATATGCGGGCCAAACCGTTAAGGTCGATGGCGAAGAATTATTAGTGATGCGTGAAGAAGACATCATGGCGATTGTTGAATAATTCAACACATTTATTGCTTGATTGACATTCAATCAAATTAAGAACTATCAGGAGAATTTAAGATGGCAGCAAAAGACGTAAGATTCGGCGACGAAGTTCGCCAAAAAATGACTAACGGTGTAAATATTCTAGCTAACGCGGTTAA
Source organism: uncultured Pseudomonadota bacterium (assembly GCA_903838125.1). Taxonomy (GTDB): domain Bacteria; phylum Pseudomonadota; class Gammaproteobacteria; order Burkholderiales; family Methylophilaceae; genus Methylotenera. The sequence goes on along the minus strand of CAILXF010000054.1, from coordinate 9,644 downwards.
AGTGACTTTAGGTCCTAAGGGCCGCAACGTAGTATTAGAGCGCTCATTTGGCGCACCAACCATCACTAAAGATGGCGTTTCTGTCGCTAAAGAAATTGAATTAAAAGACAGATTTGAAAACATGGGTGCTCAAATGGTAAAGGAAGTGGCTTCAAAAACTTCTGATATCGCTGGTGACGGCACAACAACAGCTACAGTTCTTGCCCAAGCAATTATTCGCGAAGGCATGAAATCAGTAGCTGCTGGCATGAACCCTATGGATTTAAAACGTGGTATTGATAAAGCAGTAGCTGCCGCCATTGCAGACTTAAAAGCACAATCAAAACCATGTACTACCAGTAAAGAAATTGCTCAAGTTGGCTCTATCTCAGCAAACTCAGATGAAGCTATCGGCAAAATCATTGCAGATGCAATGGACAAAGTAGGCAAAGAAGGCGTGATTACTGTTGAAGACGGTTCAGGCTTAGAAAGTGAGTTGGATGTAGTTGAAGGTATGCAGTTTGACCGCGGCTACTTATCACCTTACTTTATCAACAATCAAGAGCGTCAAATTGCATTGTTAGATAACCCATATGTATTGTTGCATGATAAAAAAATCTCAAACATTCGCGATTTATTACCAACTTTAGAGCAGGTAGCTAAATCAGGTCGCCCATTATTAATTATTGCTGAAGATGTTGATGGTGAAGCTCTAGCGACACTAGTTGTGAATAACATCCGTGGTATTTTGAAAACAACAGCGGTTAAAGCACCTGGTTTTGGTGATCGCCGTAAAGCGATGTTAGAAGATATTGCCATGTTGACTGGCGGTACTGTGATTGCTGAAGAAGTAGGCTTGAAACTTGAAAACGTTACCCTTGAGAACTTAGGTCAAGCTAAACGTATTGAAGTGGGTAAAGAAAATACGATCATCATTGATGGCCATGGCGTTGAAGCTAATATCAAATCACGCATTGCACAAATCAAAACTCAAATTGAAGAAGCTTCTAGCGACTATGACCGTGAAAAACTACAAGAACGCGTAGCTAAATTAGCTGGTGGTGTTGCAGTCATTAAGGTTGGCGCAACAACTGAAATCGAAATGAAAGAGAAAAAAGCACGCGTTGAAGATGCATTGCACGCAACACGTGCAGCGGTTGAAGAAGGCATTGTGGCTGGTGGTGGTGTAGCTTTAATTCGCGCTCGTGCTGCTATTGCTAAAGTAAAAGGCGATAACCACGATCAAGATGCTGGCGTTAAAATTGTATTACGTGCAGTTGAAGAACCATTACGACAAATCGTACAAAATGCTGGTGTAGAGCCATCAGTAGTTGTAAATAATGTAGCTGCTGGTAAAGACAACTATGGCTATAACGCTGCTAACGAAACATACGGCGATATGATCGAAATGGGTATTTTGGATCCAACTAAAGTAACGCGTTCAGCATTGCAAAATGCTGCATCAGTAGCTGGCTTAATGCTAACGACTGACTGTATGGTTGCTGAGTTACCTAAAGAAGACGGTCCAGCAATGGGCGGTGGTGACATGGGTGGTATGGGCGGAATGGGCGGTATGATGTAATTGAGTTGCAGCAAACTTTCAACTAACGTCAGTTAGCTGCAAAGACGAAATTAAAAATTCGTCATTCTCAATAAAACAAGCCCCGCATGCGGGGCTTGTTTTTGTCTCTCGTTTATTTACCACGAAGCCATAGATTTAGAAAACTCCTTACCTAAGCACTCCTTTGGCGATAATCAACATAAAATTTTCTCAATGCAGGCATTCAAAAACGTCACTTCCAACCCTAAGCTACCGTTCATCATATGGTGAATGTGCTATATAAGTCTCTTAATCTTAACTCCAAAACTGGTAATGAATTTGCATTAAGACTAGAATTATTTATGTCAACAATATCTAAAATAGGAGTAAAGATGATGGGGAAAGTTAATAAACTATTAGGCTTATTGCTACTTGGGGTATTACTTGGAGTTTCTAATATAAGTTTTGCTGGGGAGTTCGATGGCACTTGGTTATTAAGTGACACGCATGGCGGTTCATACGAAGCAACATTAAGTTTAGACGGCAGGGCCTCTGGAACGCATGGCGAGGCAATGAAGCATGGCTCATGGAAAGAGGAAAATGGTGCAATTTTAATTGAATGGACTACCGGATGGAAAACTCGCATTTCTAAAGATGGCGACCATTACATCAAAACCTCATTCAAGCCAGGAACGACGACTTCAGATACGCCAACAGATATATCAAACGCTAAGAAACTAAAGTAGATGGGTGTAAGAAATTTTGGGACTTCCGACCCATAACCGACATTCAGTATGATTAAGTTAATTCATTTACTTGTTTAAGTATATTGCCTTGACCCAACTGTTCCAGTATTCCCGCTGATTTAAACTTTCTAAGTACATTTGGGCGTACTTCACTAAACACGAGTCGCGTCTTGTGATGCTTACAGGTATCAAGCAAAGCAAAAAGTGCTTGTATACCTGTGGCGTCAATGAATGGGACTAGTCCAAGTCGCAATACTAAGATTTCAGCATGCCCGTGAACATCCTCTAATGCGCTTTCTAGATGCTGAGCAGCTCCAAAAAAGAAAGGACCTTCCATCGTAAATACTACAGTGTTCTTGGGTAGTTTAAAATCAATACCGCCAGTTTCAGCCTTCAAATCCTCTTGTAACTGCTGTTCAATTACAAAAGTCTCAGACATCCGTTTCATAAAGAGTAAGCAGGCAAGTAGTACGCCGATATTGACCGCGATAACCAAATCACCGAACACCGTTAGTAAAAATGTAATTAACAAGACTACAACGTCTGACCTAGGTGCAGTTCTTACCATACGAGAAAAGCGATGTAGTTCACTCATATTGTAAGCCACAACAAAAAGAATGGCGGATAACGCGCACAATGGAATATGGGAGGCTAATGGCGCCAACATCAATACAATCACAACCAGAGTTAATGCATGGACGATACCAGCTAAAGGACTCGTTCCTCCATTACGGATATTAGTGGCTGTTCTTGCAATCGCACCCGTTGAGGCAAAGCCGCCTAATAAAGGTGAAAAAATATTAGCAATGCCTTGACCAATGAGTTCTTGATTAGGATTGTGCTTACTGCCAGACATTCCATCTGCCACCACTGCAGATAGCAAGGACTCAATAGAGCCTAAAAGCGCAATGGTAAACGCAGGGCCAATTAATTGCAGTACCTGTAAAAAGGTGGCTGCAGGGATTTTAAAGCTCGGTAAGGCCTGTGGAATGCCCCCAAAGGCACTGCCAATTGTAGCTACCCCATCAAAATTAAAGTACCACTGTACGGCCGTCGCAAACACCATGGCCACTAAAGGTGAGGGGATGCGCTTAAAGATACGTGGAGAAATAATCAGGGTTAGCAAGGTTAGCAAACCAAGCGCTGTAGTATGTAAATTAAATTCAGGAAAGGCCTGTACCAAACTCCAGAACTTTTGGTGAAAATGCTCTGCGCCGACTATTAGAGATAATCCAAAAAAGTCTTTCCATTGCCCTACCCAAATAATGACTCCAATGCCGCTGGTAAAACCAACAATAACCGGATCAGGAATGAATTTAATGACAGCGCCAAGACGGGTCAGTCCCATCATCATCATCATGAATCCAGCCATTAAAGTGGCAATTTGCAATCCGTCCATTCCATATTTGGACGTAATGCCTGCCAGGATAACAATGAAGGCCCCAGTAGGCCCGCCGATTTGTAATCTACTTCCACCAAAGAGTGACGTTAAAGTACCCGCCACAATTGCTGTATATATACCTTGCTCAGGTTTAGCGCCTGACGCAATCGCAAAAGCCATCGCTAAGGGTAGTGCTACAACTCCAACAACTATTCCTGCTAGTACATTATTAAACCAATGCTTCCTAGTGAGCAGTCCAGCACGCTTAGCTTCAAGAATTGCGATCATTATTGATCAATGGATTTGAGGTTAGTCATAAATTATATTAACATCAATTTGATAATCTTTACTCGATGGCAATTATTGTGTATTCACATGAATAAAATATGAAGAAAAAAATCTCAAAAAACAGAGTTGAAACTAACACTACCAATTTAGACAGCAATGCTGCAATAAAGAAATTTGATATGAAATCATTTTGTGGCTGGGATGGTGATGTATTAGTCATCAATGTTCTTGGAACTCCTAGCGCAAAGCAAGATGCTATTGGGAAACCAAAAGGCAATCAACTTAAAATTAGTGTCACAGCCGCTCCTGTGGCCGGTAGAGCCACAGACCATATGGTTAAATTTCTAGCTGATAAATTTGGCGTATCCACTAAAGACATAACAGTTGTATTCGGTAGAATGAATGTGAACAAACAATTACGCATCCATTCTCCAAAAAATATACCCACTGTTATTGCAAAACAATTAGTTTAATAGAATTAGTACTTAGAAAAGCTTAATGATCCTTTACTGGCACCAAACTCTTATGAATCTCCACTGTCAACGTTAGTGAATAGCTTAAAAGGGGTGTCGAGTCGCTTGCTTAGAAAAGAGCGTCCTGACATTACTCATCGTTATCGGAAGAACGTGTTGTGGTCACCTTCTTACTTCGCGGCATCCTGCGGAGGCGCTCCGCTGTCAGTGATTAAACAATACGTTGAAAATCAGAGAACACCAACATCATGAGCACCTCCGGAGCTCGCGCTATCCATCTCCGGGCTGAACACCGAAGCTTTCCGCGCAAATCTTGGTAATAAGTGCGCGCAATAATACGAGAGCTCACAATAAAGTAGCGCAGATTATTCTTTATGTCATATTATTTATGACGGAATATCATTTGAAATTTATGCTGCGATTGAACAGAACTAGTTTTTAAAAAACCTATCACATCATATGTGGTAACTTATTAATCAACTGGAAACTAAAATGCTTACTTGGCAAGATATTGAAAAATTTGTAACTCACGCCAATCCGCTCGCCAATCAGCGTGTGGTAAAAACAAGTGAACAATGGCGCAGCTTACTACCCAACGACGTGTATGAAGTGACTCGTAATGCAGGAACTGAAGGTCCTTTTAGCTCACCAATGTGCACACACTTTGAGCCTGGCTTATATGCTTGTGCTTGTTGTGATACATTGTTATTTGACTCAACAGAGAAGTTCGATTCTGGAACAGGATGGCCTTCATTTACACAGCCTATTAATGAAAATACTGTCGCTTACTTTAATGACGACAGCATGAGTCGCTCACGTGTAGAAATTACCTGTAATACTTGTGATGCACATTTAGGCCACGTCTTTCCAGACGGCCCCGCCCCCAGTAGGCTTCGCTATTGTGTGAACGCGTTATCACTAAAACGCAAAACCTAAGGTGTTTGCATGCGAACAATAGCAAAGCAACATGTCTAATATTAACCATCCTGATTGCCTCAAATTTATACTTTAATAGTATTGGTTTTTAATTTTATTTGCTCAACCAAAGCGTGTAGAGGCTTTTAGTCGTTTAGGTTCAGTTAAACGCTTTTAGTCGTTAAGGCAACTTTTAACCGTGTAAGGGCAGCCATCACATGGGATTTTGGACTGCCAATGTTCATGCGCATAAAGCCCTCGCCACCACAACCAAACATGGCGCCGGGGGATAAGCCTAGTTTGGCCTCTTGGATAAAAAAACGGTTTAAGGCATCGTCATCGAGATTTAAACTTCGGCAATCTAGCCATAGTAAATAAGTGCCTTGTGGGCGAATCACATTGATTGTTGGCAAATGCATTTTAATAAACGCAATCGCTTCGTTGCAAGTATTTTGCAAATACGCCATCAACGCGTTTAACCAAGGACCCCCTTCGCGATAGGCAACCTCAAATGAGACAAGATTAAATGGGTTGGTCACTGAAACCCCCATAGTATTCAGGTGCGATTGAATCGCTTGACGATGCGCCTTGTTGGGTACGATCAATGCAGATAAGCCTAATCCTGGAATATTAAAGGTTTTGCTTGGCGAAACAGCCGTGATGATGCAGTGAACCTCCTCAGTTGGTAAGGATGATAATTTTTCAGCCTCTAAAGCCAAGTGACTCAGAGATTGGTGTTGAGCATTTGCATAAACCAAATCAGAATGAATTTCATCAGCTAAAATAATCAAATCGTACTTTTTGGCAATGGCTAGCAATCTCAGCAGTTCGTCTTTTGACCAAACGCGCCCAACTGGATTATGAGGAGAGCAAAGTAGTAACATTTTTGCATCTTTGGCACTGGCATCAAGTTTTGAAAAGTCTATTTCATAATGCGCATTGTCAAAACCATCGTTTTGTAACACTAATGGGTTTTCGATTAAACGACGGTTTTGATTGGTGACCGCAGAAAAAAATGGAGCGTAAACGGGCGGCTGCACAATCACACCTGAGTTTTCTGCAGTGAGTGCCGCTACAACTAAATTTAATGACGGCACCACACCGGGCGTAAGCACAATCCACTCGCGCTTCACCTGCCAATCGTGCTTTTCCAGCAACCAGTCTATGAGGGCTTCATATAGACTTTCAGGTGCAATACTGTAGCCAAAAATTGGATGATTTGCCCTTGCTTGTAAGGCTTTTGTGATTGCCTTTGGAACCGCAAAATCCATATCAGCTACCCACATCGGCATGACGTCGTCTCTACCAAATGCAGTTAATCTGCCATCATATTTGAGTGATTGCGTACCTTCACGGGCGATATTTTGGTCAAACGAGTGAGTCGAGATATGGGTCAATGTATGCGTTCCCAAAGGGTGACTTCAGAAAGTGTATGTTGAAACTTGTGACGGGTTTCACGAATCACAAATGGGATTTCAACGGGCGCCTGCATGAGTTTAAAGTGTTTACCTAGAAGCTCTTTCAGACCATCTATCGTGGTCACATTTTCTCCATCTCGCTTAAAGCCACCAATCCACTCGTCTCGCGGAGTATGCTCTTCTAGCCAAGTATACGGCGAGGTAATCATCAACACTCCACCAATATTTAAACGTGCATGAATGTTGCTTAAGAATTGGCGCGGGCTATAGAGTCGGTCTATTAAATTTGCAGCTAAAATAAAATCGTAGCCTGTAAATTGTGGTTTAAGGTTGCAAGCGTCCCCTTGCCAGAACTCTACCTTGTGCGCCACATTCTCTAATTGAAGCGCTGCAAGGCTTCGTTCTTGATAGCCGACTAAATCTCCTTCATTGACCATGGTGTAACGCAACACCCCTTGTTGCGCTAACTTGAGGGCTAGGCCGATAAAGCGAGCAGAAAAATCAATACCCGTCACATGATCAAAATGTTTGGCTAGCTCAAATGTTGCGCGCCCAGTTGCGCAGCCTAAATCTAATGCGCTTTTGGCTGGTCTCGATTGCAGACTTTGAATCGCAAAATCGCTGAGTGCTTTGGGGAAGTTGGGCACACTAAAGTAAGTGTCGCCATAGTGAAACTCCGCATATTCAGAAAGCTGTTTGTCTGACTCATAATGCGATGCATTATCTTCGATTGGGGTATCACTCACGATATAGCGGAATCCTACATGTTGAAAAAAGTGTCTTCTAAAGGCATAACGGGCACTTTTAATCGCCTCGTTTCCTGTTGCAATCCAAGAGCCGCCTTTCATTAAATTATGGCGACCATCAAAAGTGGGTGTTGTAAAATCATCGTACAAAGGATGTACTTTAAAACCATCAAACGGAAAAATGGGTGTTTCTGTCCATTGCCAAACGTTACCTACCACATCGTAAAAATCTCCATGGGCAAACTGGTTAACGGGGCAAGGTGATGCAAAATGATCCATAAAAAGGTTTGCATCCGTGTGACTTGCCACCTTTTCATCTGACAAGCCAGCATGCTCGTATATACTATACCACTCATGCTCTGTTGGCATGCGAACTGGCTTGCCTAATCGGATTGACTGCCATTGGCAAAAAGCCTTTGCTTCATGGTAATTAACCTCAACAGGCCAACTCCAAGGCATGTCAATTTCCGATGTCATTAAGCGCAGCTTCCAAGCATCACCATTTTTTATCCAAAAAGTCGGATGCATAGCCTGTGCATATTGCCGCCAACTAAAACCCTCTCCTTGCCAATATTGATCATCTTGATATCCACCTGCATCAACAAAGGCTAAAAACTCTGCGTTAGAAGTCAAATGCTTCGACGCCTGAAAAGCTGGACAATGTGTTTTAAATTGACCATATTCGTTATCCCAGCCGAAGTATTCAGCTGATTTACATAGCACAATATCCCTTGCTGGAACATCCACCAAGATGTTCAGTGGTGCGATCACATCAACTGCTTGGCACTGCGCCCAATCCGCAGATTGCTGAACCAATTGCAAAGCCTGTTGGCGAATTAATACAGAGCTGGTTTCTAAGTGTATACGCTCATGCTCTATTCCCATCAAAATCGGCCACCAAGGACTATCCCAATCAATCGGTAGATTTAACGGAAGTATGCTAATTAAGTCATCCACCACTAAGCGCACGCTGGCACGGTACGCTTTTACCTCAGCGGGCGTGGGCCAGTTATAATTCATCTCATTAACATCGTCCCAACCCATTTCATCCACGCCAACAGCGAACATTGACTCAAATTTTGGGTTCACGCGCTTTGTGATTAAACTAGCCAAAATTAATTTATTGATAAAAAAAGTATTGGTATGGCCATAATAAAAAATGAGTGGGTGTCGCAAATGATTGGGTTTGAAGTAATACGCCTCGTCATTTTTTAATGTTTCAAATAAGCTTTCATACAAATCTGACGTTTGATGAAAATAAGCACTAATCTGCTCACGAGTAACGGGTATTTTATTATTACTTAAAACGAGGCTACGATTTAAAAGTGAATTCATATTTTTTGGAATTGGTTATATGATTGATGTTAACGTGCCATTTAAATTAATTTAAAAAAATGCCACAAAAATAACAATTATGCTGGTTTTCAGTGAGGGCAATAGGTGATTTTTCATAAATATAAGGCTTAAATAATTATTAAAAATCTACGGTGGTAGCTTTGACGGATGATTACGCAGCTCGGATAATATTGGCATCTACGTTAAAATTTTATAACTTTTTTTGTTAATTTTGCCAACTGTAAGTAGGCTTTTATTACACAAAAAAGCCTATTCATTGCTGAATAGGCTTTTTATTCGATAAAGCAAATTACTTGTTCATTACATACATTGTAACTTCAAAGCCAAAACGCATTTCTGTAGCTGCTGGTGTAGTCCACATAATAATTCTCCAAAGTCTTTAACTGGTTGAACAGACAAAATGTCTTGTTCGTATGAGTTCATTATGAGCTGACTCTTAAACTTAGCACTATTCATCTTCATGAATGCTGGCTAAGTAAAATCATTGAAGAAACATACTTTGCTGAGACATCACGAACGATATTTTTTCATAAAGCAGACACTTAATTTCGTCACTGCTGACCAGGAAGAGACATTCATTAAATGCATCATGATTGTTTTATTCAATGGAATAAACTTTAACCACATCACCGCTTTTAGGAACACTATAAATTGTCAGAGTACCTTTCTTCATTTCACCCATCCCTGGTGAATTCTGCGGCATGCCAGGAGCGCTAAGACCAACGATAGCAGGTTTTTCCTTGATCTCGGGCAACATAGTGAAATGTATGCTTGCATCCATCTTTCCACGGTTGCACGTTCT
>CAILXF010000053.1 GCA_903838125.1 uncultured Pseudomonadota bacterium | reverse complement strand
TTAGCGGTGAGTATGTATACAACCCTAAAGGTGGCATTGTGCACTGGACGCATCGCGATCCAAAAAGCCAGCATATGGCTGGCTGGGTGTTAGCGCACGGCAAAAAATATCAATAACTTTTAGAACAAAAACTATGTCCGATATCCTCAATAAAATCATTGCCACTAAACAGATAGAAGTCGCGGCGGCAAAAAAAGCTAAGCCATTAGTGCAAGTGCAAGCCGAGGCCGAAGCTGCGATGATTAACAATCCGGTGCGCGATTTTGTTGCCAGCATACGTGCAAAAATTGCCCATCAACAGTCTGCAGTAATTGCTGAAATCAAAAAAGCTAGCCCGTCAAAGGGTGTTATTCGCGCTGACTTTAATCCAATTGAAATTGCACAGAGCTATGCGCTAGGCGGCGCAGCGTGTTTGTCAGTACTCACTGACGTAGATTACTTTCAAGGTTGTGCTGATTATTTAAAGGAAGCACGTGCGGCCTGCAACCTACCTGTGCTGCGTAAAGATTTTATGATTGACGCGTACCAAGTATATGAAGCGCGGGCAATGGGTGCGGATTGTATTTTGCTTATTGCGGCGGCAATCGATTTAGCTAAAATGCGCGAATTGGAGCAGATCGCGCATGGTTTAGGTATGGCTGTTTTGGTGGAAGTGCATAATGGAGAAGAGCTCGATTTAGCGTTGCAATTGGAGACGCCTTTGCTTGGTATTAATAACCGAAATCTTCGCACTTTTGAAGTGACGCTTGAGACTACATTGCAACTCCTTGCACGTATTCCAATACATAAAATTGTGGTCACCGAATCGGGTATTTTTAGCGCCCAAGATGTGGCGCTGATGCGTCAAAATAATGTGCATACATTTTTGGTTGGCGAGGCATTTATGCGTCAAGCTAATCCAGGTGTTGAATTGGCAAAAGTCTTCGCTTAAGACAATGCAAAAATTGAGGAATCTATCATGAGCTATCCCTACACCCGCCCACGCCGCATGCGTAAAGATGAATTTTCACGCCGTATAATGCGTGAAAATGTGCTGACCAGTAACGACTTAATCTACCCAGTCTTTGTCTTGGATGGTGCTAATCGGATTGAAGAAGTTTCTTCTATGCCGGGGGTCAAACGCCAAAGTATTGATGTCCTATTAAAAACTGCAGCCGAGTGTGTAGCATTGGGTATTCCGGCTATTGCTTTATTTCCGGTGGTGGATGCGCAGTTTAAAAGCCTAGATGCGGCAGAGGCTTATAACCCTGATGGGTTAGTGCAACGCGCAGTCATTGCGCTGAAAGCGGCATTCCCAGATCTTGGCGTGATGACGGATGTGGCTTTGGATCCTTACACCACCCACGGTCAAGATGGTTTGATTGATGATACGGGATATGTGCTTAACGATGAAACCATTGAGGTATTAGTGAAGCAAGCGGTTTCGCATGCTAATGCAGGTGCTGATATCGTGGCGCCATCGGACATGATGGATGGACGTATCGGTCAAATTCGTGAAGCCTTGGAAAGTACGCGAAATATTCACACCAAAATCTTGGCCTACTCTGCTAAATATGCTTCAGCGTTCTATGGCCCGTTTCGTGATGCGGTAGGTTCGTCGGCTAATCTAGGTAAAGGGAATAAATATACCTATCAAATGGATCCTGCCAATAGTGATGAGGCACTTCAAGAAGTGTCGCAGGACATTGATGAGGGTGCAGACATGGTAATGGTGAAACCCGGATTGCCGTATTTGGATATTGTGCGCCGCGTTAAAGATAAATTCGGTGTGCCCACTTTTGCTTATCAAGTCAGCGGTGAGTATGCCATGCTGAAAGCGGCTGCCCAAAATGGCTGGCTAGATGAAGAAGCTTGCGTGATGGAAAGTTTGTTGGCATTTAAACGCGCAGGCGCTGATGCTATTCTGACCTACTATGCCCTTGACGCTGCGCGCTGGTTACGTAGCGCTTAAGTTTGCTTTAGGAGTGCAGTCAAGCCATTAATATCTAGCCGCTCTGCCACGTTACCATCGGCAGGGCGCCGATTGGCTACGCGGATATCGTTCACGGCAAATATACTTAAATGAATTAAGCCGCTATTGGTTTCTAGCGTCAATCTAGGCACTGTTTTACGATACTCGCGCTTCTTGTCGCGCTTAGCATCCTGCATTACGCGATACGATTTTTCATCGCTTTCATATGGAATTTGCTGGTTAAGCAAAAACATTTCTACGTCTTTGCTGCTGTCAGTAAATAGGTGGATATGCGTTTCTGCCAACAACCCAGCCGTGCCATCTAATACTGCCCCAGTTAAATACGGATTGAATTTTGCTAGCAATTGCATGGTAAACAGGGCTTTGTTGCGGAGCTCCCGTAAGCTTTCTGGCTGCGCATCACTTAAGAAGAGTGCATTGTGAAGTCTAAGCTCGACTTCTATTTCAGCGTTAGAGGGCAAAATGCTATTTTCACCAGCGCCCAATTGCCGCCCAGCTTTTTTTTTGGCGTAAGCGAAATCAGAAACACCCTCTTCGGCCATCATGCGAGCGGCCACTTGGGCAATCATGCTGCGTAACTGTTGTGCATTCTCTTTAGCCATCACTCTACTCATTCACTCTTCGCGTATAAATGGCGTATAACCGTGGTTTTAAGCGCTAATCTATGGCTTAACGAGCGGTCGTGCTTCCGGTTGTAATATGTGTTGCGCTTGACTCTGTAGTGTATCAGTTGCACTAGGGGCATTGGCTGCCTGTGCTGGTACAACCCCAGGTGGCGGCGTTTCTTGGTAGAAATATTCATAGACTGCACTATCATCACTGTCAGCGCGCATGCCTGTCGTGCGATTAATTTTAATGGCTGTCACGCCATCTGGCACTGGCATTTCAGTTTCGGGCACACCACGTAATGCGGTTGCCATATATTTAATCCAGATTGGTAGCGCCGCGGCAGCACCAGTTTCACTGCGCCCTAAAGTTTCCGGCTTATCAAACCCTACCCAAGCCACTGCCACTTGTTTGGGCGTA
>CAILXF010000052.1 GCA_903838125.1 uncultured Pseudomonadota bacterium | reverse complement strand
TCACCTAATTTATTTAATACTTTCGGCGGCAGTTCTTCTACAAATAGTTCTACTAATTAATTTTGTGTCCTCATTATTTTCTCGTTCGTGTCCGTCATAGCCAATTAAGCGAGTTTTTTAGCTAACAGTTCTAGCACTTCGCCGGCATGGGCTTGATTGGCCATGGGAAAGCCCAAGCGTGCGCGACTTTCTAGATAACTAGCCGCTACAGAACGCGCTAAATTACGAATGCGACCGATATAGCCCGCACGCTCAGTGACTGAAATCGCACCACGGGCATCGAGCAAGTTAAAGGTATGCGCTGCTTTTAGAATTTGTTCATAGGCGGGCAACGCCAGTTCACTTTCCATTAAGTGCTTGGCTTGTTTTTCGTGAGCATTAAAAGCGGTAAACAAAAATTCAGCATCAGAATGCTCAAAGTTATAAGCACTTTGTTCTTTTTCATTTTGCAGATAAACATCACCATAACTTAAACCTTCGGTCCAAGTTAGGTCGTAGACATTGTCTACTCCTTGTAGGTACATGGCTAAGCGCTCTAAGCCATAGGTAATTTCGCCAGTGATAGGTTTACAGTTAATGCCGCCCACTTGTTGGAAATAGGTAAACTGCGTGACTTCCATACCGTTTAGCCAGACTTCCCAACCTAAGCCCCAAGCCCCTAAAGTTGGATTTTCCCAGTCATCTTCAACAAAGCGAATGTCATTCTTTTTGAGGTCAAAGCCCAAGGCTTCTAATGAGCCAAGATACAGTTCAAGAATATCTGCAGGTGCAGGTTTAAGTACGACTTGAAATTGGTAGTAATGCTGTAAGCGATTTGGGTTTTCACCATAACGGCCATCTTTAGGACGGCGGCTAGGTTGCACGTAAGCGGCTTTCCATGGTTCAGGGCCAAGTGAGCGTAAGAACGTAGCTGTATGGCTAGTGCCAGCGCCGACTTCCATATCGTATGATTGTAGTAGGGCGCAACCGCGCTCAGACCAGTAGTTTTGTAAGGTAAGGATGATTTGCTGAAAAGTTAAAGCCATATTTCAAATCTATTTAAGCGAAAAGGCAGATTTTACTTTGTTTTATGCCGGCTGACCAAACCTTTAGATAGCGACTTAGTGTGAGTAATGAGTTTGGTTCGTACTAAAAATAGGAGGATGATCAGGCAGATCCCCAAAAACAGCCAATTACCCCAACGCACATAGGGTGTGGTGCCGCGATAGCCTTGCGCCATGCCGTTCAGTGCAAACTGAGTGAAGTGCGGCGCTTGCGCGATGAGATTGCCATGGGGATCAATGATGGCGGTTGCACCGGTATTCGTTGCGCGCAACACCATGCGTCCCGTTTCCAAAGCGCGCGCCTGAGAAAACTGTAGGTGTTGATCGGCGGCAATTGACTCACCATACCATGCGTCATTGCTGACATTGACCAGCAGGGTTGCCTTTGGCAGTTGGCGAATAACCTCTTCACCAAATACATCTTCATAACAGATATTAAGTGCCACTTGCTGACCCACAATCGACATCGGTTGCTGATGAGTGCCCCCGCGCGATAAGTCACTTAAAGGCATATCTAGCAGGTCGCGATAAATCCAGCCTAAGGCCGACTTTAATGGAATAAATTCGCCAAATGGCACCAGATGTGACTTGCGGTAAACCTCAGACGGCGCACTGCCAAGACTTAATACACTATTAAAATATTCTCCGTTTTCAAGCTCAACTAGGCCAATTAAAATATCCCCTTGGTTTTTCTTTGCATGAATCTGCAAGCGCGCTTTTAGTGCAAGCGGGACTTCGCTAGATAACACTGGTAGTGCAGTTTCTGGCATCACAATCAGTTGTGCTGAACTAGATTCCGCCATCTTTAAATACAAGACTAGCGTTTGCTCTGCAATTTCCGGTATCCATTTTAAATTTTGCGCGATATTACCCTGCAGTAAGGATACGCTAATGGGTTTGCCGTTAGGTGCGGTCCACTCGACCAATTTCAATAATCCACCAGTGCCCCAAATAAAGAATAGCAGAGCAATGGCATTGCGTTGCCAGCGAAGGGTATTCTCTTTGTGAATAAAGTGTTTGGCTAACCAAAAGCCAAGCAAACTGGCACTAAAGACTGTCAGTAGTGAAACGCCATAGACGCCAATAATTGGCATATAGCCAGCAAGTGGGCTGCTAGGGACCTGGCTATAACCAATGCTGAGCCACGGAAATCCTGTAAAAATCCAGCTTCTAACCCAGTCAGTAAGAGCCCACGACACTGGAATCGTCAACAGCATCGTGTGTGGTTGTTTCGAGGTGAGGCTAACCCCAGAGGCCCAAACGCTAAGCGCACCAACCACGGCAGGAAACAGTGCCATAAATGCACATAAGAGGAATGTGAGTAGACCTGCCATTAGACTTGGCATGCCACCAAATTGATGTAGGCTGATATATATCCAGTAAATGCCTGCACCAAACAAACCAAGTCCGTAAATAAAGCCTGCAAGAGCCGCCTGTTTGGGTGATTGACTTAGGTGCCAGAAATAGAATAAGCCAATCAAAGAAAAAACGCTGGCTAAATACCAATAAAATGGTGCAAAGCCGAGCACGCCGAGAGCGCCCAGCAGCAGCAATGTCAATGGTTTAAAGGGTAGATAACGGAATAATGAGCGCATGACCAAATTGTAGCTTGATACTGCAATGTTATACGCTTTGACAGGGGCTTTTTTTATCGTCATGCAAACAAATGCAAAAAAGGGCCATTAGCCCTTTTTGTATGCATTTTACCAATAGGCAATCTTAAGATTTCGGCTTAGCCGTCGGCACTTCAAATTTTTCAGCGCTATTGTCAATATCAGAACCATCGTTATTGAGGAACACCACAGTCACCACTTTGTCGTCAATAAAATCCAATTCGGTGGTTTCATAATAACTGCCATCGGGAGAGGTGTTGATAAAGTGGTACTGCCAAATAGAAGCTACAATCTTGCCAGATCCTTTAATTTTGACGTCATCAGCTTTGGCAGGTTCGCCAAATTGCGCAATGATTTGAGCTTTATCAAAGCCATTGATGGCATCAATAAAATCTTTCTCAACGGTGGGAATTTCAGTGGCTTCTTTGGATGGTGCATCGGCAAATGCCCAGTTTGAAAAAGAAAACTGACCAAGCAACGCAACAACTACAGCTAAGTATTTCATGGTTCACAGCCCTAACATAACGAGAAATAATCAAGGTTCAAAAAGTATTAAGTTCTACTTATGAGATGACTTCTCGCAATTTAGTTCCACCGGTTAATAGGGGGAGTGCCTTTTTAGGGAGTGATTGCCAGATCTTTGTTCAGGACTTCTACCGAGATGCTGTGCAGACGCCGACTATCAGCACGTAGGACTTTGACATGTAAGCCATCAAAGCTAATTTCATCATTACGTTTTGGTAGGTGCCCAAATTGATTGACCACCAAACCGCCTATGGTAGAAAATTCTTCATCGCTGAGGTCGGTGCCTACAATTTCGTTAAAGTCAGAAATTTCAGTGAGGGCTTTGACTCTAAATTGGCCGTCAGCATTCTGGATGATATTGTCTTCGTCTTCGTCGTAGTCGTATTCATCTTCAATGTCGCCGACAATTTGCTCTAACACATCTTCAATCGTTACCATACCGGCGATACCGCCGTACTCATCCACCACGATGGCAATATGGTTGCGGTTGCTACGAAATTCTTTAAGTAAAACGTTCAGGCGCTTGGCTTCCGGAATAAAGATAGCAGGGCGCAACATATCACGCACTTCAAAGTCTTCACCAGCGTAGTAACGAAGCAAGTCTTTAGCTAGCAAGATACCGATAACGTCGTTTTTATTGTCTTCAATCACAGGAAAGCGTGAGTGAGCGGTTGCTATCACATGGGGGATGAAAGTTTCGGGCGGATGGGTGATGTCAATGACATCCATTTGTGAGCGCGGAATCATGATGTCGCGCACTTGCATTTCACTTACTTGGAGCACGCCTTCAATCATGGCGAGCGAGTCTGAATCCATTAAGCTATTTTCATAAGCGCCGTGTAACAGCTCGACCAGTTGTTCACGATCTTCAGGTTCGCGCAGTAAAAAATGACTTAAACGTTCTAATAAACTAGGTTTTTCCGACTCGGTGGCCATTAGTTGGCGCCCTCTGTAATGAGATAGGGGTCAGCATACCCTAATTTACGCATAATTGCTGTTTCTAAGCCTTCCATTAGTTCGGCCTGTGCTTCTATTTCGTGGTCATAACCGTGTAAATGCAAAATGCCATGCACGGTCAAATGCGCATAGTGCGCTGTCAATGATTTGCCTTGAGCTATGGCCTCAGCCGCGACAACTGGCGCGCAGATAATAATATCACCCATTAAATGAGGCTCATCGCTTAGCGGGAAAGTAAGGACATTGGTTGCGTAATCTTTAGCGCGATAGGCTAGGTTAAGGGCGAGGCCTTCTGCTTTATCCACAATTCGAAAAGTGACTTCAGTATCTACGCGTAGGCTAGCCTTAGCCCATTGCCTAAATTGCTTAGCGCTAGGGATTTGCGTTTGGTCGCTAGCGATTTGTAAGGTGAGGTTGAGTTTAGGCATAGAGGTTAGCTACGCGACTAGGAGTCATCTTAGTCGCGTAGCTTGTAATTATTTCGATTGTGTCGGGCAGTCGGTGTAAGGGAAGCGAACATGGCCATAACGCACCACCAAAATCGCCATCGCAATTAAAAAGATAGAACCTGAAAGTGCAAACATACGGAAAGCATCAATCTCTGCAATATCTAGCACCAGATAGCGCGCCAATGCAATGATGCCGATATAAAGCGGATAGCGTACGGGTAAATTACCTGAACCTAGGTAGTGGTCAAGCATGGACATCACTTCTAGGTATAAAAATAGCAGTAGCAGATCGCCAACACTAATCGCACGTGCGAGCCAGATGTGGTTAATGGCCTGACAGATGGCAAAAATGGTGGCGATGGCAATAACGATGAGTACGCCTTGCCCAACCATTCCAAGGCTGACTTGGGTTAATCGGCTAAATTTATTTGGGGTCATAACACTTCCTTAAGTCGTCTAAATGCAAATTTATTATACCTGTAACCATTAGGCGAAAGCGTATAGGCTAGGTATTTTGGTTTTTAAGTTCGTAATCTTCGTAAGCATTGACAATTTTTTGTACTAAGGGATGGCGCACGACATCGGCCGCCAAGAAGTGCGTCATTGCAATGCCCTTAATATCTTTCAGTACTTTTTGTGCTTCGACCAAGCCGCTTTTTTGGTGGCGTTGCAAATCAATTTGCGTCACGTCACCAGTGATCACTGCCTTAGTGCCAAAGCCGATGCGGGTTAAAAACATCTTCATTTGTTCAGGCGTGGTATTTTGCGCTTCATCCAAGATAATAAAACTTTGATTCAATGTCCTACCTCGCATATAAGCGAGTGGGGCCACTTCAATGGCGCCGCGTTCAAACATTTTATTCACCGTGTCATAGCCAGCTAAATCATAAAGAGCATCATAGAGTGGACGTAGGTAGGGGTCTACTTTTTGGTTTAAATCGCCAGGCAAAAAGCCTAAGCGTTCACCGGCCTCTACCGCAGGACGCACCAGTACAATACGTTTAACCCGATCACGCGCCATCGCATCGACAGCACTGGCGACAGCTAAATAGGTTTTACCGGTACCGGCTGGGCCGATGCCAAAGGTGATATCAAAATCTTGAATTTGTTGCAGGTAGGCGACTTGGCGAGGTGTCCGTCCATGAAACTCACTGCGGCGTGTCATTAGCACTGGCATTGTAGACGTGGCGACATCTTCTGGTTTGAGTTTGTCGATTTCGACAAGTCCAAGTTGAATTTCTTCTAGATCAATCGGTTTCTTGGCGCGCGCATAAAAATTTTCCAGCAATTGTGCCGCTAAGCGGCTGTGCTGCAGTTCGCCAGTAATTTTGAAATGAGCACCGCGACGGGCAATAGTGACTTCAAGTGCGGCTTCAATTTGTTTAATATTTTCGTCTAATGCGCCGCATAGGTTGGCGAGTCGAATATTGTCTTCAGGACTTAAGGTGATTTCCATAAGGGCTCTATAAGGCGTCAGTAATAATTTCGCCACGTAACCGGCGTGGATTGGCTACGTCAGTAATTAGCACATTCACAAATTGATTAATAAGGTTGGTCGGGCCTACAAGATCAACAATCCGGTTATTATCCGTTTTGCCAGCCAGTTCACTATTATCTTTCCATGAGGCGCTTTCAATCAATACGCGCTGCACCGACCCTAACATTGCGCTACTAATTGCTTTACCTTGCGCTTCATTAATGGCTTGCAGTTTACTCAGGCGCGCCAATTTAACTTCTTGTGAGGTGTCATCTGTCAGATAAGAAGCAGGTGTACCTGGGCGTGGGCTATATAAAAAACTAAAGCTGTAATCAAAACCTACGTCTTGCATTAATTTTGCGGTAGCTTCAAATTCGGTTTCGGACTCACCGGGGAAGCCAACGATAAAGTCAGAAGTAAAGGTTAAGTTTGGGTTGGCTGTCCGCAGTTTGCGTATGGTTGATTTGTATTGCAAAGCCGTATAGTTACGCTTCATTGCCATGAGCACGCGGTCCGCACCCGCTTGCACTGGCAGGTGTAACTGGACTGCCAGTTTCGGTGTGTTGGCAAAGCAGTCAATCAGACGTTGATTCATTTCATTCGGGTGGCTAGTGGTAAAGCGTATGCGCTCAATTTGTGGAATTTCGGCAATCAACTCAATCAATAGTGCTAGGTCAGCCTCGACACCATCATAGTCTACACGGTAGGCATTCACGTTTTGCCCGAGCAAGGTGATTTCTCTAACGCCTTGTGCTGCCAGTTGTACCGCTTCAGTCAGAATGTCAGCAAATGGGCGCGACACTTCTTCGCCACGGGTAAACGGCACCACGCAGAAGCTACAGTATTTGCTGCAACCTTCCATGATGCTTAAAAAAGCACTGGCGCCTTCTACGCGTGGAGGTGGTAGATGATCAAACTTTTCAATTTCAGGAAAGCTGATGTCCACTTGCGATTGACCGCTACTTTGGCTACTTTTAATCATTTGCGGTAAACGATGTAGGGTTTGTGGGCCAAACACCACATCAACATAAGGCGCGCGCGTAATGATGTTCTCGCCTTCTTGTGAAGCAACACAACCGCCCACTGCAATCACCAAATTTGGATTGGCTTTTTTTAGCGGAATAAAACGGCCTAAGTGGCTAAATACTTTTTCTTCCGCTTTTTCACGCACTGAGCAGGTGTTAAGTAAAATCACATCAGCATCTTCAGGGGTTGAGGTTTCTATCATGCCGTCTGATGCGCTTAGCATATCGGCCATGCGCGATGAATCATACTCATTCATTTGGCAGCCAAAGGTTTTAATGAAAATCTTTTTCGGTGCAGCCAAATCACCTGTGGGAGTAGTTGTATCAGGCGTCAAATTATTTTCAGTGGGATTCAAGGCATCAACATACAGTAGCTAAAACAGCATTTTAGCGCATTTGAGCATGTTGCTTAACGTAAAAATGATGAGAGCCATGTAAAATGACGTCAAATCAATAGACTAGATACAATCAAGGTACGCTAAGTATGCAAGCACTCCCCATCTTTATTAACATTACCAATCGTCTCTGCGTGGTTGTCGGTGGTGGTGATGTCGCTGTGCGAAAAGTGGGTACCTTGTTAAAAGCGAATGCTAGAGTGACCTTAATTTCGCCTGAAATTTGTCATGAGTTACAAGTCATGGTCGACGCACAAAAAATCCATTACAGTGCCACGCGCTATCGGGCAGTTGATCAGCTTCAAGGCGCTTGCTTAGTCATTGCTGCGACCGACGATCACGATGTTAATACAGCCGTGTCAAATGATGCTAAGGCTTTAAATATTCCAGTCAATGTGGTCGATTCTCCGAGTTTGTGTACTTTTACGATGGCCTCGATCGTTGAGCGTTCGCCAATCGTGATTGCGATCTCAAGCGAGGGTAACGCGCCAGTACTGGCGCGTTATATACGCACCAAAATTGAAACCATGCTACCTGAAGGCTATGGTCGCATTGCACATATTGCGGGTGAGTTTAGAGATAAGGTTAAAGCCAAGTTTCCAACAACGCAGCAGCGCCGTATATTCTGGGAAGGCATCTTACAAGGGCCGATTGTAGAACGTATTTTATCTGGGCAGGAGGCTGCGGCCCGCACTGCATTAGAGGATGCTTTGTCAGAAACGCCATCACAACAGCGGGGTGAAGTTTATTTGGTCGGTGGTGGCCCAGGTGACCCAGATCTATTGACATTTAGAGCCTTGCGCCTCATGCAGCAATGCGATGTTTGCGTCTACGATAAGCTAGTCAGCCCAGAAGTGATGGAGTTGGTGCGCCGTGATGCCGAGTTGATTTATGTCGGCAAAGCACGAGATCAACACACCTTGCCACAGGAAGAAATCAATGAGTTGTTGGCTAAGCTCGCTTTAGAAGGCAAGCGCGTGTTGCGCTTAAAAGGCGGTGACCCTTTTATATTTGGGCGTGGCGGTGAGGAGATTGAAACCTTAATGGCGCGTGGCGTGCCGTTTCAAGTGGTGCCAGGGATTACAGCTGCTAATGGGGTTTCAAGCTATGCAGGCATTCCGCTGACCCATCGGGATTACGCTCAGGCTTGCTTATTTATTACCGGCCATCTTAAAAATGGCACTTTAGATTTGGACTGGGTCGCCATGTCGCGGCAGCGCCAAACCGTGGTGGTGTATATGGGTTTGGTTGGCTTGGCAGAAATATGTCAGCAGTTGATAAAGCATGGCGTTGCGCCAAGTATGCCTGTAGCTGTGGTTGAGCAAGGCACAACCCAGCGCCAGCGTGTGGTCACGGCGACCTTGCAGGATTTAGCGGAAAAGGTTGCTTCGGCACAATTAAAAGCACCTTGCCTAACGATTATCGGAGAAGTAGTGCGCTTGCGCGAACAGCTTAATTGGTTTGAGCCTGCCGCCGGAAAGTAATTCTGCCCGCCTAGTTAGGCGTTAGTAATTGGCAAGGTGAGGCGTGCTTCTAGGCCGCCTTCAGGTCTGTTAATGAGTTCCAATTTACCATGATGCAGTTTGGCAATGCGTTCTGCAATGGCTAATCCTAAGCCACTACCACCCGCATTACTCCTTGCGGTGTCCAATCTTTCAAACGGACGTAGTAGCTTTTCCAAATGAGTTTCAGGAATGCCTGGGCCATTATCAAAGACGCTAATCACAATCTCATCATTTAAAATTTGGCTGGCGACACGTACTTGACCATGCCCATAAGCGTAAGCGTTACCCACTAGGTTATCTAATAGGCGTTGCATAGCCAATGGTCGAATGGGGATGGCGTAAGTGGCCGCCATTTGCACGACGAGATCTCTGCCAGCGCGTGACTGTCGATCATGCAGTCCTTGAAGTAGACTGTTAATATCAATCAGTTGTGTAGGTTCGCCTTCTACCCCACGTACAAAGTCTAAAAACTGATGAATAATATTGTCCATATCAGCAATATCTTCAATCATTCCATTTTTTAAGCTATCACAACTTTCATCGGGCAGCATTTCTACAGCCAATCGCAATCGTGCGAGAGGAGTGCGAATGTCGTGTGAAACGCCAGCAAGAATTAATGTTCTTTCGGCATCTAATTCAGCTAATGCTGTTGCCATCTTATTAAAGGTGCTGCTCACTTCACGTAGCTCTGTGACACTTTCTTCAGGAAGTTTTTCAGGCTGTTCACCATTACGCAATCTATTGGCAGCATTGACCAGTAAATTTAGCGGGCGGTTAATCCGTGCCGCGAGCAGGTAACCTCCACCAAGAGAAAGTAAGAGCACTAAAGCGCCCCAGCCCAGCCATTGCCATGGAAAATGGACCTCTACATGCACTTTTGGAATAACTACCCAGAAATCATCTTGCCCAATATTAAAGCTAACCCACAACCCCTGTACACCATAGTGGTTGACGGTGATGATGGTTTCCGCACCCAAGCGTTCACGAATTTTATCAGCCACCATATTGATAAATGGATCTGCTGGAAGCGGTTCAATCTCTTCCATAAAGTCGGCATAATAGACGTGCACGCCTTCTTTGCCAGTAAGCTCGGAGAGAAGGGCGAGGCGTAGGTTGTCTTGGGAGGCAATGAGTGACGCACGGGTGTAGTTAACCACGGTAACTGCTTGAAGCGCAGCAGCTTCTGCGCGTGGTTCACGTTCAAAATATTCAAAGATCTGTAATGATGCAAACTGACCAATTGCCAACAAAACGGCAATCAGCAGCATCACCCTAGCGATTAGAGTTTTTGGTAATAGGCGTAGGCGTAATTTCAAAGGGGTTTATCTGTCGGCTTCGCCGTCAGGAATAAATACATAACCAAAACCCCACATGGTTTGTAGATACCGCGGATGTGCTGGATCTGGCTCAATCAGTTTACGTAAACGCGAGACTTGTACGTCAATACTGCGGTCAAATACATCAAGCTCACGACCACGTGCAAGTTGCATGAGTCGATCACGTGATAGTGGTTGACGTGGGTGATCTACGAAAACTTTAAGTAGTGCAAATTCACCGCTGGTAATTGGTATAGAAGCGCTGTTACGGCTTAGTGACCTTGTGGACGTATTAAACACAAATTCGCCAATGGTGATGTTGTCGCTAACGATGGTCGGCGCACTGGGTTGCAGACGCTCATGTCGACGGAGCACAGCATTAATCCGCGCTAATAACTCACGTGGGTTAAAAGGTTTAGGTAGGTAGTCGTCGGCACCCATCTCTAAGCCAATAATCCTATCCACATCATCGCCACGCGCTGTGAGCATGACGATTGGAAGTAATGTGCCTGAGCCACGAATTCGACGGCAAATAGATAATCCATCTTCACCTGGCAGCATGAGATCTAGCACCATTAAATCTATGGTTTCAGTCGCTAGTGCTTCATCCATTTCCTTGGAGTCAGCGACTACTTTAACGTTAAAACCTTGTTCAGTGAGGTAGCGTTGCAATAACTCACGTAAACGAACGTCATCATCTACAACCAATATTTTTTTGTTTTGATCTGTCATGATTTAGTTTATGCTCGCGGTTTCAGTTGAATGAATTAAAGCTTTAATGTCTTAAAGGCACCAAATTTTTTTATATTATTTTAACTATGCGAAGTGTATGCTAATTTTGGTTAATATCAAAAGGCAACTTAAAGTAAGCTTTGTTGACTAAGAAAATTAGAGTCATACTTACAGATAATTACAATTTCACATTCAAATGAAACATTTGATTAACAATCGTACTTCATGATTATGAGCCGTCATTAGACTAATTGCATTTGTAAAGATGATCATTTGAATTTACATTCACAAAAATATAATTCAGTTGCCATAAGTGCTTGTTTAGGCTTTGGATTGGTGTTATTTTTGTCTTTAAATGCAGCGGGTGCTGAAGAAGCTAGTAAACGTGTCTCAGAGGTTGATGCGGCCAATGATGGGACGCAACAAACACTTAACCTCAATTTTAGTCCAGAAAATCGTAGCAAAATCCGTAAAGCACTTGATGAGTATTCGCGGACTACAGACCCCGAACATAAGCAAATTGAAGAGCGCAAACGTAATATGCGTGAAAGCATCGAAGCACGCTTTTTAGCCATTGATAAAGATAATGATGGCTCAATTGATCGGCAAGAAGCGACAGAAAGCTTGCCTCAAGTGGCGAGGCATTTTAGCCAAGTCGATACTAATCAAGATGAAGTGATTACCCTTGATGAGTTGCAAGCTGCGCAATCACGTTTTTTAGAGCACAGAAAAACCGAAGAAGCTTTACTTGAAGCGCAGAAGCAGCAAGAAGCCGATGCCGCAGCTCTTGCTAAACGCAAAAGCAAACAAGCTGTTAACAGCACCCATAAAAGCGCACTTTAGGCCTACCGCTTTCAAGCATTAATTTAAGATTTCTCTAGCAATTCCGTCTTTGTTTTACATCCCCATCCATTTTTAGCCAATAACGTGCCTGTTAATGCGCGCATTAAAAATATGCAATGTATGCCATAATTTTGGAACCTTTCATTCATGGCTATTGCCTGAAAACATGAGCCTCACACTAGAAATCTCCGATAGTATTTTGCAAGTAGATGCAAAAAGCTGGGATGCTTTGGTGGCGAATATGCCGCTATTAAGCCACGCCTTTTTAAGCGCCCTTGAGGCTTCACATTCGGTAGGAGCAGGAACGGGTTGGCAACCTTACCCTATGTTGGTGCGAGAGGGTGGGCAACTTGTCGGCGCTATGCCACTCTATGTTAAATCACACTCGTATGGGGAGTACGTTTTCGATTGGGCATGGGCCGAGGCTTATCAGCGTAGTGGATTAAATTACTATCCAAAACTGCTTTCTGCCATTCCGTTTACGCCTATCACTAGCCAAAGGTTGCTAGTGGCAGAGGTGGAAAATTCCGGTCAAATTCATTCCTTAATGGTAGATGCCCTCACACACCTAATGCTCAAACATCAACTTTCATCAGTGCACGTGTTGTTTCCTGATGAAAATTCAGCGGCTATTTTTAAAAATTCCAATTGGTTGCAACGCAATGGCGTGCAGTTTAGATGGGAGAATGAAGATTTTAAAGATTTTGAAGATTTTTTAAGTAAGTTAAGTCACGATAAGCGTAAGAAAATACGGCAAGAGCGCAAGAAAGTTGCGAATTCTGGCGTGGTGTGTCAGCGTATTCAGGGTGCTGATGTGAGTCCGGAACAGTGGCGTTTCTTCTATGAGTGTTACCAAAATACCTATGTAGAGCATCACTCCACACCCTATTTAACGCCGGAATTTTTTCAAGAAATTGCGCTAAGCATGCCGCAGAATATTTTACTTGTGCTGGCCTATCTGGATGACACGCCGATCGCGGGCGCACTCAATATTTACGATCAAACCGCATTATATGGTCGCTACTGGGGTGCTATGCAATATGTACCGAACTTACACTTTGAGTTGTGTTATTACCAAGCGCAGGAATTTTGCATCACTGAACAGATTCAGTTTTTCGAAGGCGGTGCTCAGGGAGAGCATAAATTAGCGCGTGGGTTTAAGCCTAGGCCGACCTGCTCATTTCATAAAATTGCCCATACAGAATTTGCTACGGCCATTGAAGATTTTGTAATTAGAGAGTCACAAGGCATAGCCATCTATACTAACGAATTAGAGCAACGCATTCCGTTTAAGGCAAACCCCACCCAAGCATAAGTTTTGGCCAACAAAAAACCCGCAATTAAGCGGGTTTTTTGTACTTTTTGGACTGGTAGGTCCATGAAAGTGGTGGTGAAAGAGGGACTTGAACCCTCGACCCCAGGATTATGAATCCTGTGCTCTAACCAGCTGAGCTACATCACCATGTAATCTTTTAGCAAGGGCGCAATTCTAGTGTTTTAGGGGCAGGTTGTCAAAGGTAGTTTCTCTACCTAGTGACTTAACACTAAAGCGCGCGCTGCTGAGTTTATAATTAAGCTAAGATTCTTACGTGCTAGTCTTAAACGTTAAATCTAAAGTGCATCACATCACCATCTTGCACGATATATTCTTTACCTTCTAAGCGCATTTTCCCCGCTTCTTTTGACCCTTGCTCACCTTTATTTTTTACATATTCTTCAAAGGCAATCACTTCGGCACGAATAAATCCACGCTCAAAGTCGGTATGAATCACACCGGCGGCTTGAGGTGCAGTTGCACCTTTTTTCACAGTCCATGCGCGCACTTCTTGCACGCCAGCGGTAAAGTAGGTTTGTAAGCCAAGTAAGTCGTAAGTGGCACGAATTACTCGGTCTAGGCCAGGTTCGCTTAAACCTAGTTCTGATAAGAATAGTGCTTTATCTTCATCTTCTAATTCTGCGATTTCAGATTCAATTTTTGCACATACCGCGACGACAGGTGCGTGCTCTTTAATGCCAAGCTCATTAAGCTTTTGCAATAATGGGTTGTTTTCAAAACCGTTTTCGTCAACATTCGCTAAGTACATGACTGGCTTAACTGTGATCAAGCATAGGGGTTTAATGATTTGCAGTTCGTCATCGTCTAGGCCTAGCGTGCGCACAGCTTTAGCTTGATCTAAGCAAGGCAACACTTTTTCTAAAACAGCCATGAGTGCAATGGCGTCTTTGTCACCACTTTTAGCTTTTTTGCTTTCACGGTGCATGGTTTTATCAACCGTTTCCATGTCGGCTAGCGCTAGCTCAGTATTGATCACTTCAATATCCGACATGGGATCTACTTTGCCGGCAACATGGATTACATTGCTATCCTCAAAGCAGCGCACAACGTGCACAATGGCATCAGTTTCTCGAATATTAGCCAAGAACTTATTGCCAAGACCCTCACCTTTAGACGCACCAGCGACGAGGCCCGCAATATCTACAAACTCTACAATTGCTGGCTGTACGCGCTGCGGTTTAACAATATCAATTAAAGGCTGCATACGTGTATCAGGTACTTCAACAATACCCACGTTAGGTTCAATGGTGCAGAACGGGTAGTTCTCCGCCGCAATCCCTGCCTTAGTAATGGCATTAAATAGGGTAGATTTTCCTACATTCGGTAAACCAACAATTCCGCACTTCATGTTTATTCTCTATTCATTTTTTAGTATGCAATTTTAACATTGCAGATTCAAAGTCCGCGTTTAACAGTTGCGGCACAATGTTGATGCTGTCATCAATACAGCTATTAATAAGCGTTTGCTCATCTTTTAAGGCGGCTTTTAGCACATAGTTAATGACTTCATTACGATCGCCAGGATGGCCTATGCCAAGGCGAAGACGCCAAAACTCTTTTGTACCTAGGGCTGCCGCAATGTCTTTAAGACCGTTGTGTCCGCCATGGCCGCCACCTTTTTTTAACTTCACGTTGCCAGGCGCTAAGTCTAGTTCATCATGTATGACCATGATTTGCTCGGGTGAAATTTTATAATAATTAGCTACTGCTGCAACGGCTTTTCCACTCGCATTCATAAAGGTCGTAGGTTTAAGTAGCCAGGTTTCGGCACCTAAATCTAAGCTATTAGGATTCAAACTTGCACAATTTAATTTACCAGCAATACCATGAAACTTTGCCTCTAATGCTAGCCTACTACTAGTGGCTGCGACCAGTTGATCCACCCACCAAAAGCCAGCGTTATGACGAGTATTCGCGTACTTATCACCTGGGTTGCCTAGGCCGACCAGTAACTTGATGCCGTTTACATTGATTGTGCTCATATAGTTATCTGTAAATAAAAAAACGCGCACTTAATCATAAAGCGCGCGTTATTTTTTACAAAGCTAAATTAACTAAAACTTAAGCTTCTGGAGTTGCTTCTGGAGTTGCTTCATCAGCTGCTTCTGAAACGCCGCCACGGGTTTTTGCAATAGATGCAACCGCAGTGTCATTGTTATGCGCTAGTTGAACAAAAGAAACGCCTTTAGGCAATTTGACTTCTGATAAGTGAACTGATTGACCAATTTCTAATGCACCAAGATCAACTTCAATAAACTCAGGCAAATCTTTAGCTAAACAGCTTACATCCGCTTCAGTTAACACGTGAGCTACAATGCCGCCGCCAGTTTTAACGCCAGGAGCTACATCGCCGTTAACAAAGTGGAATGGCACTTTAACGTGAATTTTTTCTGTAGCACTTACACGTTGAAAGTCAATGTGTTGAATAGTGTTGCGAACTGGGTGCATTTGAAAGTCACGTAACAATACGTTTTCTTTCTTGCCACCAAGAATAAGAGTTAATACTGAAGCGTGGAAAGCTTCATGGCGAAACTGTAGAAACAACTCTTTATAGTTAATTTCAAGTGATAGGGCTTCTTTGCCACCACCATAAACGACACCTGGAACTGTGCCCGCGCGACGTAGACGGCGGCTCGCACCCGTACCTTTTAAGTCACGTATTACTGCATTGATTTCGATAGACATTTGCTACTCCTAAATTTACTACTTATTTACTACACTAAAGACTGCACACCGCGACCAGTATGCAGGGTTAAAAACATAATCTTTGTTATCTGGTTTTAGTCCATAAACAATGAAGAAACAGAATCGCCACAGCTAATTCTACGTATCGTTTCTGCTAATAATTCAGCCGCACTTAATTGGCGAATTTTTTTACATTTAGCAGAATCAGGACCAAGTGCAATGGTGTTGGTCACGACGAGTTCATCTAATTCAGAGTTCATAATACGCTCAAAAGCGCTACCCGATAACACTGGGTGTGTGGCATAGGCCACTACTTTTTTGGCGCCATGTTTCTTTAAGGCTGCGGCTGCTTCACATAGTGTGTTTGCGGTATCGACCATGTCATCCATAATCACACAAGTGCGGCCAGCTACATCACCGATAATATTCATTACCTTAGCTACATTTGGCTTAGGGCGACGTTTATCGATAATGGCTAAATCGGAACCTAGTTGTTTAGCACATGCACGTGCACGGACTACACCGCCAACATCAGGTGAAACGACCATTAAATTCTCATGATTTTGTAGCAATAAGTCGGCCAACAAAATCGGTGTTGCGTAGATGTTATCTACAGGAATATCAAAGAAGCCTTGGATTTGATCTGAGTGCAAATCCATGGTTAGTAAGCGATTTACGCCTACGCCAGTTAACATGTTGGCGACTACCTTTGCTGTAATCGCAACCCGTGCTGAACGTGGTCGGCGATCTTGACGTGAGTATCCAAAGTAGGGGATTGCAGCAGTAATGCGACCAGCAGATGAGCGACGAAGCGCATCAACCATGACCATTACTTCCATTAGGCTGTCGTTGGTGGGGTGGCTTGTTGATTGCAACACGAATACGTCGCGACCGCGTACGTTTTCAAGTAACTCTACAGTGATTTCGCCATCGCTAAATCTACCTACATGTGCGCGGCCAAGTTCAATGCCTAGGTGGGTTGCAACTTCTTGCGCAAGCACCGGGTTAGCATTGCCCGTAAAGACCATCAAGTTGCCGTTAGACGCCGCCATTTGATTCCCCATAAAGCGAGGTGTAGTACCTGCTTAAAACTATCAACAAAAGCTTACTAAAAACAAAAGCGTGTAAATCTTCAAAATCTACACGCTTTTACAAAAATTTGGCTGAGGAGGAAGGACTCGAACCTTCGGATGCTGGGATCAAAACCCAGTGCCTTAACCAACTTGGCGACTCCCCAATATATAATCAACAAGTTTAAATCTTACATTTAACTGCAGTATTCAAACAAAGGGTGCTGACTCAACCCTTTTGCTACAAAACCCCGTACATCATTAGGTTTTTGATCGCATATTTCAGTTGCAATATTCGCAGTCGCTACTTCTAAAAACACTGAAGCACCAGAACCGCTCATACGCGCATCACCAAATTTCTTAAGCCAAGTCAAGCAGGCTAAAACTGGAGGATATTCTTTGCAAACGACCTGTTCAAGTTGGTTTGTAAATGCAGCATTAATATTACCTAAGGCTGTATTTCCAGAACTTGATTTAGCCATCCCTGAAAAGTCCGACATTGTCTTAGGAATCGAGTTTTTTGTCAATTGCTTATTGGCAAATATTTGCTGTGTTGAAACATGAGCATCAGGTGTCAGCACCACATAGTAAGCCTCATGTAATGCTATGCTTTGCAATTGTTCTCCTACGCCCTCAGCCCAAGCATTTTTGCCAAATATAAAAACGGGCACATCTGCACCTAATTGCAAGCCTAGTGCCATCAGTTCCTGACGGCTTAAATTGAGTTGCCACAAGCGATTTAAGGCTAATAACACAGTAGCAGCATCTGAGCTACCCCCACCTAAGCCACCACCCATAGGGATATTCTTTTCAACCGCAATTTCCACCCCCATGGCGCACTTTGTGTATTGCTGTAATAGCTTGGCTGCACGTATGCATAAATCTTGCGCCTCAGGCACGCCAGTAACTTCATTCACGCGCTTGATAAGGTTGCTAGAAGTCGGCTTGAGGTGAATCGTGTCGTAAAAATCTAGTAGGCAGAAAACGGTTTGTAGTAGATGGTAACCATCAGCACGCTGACCTGTGATGTGCAAAAATAGATTGATCTTTGCGGGTGCTAGGAATGAATGAAAGCCTTTCATGGCTTTAATTTTAACATATTGTTCTGAGTATCAGCCCATGCCTCTAGTCGAAAAAAAAGAGCCCACGGCTCTTTTTTTGTAACAACGATACGTCTTAAGCTTATTTCAATACACGGTTTCTGTATTCGCCAGTGCGGGTATCAATTTCAATCTTGTCACCTGTGCTACAAAACAATGGCACTGGAATTTCAAAGCCAGAGGCAATTTTAGCTGGTTTCATTACTTTACCTGAGGTGTCGCCTTTAACCGCTGGCTCAGTATAAGTAATTTCTCGCACCACAGAGTTAGGTAACTCTACAGAGATTGGCTTTTCATTGTAAAAACGGATATCCACTGGCATACCGTCTTCAAGGTACGGAAGTACGTCAGTCATATATTCGCCGTCAACATCAAATTGATTGTAGTCAGCGTCCATAAAGACATAAGATGGGTCAGCAAAGTATGAGTAAGTCACTTCTTTCTTCTCAAGCACAACTAATTCAAATTTGTCGCCAGCGTTATAAATGCTTTCGCTAGGCGCTTCAGTCAGTAGGTTTTTGAACTTCATTTTAACTACAGCTGAAGTACGGCCTGATTTGTTGTATTCTGCTTTAACGATAACGAGCGGGTCGCTACCAATCATGATCACGTTACCAACGCGGAGTTCTTGTGCTGTTTTCATAGGTTGCCTTGCTAAATTAAGTGTTAGTTAAATTTCATGCGTGTTGATAAACATATTAAGCACGCTAAAGCCGCGCATTATACCTGACTATTCCTTAAATTCTCACTAAAAATCACTAGCTTAGTTGCTAGGTCAGACTGTTGCGCTAGGGTGTGGGCTTGATGCTGGGCATATGCGTGTAAGGCGGGCAGTTGATTTATGAAGCTTTGCCATACCACCTGATCTGGATTAGTCATACTGTATTGGCCGGGGGTGCCAGTCGACCAAGCGAGGGATGCGCTGCTCAATAAATGCTGCATATCTACATTTGCGTGTTCAGCATAAACCGCTAAAAAGGCCTGCATTTTTTTGATATGAACCGCATCGGCTTGCCAGTAGGGCTGCCATATAAATGGTTTTCCGGCCCAAATTGCACGTATCCAGCTATCTTCACCGCGGACAAAATTGAAATCACACGCCCACAGTAAATGATCGTAGTCAGCTTGACTTAAAAATGGGATCAAATGCACGTTAAGATTACCTTGTTGCAGTAGCCAGCGATTAGCACCAATTTCCGTTTGCGTAAAGTCGGCGAACGAGGTGGACCATTGGCTAATGTCTCCATTAAAAGGCATGACAACATGGATGGTTTTCTCAACGCTAGCCAAAGCTACACATAGGTTACGAATATTGGCTTGTGGATAGCAAAATAAGGATATTTTGATGGCATTGTCTAGGTTTAAATGACCTAACCCCAAGTGTTGCCAAAAATCAGCCTGTTTCTCTACAGAGCCTAAAAACGCATCGCGCGTTGCAAGTAGATGGTGCTCACGTAACAAGCCTCCAGTATCAGGAAAAAAGCCTGGAAAGAAGAAGTGCTTATTAATGCCAAGCGCAGGTTGCGGTGAAATTTGGGCATGAAAGTCGCTTACCCAGGTTTCGGCAGAAAGATATTCTAGGTTAATCCAAATGCTCTGATGGCCTGCTAACTGATGGCTGTAGGTTTCCGGTAGTTCGCAACCAAAGGTTGCAATAACAACTTGCGCGGGCGTAACGCTTATTTTAGGCCAAGGACAAATTTCCACACCATTGATCATTTGAGACGTTTGGTTCAAGTCTAGCTTGGAAATGAGATGCCGCGCGGCAACTATGTCATCAATAAATAGGCGCACCTGCAAGCCATGTTCGTGCACTAGTTGCTGACTTAAGCGCCAACATATGCCTATGTCGCCATAATTGTCGACTACACGGCAAAACACGTCCCAGTGATGGGTTTTAGCCATCACTTAGGTTGCTGGGCTGGGACATCGGGTGCTTCATACTGCACCCCGATGATTTCATACTGCTCTTCACCTGCTGGTGCAATGACTTTAATGACATCGCCTATTTGTTTGCCTAGCATGGCGCGTGCCAAAGGTGAAACCCAGCTGATATAACCTAGTGAAGGTTCCAGTTCATCTTGACCAACGATGCGGTAGGTATGCTCGCTATTGTCTTTTAGCGCAAATAAGGTGACCCAGGCGCCGAAAAATACTTTTTCTAAACCTTGTTGGCTTGCTGGGTCCACAATCACCGCGGCATCCATGCGTTGCATTAAAAATCGTAAGCGGCCATCGATTTGGCGTAAGCGTCTCTTACCGTAAATGTAGTCACCATTTTCGCTTCGATCGCCGTTGCCTGCAGCCCATGAAACGACTCGAACAACTTCTGGCCGCTCAACTTTGAGTAACTGCTGAAACTCCGCCTCTATGCGGGCGTGGCCTTGTGGCGTAATGTAGTTTTTTTGATCAGCCATAGCTTTTTACTGGCATTGATTAATCATTACTTTGATTTTGTAGCACCTGAATATTTTCAACAAAGTAAGAGGTTTCGCCAAAGCAGGTGGATGGGATGCCTTTATGTTCTTTGTAGTCTACTTTGACGCGCTTGCCCATAGAGGCATTTATTTTCTTTGCGACGTTGTCATCACGCACTGTAAATTGAAATTTCTCGGCTTGAGTGCCTGGCATTGAGACTAAGATAAGCTCGCCTTCCCAGGTTTTACATAAATAGCCCTTGTTGGAGAACTTTTGCACATAGCCTGCGCGCTCGCCTGAAGAGTACACCCAAGTCAAACTGCCCCAGGTATACAAAGCCAAGAAGCACAAAGCTAACAACATCAACCCTAGGAAATATTTTAATGCGCGCATGGCGTAAGCATTCATGACTGACCTTAATCTTTTTAGATAGTTAAACGCAATGCGAATTGTAGCTGACTTTAATGGCTAGGAATGTACCAATCGTCAATGAGTATTTTGAGGGTTAATTTTTTACTGTGCAGTACCATTTTACTTGGCAGCAGATGTCCATTTTGCTCGCTATAGTGGTCATAACTAATTAGCCAGTCATCTTGCTGTAAGCTTGTTATTAAGCCGCGGTCATCCAAGCTTATGGCCTGAATCGGTATGCTGTGAGGTCGCCCCAATGCCCAGTCGGCAAGTCCTTGTAATGGAAGTCGCCAACCCAACAGATTTTGGGTTAAGGTTTCTGCGTCGGTAGCCGTCTGTATGTGACCATTAGCGTCGGTCAGTGTGATGCCATCTGCATTCTTTTGCATGCTAGCAACTTGCCCCCCAAGGGGAGAGAAAAGTGCAATTTCGTCATGGTTGGTATCGTGTTGCCAATGCAGGCTACCTGAAAATCCCTTACCCTCCGTCTGTACGCCAATCCTGGCTTGTAGGCTGAATGACTCAATGCTAGCGTTGTTTTGTAAATGTTGTTGATATAGTGCTTGGGCTTGGCGCTGATCTACACTTTTGGTCGCTGGAATGCTGGCGCAGCCTTGCATAAGTACAACACAAGCAAACACAAGGCTGATACGGGCTAAATACATACTTGATGAATGAATTAAGATTTAAATTTGTTGCTGGTAGTCAGCAGCACTTCATTCTCAGGGTTGGCAATCAATGCATCACGCCAGATTTTGGCTGCCTCCTCGCGCGCCCCTTTT
This sequence comes from uncultured Pseudomonadota bacterium, assembly GCA_903838125.1. Taxonomy (GTDB): domain Bacteria; phylum Pseudomonadota; class Gammaproteobacteria; order Burkholderiales; family Methylophilaceae; genus Methylotenera. The sequence continues at coordinate 20,841 of CAILXF010000052.1, read as the reverse complement.
TGCCACAGCACTTCGCCTAAATGCGCTGCAATTTCAGGGTCTGCATTGAAATTGTAGGCTTGCTGTAGATAATCGATGGCTTTGTCTAAATTGCCTTTGCGATAATAGGCCCAACCTAGACTATCCAAAATGTAATGGTCGTTCGGACTTAAGCTTAACGCCTTTTCTATTAATTTAATGGCTTCATCTAGCCGAATATTGCGGTCAGCAAATGAATAGCCTAGTGCATTATAGGCAGCAGAAAAGTCAGGTTTTGCGCTAATGGCTTTACGCAGTTCAGACTCTAAAATATCGTACTTTTGTAAACGCTCTGCCGCTAAAGCATAGTCATAAACTAATTCTGCGGTATTGGGTAGGTTTGCAACGGCTTTTTCCAGCAAATCAAATGCTTCTTGGTCTCGTTTCACTTTGCCTAGTAGGCCGGCTTGTGCCTGAATCACAATAATCTGTTGCTCGGTATTGAGGTCCTCTAGAGCGTCTAGTTTTTCAATAGCCTTATCGACAGATTGTGTGCGAGCAATCACATTCGCCAAATCGATTTGTGCTTCCAGATAGTGGGTGCCACTCTGTACCTTGCTATACCAGCTTAACGCTACGTCATCATGGTTGAGCTTTTCTGCTGTTTGCGCAAGATAAATGTAAAGTTGATCAACATCTTTGAAATCCAAGTCTAATGCTTGCTGAAAGTAGATTTGCGCAGCGACATAATCACTAGATTGATAGGATAGTAAGCCTAAGATTGCCGATACGTCTGGACTTTTATTCGCATTTTTAATAATTAACGGATATTCTTTTTTGGCTTCGGCATAGCGTTTTTGGCTCACCAAAAGCTTAGCCAGATTAATGCGGACTTCATTGGCAGTTGGGTTTTGCTTAAGAAAGTTTTGATAAAACTCCAATGCTGCTTGTGGCGATTTTCCGAATAAAATTTGACCCTTAAGTAATGCTGCAATAGACCAGCCTGGTTTAAGTTTTTCTGTGGTATTAAGCGCTTCTAGTGCGAGTTCATCTTGACCCGCTGACCACGCAGATTGAGCAACCGCAAAATGTGCTTCGGCTAATTTTGGGTAAGGTGATGCAAGGGATTGTACCAAGCTCAATATGCCTGCTTTATCGCTACTTCTACTCAGCAAAACATTTAAGTATAAAAATCCACCCGCCCTAGTTTCTTCTTTGACCAATAATTTAGCTAAGAATGGCTCGGTGTCTTTGAGCTTGCCAGTGGCAATGAGCATTTCACTAACGGCTTGCTGGGCTTCAGTTGACGCGGGGTCAAGTTCAGACCATAGCTTAACTGCTGGGATGGCTAGGCTTGGAATGTTGGCATATACGGCAATTTTGGCCGCACGCTCGGCCAAACGAGGGTCTCTTTCTGTTTTGGCTAATTCGTAAAAGATGCTCGCTGAGGCTACCAAGTCGCCACGCTGTCCGGCAACTTCACCTACTAAATACTTGTAAATAAAGTCACTGCTGAGGTCGTTTTTTTCTATAGTAGAGACGTTAATATCAGCTCGTTTGAGCTTATCATTAGTGGCGCAAGCACTGAGGCTTAGAACGCCTAGCGAGATGCACGCGGCTAGCATAGTTTTGCCTAATGCTGAGCGCAAGTAGGTGCGCGTTTGTTTTTTAATGGAATCGTTAATTGGTGCTGATGAGGTATTTAGTCGCATATGTTTTTTTAATGATTTTAAAAGGGGTGGTTATTTGAGGTAACTAAAAAGCTGACTGCATACCCATATATATTTAACATAAAGTTAAGCATGATATATTTAATCTAAAGTTAAGCATGATGAAAGGTTTAACTCCGTATGATCAGCATCTATTTCTTAGTCCGTGACAGTCGTCGCAAGTTCCTACATAATCACGCATTGACTATAGCGCATGTCCATCAAAAATTCCATCGCTTAAGTTTTAGATGGGTTTAATAATGCGTTTAAATCTATACAGATCGTGCGTTACAGCGTTAAGTAGTGATTAATATGCTGCGTTAATTGCAGTAAGTATTTTATGTTTTGTGCTGATAAATAGCTTAATTATTTACATTGATTAGCTAAATTCTATGCCCTAAAATCCAGTGTCCTGAAATGCAAGGGTTCCTAACCTGAAATTTCAGTGTCCTAAACCAGAAATTTAAGTGTCCTAACATTGAGTAGCTATGAATAATTTTACAGTAGAGGCAATCGAACTTACCCGGCTTTATGGCGGTAGAGAAGCGGTTAGCAATGTCAGCTTTACCCTAAGTAAAGGCGAAGTGCTTGGTTTTCTAGGCCCTAACGGCGCCGGCAAATCAACCACCATGAAAATGCTTACTGGTAATCTTGCGCCGAGTAATGGTAGCGTTAAGATTTGTGGCATTGATATGATGGAAAATCCGAAAGAGGCTAAAGCCTTAATCGGATATCTGCCTGAAATGCGCCCTCTATATAAAGAGTTGACCGTAGATGAATACTTAACCGTAGCAGCACGCCTGCATAGAGTGAGTTCTGGCAATATTAAAAAAGCGGTAGAAATTGCCAAAGAGCGCTGTGGTTTAGGCCATATGAGTAAACGTCTGATTGAAAATCTATCGAATGGTTATCAACAACGCGTTGGTATCGCACAGGCGATTATTCATAGCCCGATGGTAGTTATTTTAGATGAGCCTACCGTTGGATTAGACCCAATTCAAATTCGCGATATTCGTGCCTTGATTCGTGAGCTAGGCAGTGACTATAGCGTCATTATTTCTACCCATATCTTGCCAGAAGTCGAAATGGTATGTGACCGTGTGCAAATTATTGATAAAGGTAAGTTGGTGTTTAACGGCGCTATCGATGTGCTTAAAAAGCAGCGCGTGGGTAACAAGCTGTTGATTGGTATGCATAATCCGCCTAGCGTTGATGCAATGTTAAAAATTGCTGGCATTACCGAAGCAGAAGCGCTTGCAGGTGGCTTGATGCGCGTTCGCTTTGCTGAGGATGCTACGCCAGCTGAGGCGATTGTGCAGGCGGCAGTTAAAAATAATTGGGGTCTACACCAAATTGCACCTGACCAGACCAGTCTGGAAGATGTGTTTATGCAACTGACTTACCAAGAACAGACGGAATTTTAAGGTTCAATTATGATTATTAATGTTGCAAGAAAAGAATTAAAAAGCGTATTTGCATCGCCTATGGGATGGGTCATTTTATCTTTATTGATGTTTGCATTTGGTACTTACTACCTCAATGGCGTCAATGACTACTTTGCGGTGATGTCTGGCGCTATGCGCCCAGCAGAGCGAACTGGTGTCACTCAGTTTGTAGCGCAAACTGTGTATGGCTTAGCTTCATTTATTATGTTGTTTGCCGTGCCTTTGCTGTCGATGCGTTTAATCAGTGAAGAGCGCCGCAGTCAAACCTTACCCTTCTTATTTAGTGCACCCATTTCACTCACTGAAATTGTGCTAGGTAAGTTTTTAGGCTTGGTGGCATTTTTAAGCATCTTGATCGTGTTTATTGCATTGATGTTATCAACGCTTAATATTTGGTCTGATATCGATTTTGGTTTTATTATCGCAAACTCAATTGGTCTGTGGTTGTTGGTGGCCAGTTTCTCCGCACTGGGATTGTACTTTTCAAGCTTGACCCAACAACCAGTAGTGGCAGCTATCTTAACTTTTGTGGCTTTATTTGCCTTAATGATTTTGGATAGATTTTTTGCTGGTGATCCAAGCAACACTTTGGCGAGCTTATCCTTGATGCGTCATTTTCAGTCGTTCTCTAGTGGCTTGATTGATAGTGGTGATATTGCTTACTTCGTATTATTCATCACGACATTCTTAACCTTAACCGTGCGTCGCCTTGATGCTGACCGCTTACGTGGTTAATTATATTTGTAAAATATTAGGTCTTATTAAATGAACATCAATCGTAAATTACGTTTTCAACTACTGGTCCAAAACAGCTTCTTTGTAGTGCTGTTTTTAATGCTGGTGATCCTGCTTGGTTACTTAGCTAGTCAATATCGTGTTGCCAAAGATATTACGCAGGCTAACCGCAATATTCTGACCCAAGGCAGTGTTAATGTGCTCAAGCAGATGAAAGAGCCCATCAACATTACCGTCTTTGCGACAAAAGATGACGCATCTGCAGGTGACAACTTCCGCAAAGGCATGATTGATTTTGTAGCGCGTTATCAACGTGATAAAAAGAACGTACACCTTAAGTTTATTAACCCGTCTGAAGAGCCTAAATTGGCACAAGATGCAGGTGTAAAAAATGATGGTGAAATTATTGTTGAGTATCAAAAGCGCACGGAGCACTTAACACCTCCTGTTGCAGAGCAAGAGATGACTAATGTATTGGTTAGATTGTCACGTACCAACCAACAGCCTTTGATGTATTTAGATGGCCACGGCGAGCGTAATTTAATCGGTATTAAAAATCACGATATCGGTGAGTTCGGTAAACAATTAGAGAAAAAAGGCTTTAAGTTTGCAAACCCTGATTTAACGATTGCCTCAGCTGTGCCGAGCAATGGCGCGATGTTGGTGATTGCGGGTCCGCAAGTGGACGTCAGTGATGTTGAGTCGAAAAAGATTAAAGCTTATCTAGAAGCGGGCGGCAATTTACTTTGGTTATTAGATGATGACAATCTTCGCGGCCTTAAAAATGTGGCTGAGTATTTAGGCTTGCAAGTATCGCCAGGCATTACCTTAGATATGGCTTCTGCGCAGTATGGTGCAGATGCGCGCGTGTCGTTTGCTAGTCTTTACGGTGAGCATGCGATTACCAATAACTTTATGCTACGCACCTTGTTTCCAGAAGCTCATCAGGTGACTGCACAAGGCACTGAGGAGAATGGCTGGAAAGTCAGCAACTTGGTTGAAGTGGCGCCTAATGGTTGGTTAGCGTCAACCAAATTGGCGAAGGACGTAAAGCCTACTTTTAATGAAAAAACGGATAAGCGCGGCCCTATCAATATCGGCGTAGCTTTAGAGCGCACATACGGCAAAAAAGGCCAGCGGATTGTAGTGATGGGGAATGGGAACTTCTTATCAAATACATTTATTACCAATGGTGGCAATTTAGATTTTGGTATCAATATCATAAACTGGTTAGCGGGTGACGATAAATTAATTACCATTCAACCTATGCCACTAAAAGACATTAACATGACTATCCCTGATACTGACTCTGGTCGTGTCATTGCGTGGACAGTATTTCATGCCTTCCAGTACTTTATTCCACTGGCTTTAATGATTGCTGGTTTCTACTTGTGGTGGAAACGCAGAAAGGCTTAATAGTTGTTGGCGGGAAGTTGGTAATCGTCTGGTTGCCAGTCCCACAACCGTTAGCTTTTAGCTCCTGATTTCAGCACCTGAATTTTTAAAAGGCTCTACATGAAAAAACGTTGGTTACTTAATTTGTTGATGTTCGCCTTGGTGGCGAGTCTAGTGACGTTTTTGTATGTGCGCCCTAAAACAACTGCGCAACAAGACGAAGTTTATGAAGTTTCGAATTACAAACTGGCAGAATTTAATGCCATTAGTGTAGAGTTTCCAGCTAAAGCTGCACTTAGTTTAGAGAAGGTGAACGGCTACTGGCGCATCAGCGCACCACAGCAAGCACGTGCCGATCAAGCTTCAGTGCAACGTATTTTAGGTATCATCGCGGCCAAAACTAAAAATAAGATAGCAGCAGGCACGGATGATTTGGAAAAGTTTGGGTTGAATAACCCAGTGGTCAAGCTCAAGTTTTTTCGAGATAAAAACAATGTAGAAGAGTTTTTATTCGGAACGCATAACCCCGTCACTGATGAGCAATATGTGGCACATAGAAATAACGTCTATTTGGTGTCTAGTGCATATTCGGATTATGCCTCTACGCAATTGATTGAATTGGTAGATAAAGCCCCATTAAAGCCGACGGAAAAAGTAGCTGGTTTTGATTTTAGTCATTTAGAACAATGGGAAACGGCAAGACTTAATGTTGATTTACTTGATGGTAAGTGGAAAGTATCTATAGCCAAGGCTAAACCTCAGCAAAATGAGATGAACGAATGGTCAGATTTTTCTTGGACTCATGCCTTGGCTAAGTCGGTAGAATTTTATTCTCCAGATCGTAAAGAGACTTATCCCTCATTTGAAGTTAAGTTAGCCGATGGGAGCAAGGTGCACTTTGATAAATTGCAAGAGTCGCCAGATCTAATCTTAGCGCGTCCAGATGAAGGTCTGCAGTACCACTTTGCAAACGACGTGGGCTTTACGATGCTTAATCCTCCAATCAATCTGCCAAATTAAGGCCCGTTGATCTCAATCACACTGGCCTAATTTACCCCAGCATGCCTGAACTACCAGAGGTAGAAACTACACGGTTAGGCCTGCTGCCTTTACTCAATCATCGCGTGACGCAGGTGGTGATTCGAAATGGCTCTCTGCGCTGGCCTATTCCACAATCTTTAATTGAAAGCCTCCCACAGCAAACCCTAAAGGCCCTTACGCGCCGCGCTAAATATATATTGGCGCATTTTGATCAAGGTGTTTTGTTGTTACATTTAGGTATGTCTGGCCGACTACGTTTGCTGTCACAAGACGAGCCGCCACAAAAACACGATCACTTTGATCTCATCTTTAATACTGGCCAAGTCTTAAGGTTGCATGATCCACGACGTTTTGGTGCAGTGCTATGGGCAGGCGATGATCCTCAGTCACATAAGTTGCTCAGTGCGTTAGGCCCAGAGCCCTTAGATAAGGCATTCTCAGGAAATTATTTACAGCAGAATATGCGTACCCGCACCGCTGCGATAAAAATCACCATTATGGATAGCCATTTAGTGGTTGGCGTTGGCAATATCTACGCAAGTGAATCTTTATTCCGCGCTCGCATTCATCCGCTAACACCAGCTAAGGCTTTATCTTTAGATGATTGCAATCGATTGGTGGTGGCGATTAAAAGCACCTTGCGTGATGCCTTGGCCGCAGGTGGTAGCAGTTTGCGAGACTTTCTATCGACAGATGGAAGCCCTGGTTATTTTCAGCAAGCTTATTTTGCTTACGCACGCACTGGCCAACCATGTAAGATTTGTGCAAATCCGATTAAGAATATTCGTCTAGGACAGCGCTCTACGTTTTATTGCGATGTGTGCCAGCGTTTGCCCTAATAAACGTAGTGAATCAATACGCTCAGTAGTTGCAATGAGATTAATAGGATGATGGTGATACTCAACCTTTTTTGCCAGCGGGCTTGCTGTTGCTGCGCGATAATAAGCTCAGCAAGCATTTTTCGTAACGGCGCATCTTGCTCCGCTTGTGTTTGTTGGGTTAAGAATTGATGGATTAATCGTGGGGCTTGCGGCAGACTTTTAACGAGATACGGCAATTCTTTTTTAAGCGTTTTTACTACACTGCGCCAGCCTATTTGCTCACTCATCCAACGTGTTAAAAATGGTTGTGCTGTTTTCCATAGATCTAAATCTGGATCTAGATCACGGCCTAGGCCTTCAATATTAAGTAAAGTTTTTTGTAGCATTACCAGTTGCGGCTGAATAATCACACCAAAGCGGCGTGACATTTGAAATAGGCTCAGTAACGTACGCCCAAATGAGATCTCTTTGAGTGGCTTATTAAATATAGGCTCACAAATAGCACGTACTGCGGTTTCTAAAGCCTCAACATCCGTATCCTTTGGTACCCATCCAGATTCGATGTGCGCTACTGCCACGTCGCGGTAATCGCGGTTGAAAAAAGCTAAAAAGTTACGCGCTAGATAGTATTTGTCAGTGTCGGTCAGCGTGCCCATAATGCCGAAGTCCAGCGCGATATAACGCCCGTCATCCGCCACCTGTATATTGCCGGGGTGCATATCAGCATGAAAAAAGCCGTCTCGAAATACTTGGGTAAAAAATATCTCTACCCCATCGCGTGCGAGTTTGGAGATGTCTATATTCTTTTCACGTAACAAGGCTATTTGGCTAATAGGCGTGCCGTTCATGCGCTGCATCACCATCACTTGCTCGCGACACCAATCCCAATACACATCAGGAATCAGCAAGCGCTTGTCGGGGAAATTGCTCGACAACCGTGTGCAGTTGGCGGCCTCTAACGTGAGGTCAAGTTCGCTATGGGTATGTTGTGCAAATTCGGCTACCACTTCACGTGGCTTTAGGCGCCTCACTTCAGCTGATAATGATTGAAGCAACCAAGCTGCCGTATCTAGAAGTAGTAAATCCTTGCCAATCACCTTGGCAATCCCTGGGCGCAATACCTTGACCGCAACTGGTGTGCCGTCTATTAGATGTGCAAAATGGACTTGTGCCACCGAAGCACTAGCCACTGCAATGGGATCAAAATCTTTAAATACTTGATTAAGAGTGAGGTTGTAGGCCTGCTCTATGCTGACGACTACTTCGCTATAAGCAAAGGGAGGGACTTGGTCTTGGAGTTTAGCCAACTCGTCGGCAATATCTAATGGTATTAAGTCACGTCTTGTTGATAGCATTTGGCCAAATTTAACAAATATTGGGCCTAACGCCTCCAGTGCCAATCTAAGCCTTGCACCACGCGCTTGTTCTTTATTACGTAAAAATAGTATGCCGTTCACCAGTTTCTGTAATAGCTTATGCTTGGTGTCATCTAAAATGAATTCATCTAAACCAAAGCGTAGCGCGATAAAAATAATATAAAACAGGCGGAAAATACGCATAAATTAGTGGCTGCTATCTGTGGTTTGATGGTGGGATGAAAGTTGCTGTTGCGTCAGTTTGGTGAGTCTTTTTTCAAAACGTGCAACATCAGCACGAAGCGTATCAACTTCAGCATTAAACTTCTCTACATGACGCTTTTTGGCAATCAGCGGTTTTTCTTCTTGCCAGTATTCGCTGAGCATTTCTGCTAGCTGGATGCTATTTCTTTTAATTCCACTAACTGCCTCGCGCCCAAACTGACTGATTTTAAGCGCAGAGACATCGCCGACCAGTTTGCTTAAATCATCTTCATAATCCCAGCGCATGTTAGACAGTACTTTGGCGAACTCAGTGGCTAAATGCGTATCACCGGAAATTACAATCTGCATTTTAGCCGCTTCATCTTGGGCAATCAGTCTCAATAACAGACTGGCGCTAATGCAAACCGTGGCGTCGGCAATGTTTGTTTCACCTGCGATCGCCAAGCCTCCATCTTCCAATATGATGATATTGGCTTTAATGGATGCAATGTCAAACTGAACTGCCTTTCCTGCGTAAGGCTGCAATAGGGCATTCGCCCAACTGTTTTGCGCTAGCAGGTGTTGCAGGAAACTGGTGCTTAGGGCTTTGAGCATTAAGTTTTATAGCCTTTATGTAATGCGACAACACCAGCGGATAGGTTGTAGTAATCTACTTTTGATAAGCCGGCATCCACCATCATTTGTTTTAAGGTTTCTTGATCTGGATGCATCCGTATCGATTCTGCTAAGTACTGGTAACTTTCAGCATCATGCGCTAGAAGTTTCCCCATTAAAGGGAGCAATTTAAATGAATAGACATCGTAAATTTTAGACAGGGGTTGCCATACTTTTGAAAACTCTAAGACCAACAATCTGCCGCCGACTTTTAAGACACGTTGCATCTCGGCTAAGGCGAGGTCTTTATGCGTCATGTTGCGCAAACCAAACGCCACAATCACGCAGTCAAAATATTGGTCAGGGAAAGGTAATTTTTCTGCATCACATTGCAATGCTGGTACTTGCAAGCCAGCATCCAACATGCGGTCACGACCAACCGCGAGCATAGAGGCATTAATGTCGGTTAAGATGACTTGGCCATCAGTGCCGACTTTTTTGGCGAACAGTTTAGATAAGTCACCACTACCACCTGCAATGTCTAACACTTTGTCGCCACTTCGCACGCCGCTGATTTCCACAGCAAAACGTTTCCAACCTCGATGCATGCCGGCTGACATGACATCATTCATCAGGTCATATTTGCTAGCGACCGAGTGAAATACTTCGCCTACCTTTTTGGCTTTATCGGCTTCTGCAACGGTTTTAAAACCAAAGTGGGTATTGTTTTCAGATGTCATCTTATTGTGCTCGATTCATTTTATGCTATTTATTTTCTATGGATACCCGCTGCACTTAATTTACCTAAGTACTCTAGCCATAATGCTTCATAGTCGCGACCTAAATCATACAGATAATCCCAGGAGTATAACCCTGTGTCATGACCATCAGAGAACACGAGTTTGACGGCATAATTGCCTACTGGTTCTATGGCCGTAATGTTCACATTTTCTTTATCTAGCTGAAGTACTTCTTGGCCTTTGCCATGACCACGCACTTCTGCGGAGGGTGAGTGCACGCGTAGGAATTCACATGACAACATGCATTCAGTATTGTTATCAAATTTAATTTCTAACAGCCGTGAGTGTTGATGCAGGCGTATATCGATGGGGCGAGGAGAGTTTTGGGTAAGACCGCTCATATTGGATCATTAGCTATAAAACTAAGATGATAACAGATGCCGATAGTTTGCTGAGATTCAAGCCCGATGCTGGTGTGATTAAATGTAGATATAACACCAACGGACAATAAAAAAGGCTGCATTTCAATTGCAGCCTTTTTATTGGTACTCATTTTAGTTATTGGCTAGCATCAGTACTTTCATTTTCTGCATGGCCTTTTGTTCAATTTGGCGTATACGTTCTGCTGAAACGCCAAATTCATCTGCAAGTTCGTGTAAAGTTTTGCCGCCTTGTTCTTGTAACCAGCGCGCTTCAACCACACGCCGACTGCGATCATCAAGATTTTCTAGCGCGTGCGCTAATCCCGTCGATGCCGCTATTTCAGTTTGCCTAGCTTCAATCACCGCTAATGGCTCTAGGCTTTCATCTTGCAAGTATGCGATAGGGCTAAACTGCTCATCACTATCATCATCAATATTCGCTTCAAGTGAAATCTCGTGACCATTTAAGCGCAATTCCATTTCCCGCACTTCTTCTGGTTTTACTTTAAGTTCACGCGCAATATGGGCAATCTCATCTGGTTGTAAGCTATTGAGGCCCGTTCTCATGCTACGTAGATTAAAGAATAGTTTACGTTGCGCCTTGGTGGTTGCAATTTTCACCATGCGCCAATTACGCACGATGTACTCGTGCATTTCGGCTTTAATCCAATGCATGGCAAATGACACTAAGCGTACACCGCGATCTGGATCAAAGCGCTTTACGGCCTTCATCAAACCGATATTACCTTCTTGAATTAAGTCAGATTGTGGCAAGCCGTAACCCATGTAGCCACGCGCAATACTGGCAACCAAGCGCAGATGTGACACGATTAGCTGGCGCGCAGCCTCTAGATCATTGTCTTGTTTGAATTTAACCGCAAGTGCATATTCTGCCTCTGCGGTAAGTATAGGGTAGGCTCTGATGGCCCTAGAGTATTGCTCTAAGCTATCAGCTGAGCTTATTACTGGTAATGTTAATGCAGTTGTCATTGAATTTAAATCCTCCGATTCCGTATTTTAGCACTCCCCATTGGAGAGTGCTAGTAGAGAAAAGGTTCAGTTAATTTTCAATGACAAGTGTAAGTAATTGTATAGATAGCCAAGTTGATCAATATCAAAAAATAGCAGCTTAATTAATTTTGAACGAAGCGATAGAGCGGCTCACTGCAATATAAGAGCCTAGCCATCCAATAAAGGTAGCAGTGGAGATGATGCCGATAAACAGTTTAGGGTTCAGTAGGGCAATACTAAAGTCACTACTGTACAAGCTTGATATTTGAGCGATAGATAAATTGAAGGCTTCCATAATGCCCGCCATCATGGCAATGGCGAGTAGGCCACCAAACAATCCATAGAGCATGCCAGCATACAGAAATGGGGTGCGAATAAAGCTACTGGTAGCACCCATTAAGTTGCTGACTTCAATTTCATCTTTTTGAGTCAGTATTTGCATACGGACGGTATTGCCAATAATGATCAACAAGGTGATGGCAAGTAATGCTGCAATCACGAATATTATTTTTGTACCCAGTTTTAGCAATATGGACAAGCGCTTAGCCCATTCACTATTAAGCAGAGCCTGCTCAACGCCTGGTAGCGTTTGTAAGCTATTTTTGAGTGCTTCTAGCGCTTCAGGTTCCGCAGACTTGGCTTGAATAAAAAAAGCATCGGGTAGTGGATTTTTATTAAGTTGCAATATGACTTTATTAATATCGCCGTTGTTGGCAGACTCGTCTTGAAAGCGCTTCCAAGCTTCGTCTTTATTGACAAAATGATGCTGCTTGATTTCAGTATTTTTGGAGAGTGCGGTATCTATGGTCGCTAACGTTTCTTGACTAACGCCAACCTTAAGGAACAAGCTAATTTCAGTTTCATCTTGCATATGACCGCTCAACTTAGATAGGTTGTCGACACCTACATAAAACAGCCCTGGAAGGCTTGTCGCTACCCCAACTACCAAGCAGATCATAAAAGTAGACAGCAGATTGTCTCGCATACGGCCTAATACCAACTTTAGGGCTTGCACATGATGGTTAATCCAGTTGGTCATGACATTGGGCTTTCAGATTGGCTAAGCTGGCCATGATTAAGATGCAGAACACGACTGTGTGATGCGCTTAAGCCAAGCGCATCATGAGTAGCCATGACGACCGTAACACCGACCTGATTAAAGGCTTGAAAAATACCCATAATATCCGCGGCATAACTGGCATCAAGATTTCCGGTAGGTTCATCAGCAATTAATATAGACGGCCGACTGACAACTGCACGGGCAATGGCTAATCTTTGTTGTTCGCCACCAGATAAAGTAATCGGCATGGCTTTTTCTTTATGTAATAGTCCGACCTTATCAAGGGCAGCACGCACACGTTTAGACGCCTCAGCACCAGCCACGCCATTAATGCGTAGCGGTAAGATTACATTTTCAAAGCAGTTGCGATCATAAAGTAACTTGTGGTCCTGAAACACAACCCCGAATCTACGGCGCATAAAAGGGATGGCAGAGGATTTAAGTTTGCTGATATTCTGATTGGCGATTAGAACCGTGCCGCTAGTGGGCCGTTCAATGGCGGCCGTCAGCTTAAGTAAAGTGCTTTTACCAGCACCGGAATGGCCAGTGACAAATACCCACTCACCAGCATCAATGCTGAAGCTGACATTTTTTAATGCCTCATCGCTACCAGGGTAACGCTTTGTGACTTGGTCAAATTGAATCATGGTGTCATTGTATCGCTAATTAGATGGTTACGTGATACGGGTTAAGGCTTCATCTGTCTAAACATCAATCATGGCATCGATAAACTCTTGGGCATTAAACGGGCGTAAATCATCGATGTTTTCACCAATGCCAATGTATCGGACGGGAATAGGGCGAGCGGTTGCAATAGCCGCAATAACACCACCTTTAGCCGTTCCGTCTAGTTTACTTAGTACTAACCCAGTGACACCTAAAGCATCATCAAAGGCTTTGACTTGATTGACTGCATTTTGTCCAGTGTTGGCATCTAATACCAATAATACCTCGTGCGGTGCGCCAGGTAATGCCTTGTCCATAACACGTTTTACTTTGGCTATCTCATCCATTAAATGCATTTGTGTAGGGAGTCTGCCTGCAGTATCGGCTAGTACAATATCTATATTTTTAGCCCGTGCCGAGTTGATTGCATCAAACATCACGGCCGCAGCATCCCCACTACTTTGAGCTACCACATGTACATTATTGCGCTCACCCCAAACTTGTAATTGTTCACGGGCTGCCGCTCTAAAGGTATCGCCGGCAGCGATCAGTACAGACTTGCCCTCTGCTTGAAAAGCATGCGCTAATTTACCTATACTGGTAGTTTTTCCTGCACCATTAACTCCTGCTAACATAATCACGAAAGGTTTGTGTGCGGAGGTTTCTAAGGGTTGCTGTAATGGAGTTAATAGGTCAGTTAACGATTGCTTTAAAGCCACTTTAAGTTGCAGTGTATTGTCTAGATTCTGTCTTGAAACGCGGCTCTTTAAGTCAGTCAATAAACTTTGTGTTGCTGTAACGCCAACATCTGCAGTCAGCAAGATGGTTTCCAACTCTTCATAAACTTCAGCATCAATTTTACCGCCATTAAACAAACTGGCTAGCTGGCTGCCCAACTGCTTGCGCGTTTTGCTGAGGCTTTGTTGAAGACGCTGGGTAAAGCTCGGTGGCGGATTTTCATCCGTGCTAGCGGCCGGCGTTTTTTTGAAAATATTAAACATGATTGCGCATCGAATAGAATGCCCATATTTTAGCGTAAACTTGCTACCTTGTTGCGTCTTAGTTTACGGTGGGATGCAATCGACACTAACTAGCTTCATGATTAAAACGCGTCTTGAACTAATTTCAATGCGTCTAGGTCTTTAGTTTGCAAGTGAACTCTTATAAAATCTAGCCATTCAGAATATGCTGTTTATTTAAGAAAGACATCAATGATCAAAAAAATCCTTATCGTTTGCACCCTGCTACCTACCTTATTAGTCAGCGTCGCCCATGCAGGTATTCAAGAATTTAAACTAAGCAATGGCTTAAAGCTGATCGTGCAAGAAGATCACCGCTCACCGGTAGTGGTGTCACAGGTTTGGTATAGAGCTGGTAGCATGGACGAAGTGAATGGAAAAACCGGCGTTGCTCATGTGCTTGAGCACATGATGTTTAAAGGCACTAAGCAAGTTAAAGCCGGCCAGTTTTCACGCTTAATTGCGGCTGCTGGAGGCAAGGAAAATGCCTTTACAGGCTCTGATTATACTTGCTACTTTCAGCAGCTTGAAAAATCACATCTTGGCTTGTCTTTCAAGTTGGAAGCTGATCGTATGGCTAATTTGCAATTAACCAAGGAAGAGTTTGATAAGGAAATTAAAGTGGTGATGGAAGAGCGTCGCTGGCGTACCGACGATAAGCCACAATCCAAAGTAGGTGAAGCGTTTCAAGCGGCAGCTTACCAAGCAAACCCCTATGGACGTCAAGTAATCGGTTTTATGAATGATCTTGAAAACATGACCTATGAAGACGCCCGTGAGTGGTATCACAACTGGTATGCGCCTAATAATGCTACTTTAGTGGTGGTAGGTGATGTTAAAGCCTCCGAGGTCTATAAGCTTGCACAACAATACTTTGGCAAGTTGAGTCCAAAAGTATTACCTGTGCGTAAACCACAAGTTGAGCCCATGCAAATCGGTGAACGTCGTGTATTAGTAAAAGCGCCGGCTAAATTACCCTACCTTTTGATGGGCTATCATGTGCCGGCTTTGGTCGACACCGATAAAGATTGGGAGCCGTATGCATTGGAAGTATTAGCGGGCGTACTTAGCGGTAATCCTGCGTCACGCTTAAATCAAAAATTAGTACGGGAGTCGCAATTAGCGATTGATGTCAGTGCTGGCTACGATCTCTTAGCGCGTGGACATTTAAGTTTATTTGAATTAGATGGCACGCCTAGTGAAGGCAAAACCGTGAAAGAGCTAGAAGTGGCTTTATTGCAGCAAATTGAACAGGTGAAAACTGCAGGCGTTACCGTTGAAGAGTTAGACCGTGTGAAAGCTGGTGTGATTGCCTCTGATGTGTATAAGCGTGATTCTATGTTTTATCAAGCCATGCAAATCGGTACGATTGAAACGGTAGGTTTTTCCTATCGCATTCTAGAAGATTACCCAAACAAGCTCCGCGCGGTAACGCCGGAACAAGTACAAGCGGTAGCTAAAAAGTATTTGCTACAAGATAATCTGACAATTGCCACGCTCGATCCGCAACCGATGGATCCTAATGCAAAGCCGCAGGGCAAGCCACACGTTCACTAATCTGTGTAGAACTATAAGGTAATCCATAATGAGCTTAAAAATGATCCAAACAACTTTAGTGATGAGTTTCGCGATGCTGATGATGAGTCTCAGTGCAGAGGCGGGTGTCAAGATTCAACAGTGGCAAACAGCAACTGGCGCTGAAGTCTATTTTGTAGAAAACCACGACTTGCCAATTGTAGATCTAAGCGTAAATTTTTCTGCCGGCAGTGTTCGTGATACTGCTGAAAAATCTGGGGTGGCAGGGATTACTCGCTATTTGATGGCGCTAGGCGCTGCTGGCATGAGTGATGAGGTAATTGCTAATAAAATGGCAGACATTGGCGCTATTCTTAGTGGTGAGTTTACTTCAGATCGGGCGACTTTTAAGCTGCGCACATTAAGTAGCGTTCGTGAGCAGACGCAAGCCTTGGAGGTGTTTGTTAAAGTACTACAGAAACCAGATTTTCCGCAGACAGTGCTAGACCGTGAAAAGGCACGTATTATTGCCGGTTTGCAGGAATCGGCCACCCAACCAGAAAGTATCGCTAACAAGGCATTTATGGCTGCGCTCTATGGCAAGCACCCCTATAGTTTGGAGGAAAGTGGAGAAGTTGAAACCGTAAGTAAAATCAATCGTGAAGATCTACAAGCCTTTTATGCCAAGCATTACGGGGCTAAGGGTTCAGTGATTGCGATGATGGGAGATTTGACCCGTGAACAAGCCAATCAAATAGCAGAAAATCTTAGTGGAAATCTACCCAAGGCTAGCGCACCAGAGCCTATTCCTAGTGTTACTTTACCTTCGCAGGCTATAGAACAGCGCATTGCACATCCTGCATCACAGTCCCATATTTTGCTTGGCTACCCTGGCATTAAGCGCGGTGATGCCGATCTATTCCCCTTATATGTCGGTAACTATATTTTAGGTGGCGGTGGCTTCGTATCGAGATTAACTGAAGAGGTGCGCGAGAAACGTGGTTTAGTTTATAGCGTATACAGTTACTTTATGCCGATGGCTGAGTTAGGTCCATTCGAGATTGGATTGCAAACCAAAAAAGAACAAGCCGATGTGGCATTAAATTTAGTGCGTGAAACCTTCGATAAATTTCTTAAAGACGGCGTCACCGAGAAAGAACTTACTGCGGCCAAAGCCAATATTATTGGTGGCTTTCCGATGCGTATTGATAGTAATACCAAAATTTTAGATTATTTAGCCATGATAGGTTTCTACCATTTGCCGCTTAACTACCTAGATGAATATAACAACAACGTGGATAAAGTGACGGTAGCACAAATAAAGGAAACCTTTAATCGCAGACTTAAGCCAGAAAATTTTGTCACCATCGTGGTGGGTGACCCTAAGGCTCAGTAGATTTTCATCACCAAAGCGTTACTAGCATTTAGCTTGCATTGAATGCGCCCATGTAATTAGTAGTAAAATGCAGCTCAAGATTAATATATAGCAAGCTGCTTGTAACTATGAGTGATAAAAAGTTAAACACGGTACGCATTAACGCCGGAGAATGGCGTAGTCGCATCATTAAATTTCCAGATGCGATTGGTCTGCGCCCAACACCTGAGCGTGTGCGCCAGACCGTTTTTAATTGGTTAGGTCAAGATTTAAGTGGCTTGTCGTGCTTGGATTTATTTGCTGGTACAGGCGTCATGGGGTTTGAAGCGTTGTCACGTGGCGCACTAACGGCTACTTTGGTCGAAAAATCTACTCCTGCTTACAAAGCCTTAATTGAGAACAAGCAGCTGCTAAAAGCCGAGCAAGCCTCGCTGCGCCATCAAGATGCGCTGCAGTTTTTAAGTCAAAATAGCCAAAAATTCAACCTTATTTTCCTAGATCCACCTTATCATATGCAATGGCTAGATAAAGTGTTGCCACAATTATTAGCGCATCTACTTGAGGATGGCTTAGTCTACGCGGAATCAGAATTTTCCTTAGACCCAAACTCAGAAATGATACAAGGTTGGCAGATAATCAAGCAAAGTAAAGCTGGTAACGTGTTTTACCACTTGCTTAAATCGGTGCAAGTAGAAAAGGCCCAAGTATGAGAAAAAATCTAATTGCAGTTTACCCTGGTACTTTTGATCCAATTACTTTGGGCCATGAGGATATCGTTCGTCGTGCCGCCAATTTATTTGATGAAGTGATTGTAGCGGTAGCCGGTAGCACTAATAAAAGCACCTTGTTTAGCCTGCAAGAGAGGGTATCTCTAGCGCAAAATATTTTTGCAGATAGCCCCAATGTGAAAGTGGTAGGCTTTAATGGCTTGCTGATGCAGTTTGTACAGGATCAAAACGCGCAGATGGTGATTCGTGGTTTACGTGCCACGTCAGACTTTGAATATGAATTTCAATTGGCGGGTATGAATCGCAAGCTTTACCCACAATTTGAAACCTTGTTTTTAACGCCATCCGAACAGTTTATGTTTATTTCATCTAGCCTAGTGCGCGAAGTAGCTACGCTAGGTGGTGATGTTCATGCCTTTGTTTCAGCCACCGTTGAAACCGCAATAAAGAAAAAGTTGGGTAGCTAAATTGGCCTTAATGATTACAGACGAATGTATTAATTGTGATGTCTGTGAACCAGAATGTCCAAATGGCGCCATCTATCAGGGTGAGCAGATTTATGAAATTGACCCTAACTTATGTACTGAGTGTGTAGGCCATTACGATAAACCGCAATGCCAGTTGGTGTGTCCAATAGACTGCATTCCATTCAACCCTGAAGTGGTTGAAAGCAAAGAGCAATTACTCCAAAAATATCACATCTTAACAGCAGCAAAATAATCTCAAGGAAACACGCTATGCGTATGTTACACACCATGCTTCGAGTCGGTAACCTAGAACGCTCAGTTCAGTTTTACACTAAAATTTTAGGCATGAAACTATTACGCCAGCATGATTTTCCTGAAGGTAAGTTTAGTTTAGCCTTTGTTGGTTATGGAGACGAGAGTGACCATACCGTGCTTGAGTTGACTTATAACTACGGCGTTGAAACTTACGATATGGGCAATGCCTATGGCCATATTGCGTTAGAAGTAGAAGATGCGCATCAAGCCTGCGTAGCGGTGAAAGCTGCAGGTGGTAAAGTGCTGCGTGAAGCGGGGCCTATGATGCATGGCACAACCGTGATTGCTTTTGTAGAAGATCCTGATGGATACAAGGTTGAGTTTATACAAGCAGGGACTTACTAAGCTAGAGCTGAGGGCAACTACATTGTCAGTATCAGAAGCATTGGTAATGAAGGCCCCTTGGTTTTTATATTTACTTGAATGTAAAAATGGGGCTTATTACGCTGGTATCACCAATAATCTGGAATCTCGATTTTCCGCGCATATGTCTGGCAAGGGTGCTCGCTATACTCGCGCGAATCCACCACTTAAAATACTGGCTACAAAATTATATGTAGATCGTTCGGCAGCAAGCTCTGCTGAAGCCGCATTGAAGAAGCTTCCGAGAATTAAGAAGCTTGATTTCTTTTGTGACCAAGCACCCTAAAGTAGGGACTAGCATGTAAGCACTAGTCCCCAGTGTGGTTATTCAAAAAAGTCTTTAACCTTATTCATCCATGATTTGTTGCGTGGACTATGCTTGCCAGAATCAGCTTGGGTACTCACTTCAAACTCACGTAACAATTCCTTTTGTTTCTCCGTGAGCTTCACAGGCGTTTCTACCACGACGTGTACCATCAAATCACCATGCTCAGATTGGCGTAGCGGTTTAATTCCCTTACCACGCAATCTAAATACAGCGCCAGTTTGCGTTTCTGCTGGAATCTTCATTTTGGCAGAGCCGCCCAATGTAGGCACTTCAATTTCCCCACCTAATGCCGCAGCGGCGAAGCTGACTGGCATTTCGCAATGCAAATTGCCACCTTCACGTTGAAATATTTCATGTGGCTTTAGATGCACCACGACGTACAAATCACCTGTCGGACCCCCATTTACGCCGCCTTCACCTTCACCGCTTAAACGTATGCGATCGCCTTCATCCACCCCTGCTGGAATCTTGACGGATAAAGTTTTGTTTTGCTTAACACGACCAGCACCAGTACAAGTAGGGCATGGCTCTTTAATCATTTTGCCGTTACCATGGCATTTAGGACACGTTTGTTGCACGGAGAAAAAGCCTTGCTGCATACGCACTTGACCATGTCCACCACAGGTAGAGCAAGTGGTTGGTTGTGTGCCTGGGCGTGCTCCGGAGCCTTTACAAGTTTCGCAGCTAGCTTGTACTGGAATTCTAATTTTGGTTTCGGTGCCTTTGGCTGCGTCTTCTAGCGAAATTTCCATGTTGTAACGTAAGTCAGCGCCACGATAGACGTTGTTGCGTTGCCCACCGGCGCGCCCCCCGCCAAAAATATCGCCAAAAATATCACCAAACGCATCGCCAAAACCTGCACCACCAAATCCGCCCGCACCGCCACCACCTTGCTCTACACCAGCATGACCATATTGGTCATAAGCCGCTCGCTTTTGATCGTCTGACAACATTTCATAGGCTTCTTTTGCCTCTTTGAATTGTTCTTCAGCTTTTGGATTGTCTGGGTTGCGGTCAGGGTGAAACTTCATCGCTAATTTGCGATAAGATTTTTTTATGTCTTCTGAAGAAGCGTCTTTATTGACGCCAAGAACTTCGTAGTAATCTTTTTTTGTGGCCATAATTTATTCGATAGTTTGTAGTAGGTAGTCTTTTGCTATGGGTCATTAACGTGTAGTTAGTTGCGCAAAAGTCGTTAGCACCAGTACTGGTACTAACGACTTGCTACTGCGGACTAACGACTATTTCTTTAGTCTTTTTTTACTTCTTCAAACTCGGCATCGACCACTTCAGCGTCTACAGTTTTCTCACTTGGTGTGCCTGCTGCACTTTCAGTATTTTGTTGCGCTTGTTGTTCAGCATAGACTTTTTCACCTAGCTTTTGTGACGCATCCATTAAAGCCTTAGTTTTGGCTTCAATAGTGTCTTTTTCATCTAACTTCATGGCTTCTTCAACATCTTTAAGTGCAGTTTCAATCGCTTCTTTTTCAGCAGCATCTAACTTATCGCCATGCTCAGACAGTGATTTTTTCACTGAGTGAACCATACCGTCAG
>CAILXF010000051.1 GCA_903838125.1 uncultured Pseudomonadota bacterium | reverse complement strand
GTGCCACTATTTGTTTGTAGTGTGCTGTCGGCAAGTGCTTTGCGATTCGATACAGCAAAACCAGGAATATTTAAATCATTGTTTTTGCGGACATATGCATCTGCGTGTATGGCTATTTGACCATTACCAAAGTCGACCACGCCAGCCATATTGCTTTCATTGGCAGCCCCACCTAAGCGTGCTTCAGTTCGGCCGGTGCCTCCTTCTAATTTTTCAGTGGGAATGCGGTGGTCAACTGCGTTGACCACGCCACCGACAGCACTGCCACCATAGAGTAAAGCGGCAGGGCCGCGGATCACATCAATCTGTTCAATCACCAAGGGGTCTACTGAAACTGCGTGGTCAAAACTTAGGCTAGAGGCATCCACTACGCCAACTCCATTTTGCATAATACGCACACGTTCCGCATCAAGGCCACGGATGACTGGACGCGAAGCATTGGGACCAAAGCTAGTTGAACTGACCCCTGGCATACCGTTTAAAGTTTCGCCCAATGTACTTTCGCGTTTAAGCGATAGCTCACGCCCATTTAATATGGTTACTGGCACGATTAGTTGGTCAGCATCTAAGCCTAACGGATTGCCCGTGACGGCCACTGAGGGCAATTCAATCCGCGTCGTTTCATCGGCAAAACTTACGGGGCTAGTTAATCCAAACATAATAAGCAAAAACAATAGGTTACAAATTAGTTTAGGCCACAATAACCCATGCGGTTTGGGGAGTGATTTATTCATGAAGGTCTCGCAAAGTAACGGAGAATTGGCCAAAAAAGCTGCCAAAAATAGCGCTTAAGCTCTGGTGAGCTGGGCGCAAGTACTAAGAGTTAAGCGGGAACTGGAGGTGCGCGTGCGCTGTAAGCGCGAGGATTGCTTGCTGTAGTGCTATCGAAACAAAGGCGGGTAGGTGAATTTAGGTTTGAGGTTATCGTGAAAGCGATGAGACTGCTAGTAACCGCATGGCCTAATTCAGCATAACCTAAACATTTCGCACAACTGTGGTGATGACTAGACTGATTACTTGGGCTGGTATTCTTGCTGTGATTTTGCTGTGTATGTTCTGCACTCGCTTCAGCGTAATGCGAGAGTTCATGGCTAGCAGCACCGATTTGGGCTAAGCCAAACGACGCAACTAGTGATAATGTGAGTATTAAACGACGCAACATGAGGCAAATAATAACAGAAACTTAGGCGTAGCCGCCCAAATAAAAAAGGCCGCAATTTGAACTGCGACCTTTTTAAACGACACGATTAAAACTTCACTATGGCTTAGCCACTAAAGTTAGCGCTAGCAAAATCCCAGTTCGCTAATGACGTTAAAAATGTTTCTACATATTTAGGACGCGCATTGCGGTAGTCAATGTAATAAGCATGTTCCCATACATCAATCGTTAGTAATGCTTTATCAGCTGTCGTTAGTGGTGTGCCAGCGGCGCCCATGTTGACGATATCAACAGAACCATCAGCTTTTTTTACCAACCAAGTCCAGCCTGATCCAAAGTTCCCTACAGCTGAAGTTTGAAACGCTTTTTTGAAGTCTTCAAATGAACCCCATTTAGCATTAATTGCGTCAGCTAAAGCACCTGCAGGGGCACCTCCACCATTAGGCTTCATGCTGCTCCACAAGAAAGTGTGGTTCCAAATTTGAGCTGCATTGTTATAGATGCCGGCAGCAGATTTTTTAATAATTTCTTCTAAGCTGATAGTTTCAAACTCAGTGCCTTTAATTAGGTTGTTGAGGTTAGTGACGTAAGCTTGATGGTGTTTGCCGTAGTGAAACTCTAGGGTTTCTTCTGAGATATGCGGGACTAGTGCGTTTTTAGCATAGGGCAAAGCAGGTAATGTATGTTCCATGATATTTCCTTAAGAGGGGTTGAGTAGAATTTTAGATAGTCCGTTAATGACCAATTGGGCACAAACAAATTCACTACCGCGCACTCATTTTTTAGCGCGCGGATGGGCTTTATCGTAAATCGTAGCTAAATGCTGAAAATCGAGATGCGTGTAGATTTGGGTGCTGCTGATATTGGCGTGGCCGAGCATTTCTTGCACTGCGCGTAAATCCTGGCTAGATTGTAGCACATGGCTTGCGAAGCTATGCCTAAGTATATGTGGGTGTATATTTGAGTTTACACCTTGTTTGATAGCCCAGCCCTTCATGCGGTATTGCACTGCGCGAGGCGTGATTCTGCGTCCTTGCTGGGTAACAAACAAGGCCTTAGCATATTGCTCGTCTATTGCAATCAGCGCACGTTGCTTTAACCAAATTTGTATAGCGTTGATGGCGTGGCTACCGATGGGCACAATGCGAGTTTTATTACCTTTACCCGTTACAGTAACCGTACCATCTGCAAAATCCAGCATATCCAAATCTAAATTCACCAGCTCTGCTAAGCGTAATCCTGATGAATAAAACAACTCTAAAATGGCATGGTCACGTTGTTCCAATACGCCGTCACCAGCAATTTCAACAAACTTTACTGCTTGGTCAACCGAGAGTGCTTGTGGCAAGGCTTTTGCCGTTTTTGGTGCACGCAATCCCATGACCGGATTTTGTGTAAATCCTTTGTGGTGAATTAAATAGGCATAAAACCCCCGCCACGCAGACAATGCTCTAGCGATACTTTTTCCACTCAATCCGCGGCTATTAAGTGTGGAGATAAAGCGTCTAATCTGGGCGCTTTGTAAGGTAGCTAAGCTGTCAACATCTAGGCCAGTCTGCACAACCAGCGATTCCAAAAGTGCGATATCTCGGGCATAATTTTTGCAGGTGAGCACGCTTAGACCTCGCTCAAAAGTTAAATGCTGAAGGTAGTCGTTAAGATGCTTCACTAGGTTTAATCCCTAGTATATTAAATGTGGCGCGCCAGTGCTGCGCTAATCAGCTCACCGATTAGGCTAAGATACATTGTACCCATCTCTGCTTTAAAGCGCTGTTCATCTTGTGCGGCTAATATAAGTACACCACTTGCTTGCGAATTGCCCGTTACTAGATAAAGTGGAATGAACGCAAACGACGTTAAATCGGCGTCTAATAAATCTTTAGCCACGTCAGGTTTAGCACCACAAAATGGCTGATTTAAACTTATCGCCCAGTCGCTAAAAGCGGATTCCATTTTGGTAAATGCGTCATCTTGGGCTAAAGCGCTGTTGCTGGGTTGTACCCACAAGCGTACCAATGATTGGGTGACCCCAAAGTCTTGTTGCAAGGTTTTTGCGATGAGTTGTTGCAGATCAACAAAGCTGTGGCTGCTAATTAATTGCACGCTGAAATCATGTACCTTGCTACTAGTTGCGTCATTTTGTTGGGCCGACTCTATCATTTGTGCCAACATCGCCTCTAGCACCCGAATTTTGTCACGTTGCGCTAACTGCTGACGTTCAGCCAGTGATATTGCACCATTGCCATGAGGGCTGGGCAAATAGATTTCAGTAAGCAAGCTCGCATGTTGCTCAAAAAAATGACTATGACTACGTAAAAATTGACTGACTTGATCTGCGGTCACGGCGTTGCTTTGTGCGGGGCTATCTTGTTGCATGACTATCCTTTTTAATTTCGTACTTTTAGGTATGCTGAATTAAATATCTTCTGGTAAGGTTATGCTGCCTGTAAACACGGTCACTGCCGGACCAGTCATCATCACCGCGGAATTGCCACCTTGCCATGCAATTTCTAATTCTCCGCCACGCGCTTTGACCGATACGGGCGATACCAATCGCCCCCATACTATGCCGGCAACTACTGCGGCGCAGGCGCCAGTACCACAAGCTAATGTTTCACCGCTACCGCGTTCAAATACCCTTAATTTAATATGGTGTGAATCCATTATTTGCATAAAGCCAGCGTTTACCCGTTGTGGGAAGCGTGGGTGCAATTCAATTTGTCTACCCATGCGCTCTACAGGAGCGGAATCGACATTCTCTACAATTTGCACCGCATGGGGGTTGCCCATGGAGAGTGCGGCAATCGTGACTGACTCCTCACCAATATCTAATTTATAACTAGTGGCAGTAGCATCGGCAATAAAGGGAATGTCGGCAGGCGCAAATTTTGGCGCACCCATGTCCACCGTGACCAAGTCATGTTCTTCTAATTTTGGAGTAATAATGCCGCTGGCAGTTTCCACGCTAATTTCGCGTTTGGAGCTTAATTTTTGCTCATAGACAAAACGCGCAAAACAGCGGGCACCGTTACCGCATTGTGACACTTCGCTTCCATCAGCATTAAAAATGCGGTATTTAAAATCAGCGATTTTTGAAGTTTCAACCAAGAGTAGCTGGTCGAAGCCTATGCCAAATTGTCGGTTGGCTAGGGCACGAATTTGTTGTGGTGTCAGTTGTACAGGCTGATTAATGGCATCAATCACCATAAAATCATTTCCTATGCCATGCATTTTAGTAAATTGTAATTTCATATGTTTATTATAGGATGCCTAAGCTTGGAGATAACGCTTTATTAATTATTTATCTGCTTATTATTGAATAAGTTAGGTAGAATGTTCGCCTAGTCATTGACCTGACTTTCATGCTTCAGCCTTTAGTATGCGAGTCACTTCATTTTTATTGTTAATTATTCAAGGCGCACAATGAACGAATATCTATTTACCTCAGAATCTGTTTCTGAAGGTCACCCAGACAAGCTTGCAGACCAAGTATCCGATAGCATTTTAGATGCTATTTTAACCCAAGACCCTAATGCCCGAGTTGCAGCAGAAACGTTGGCCAACACTGGTTTAATCGTATTGGCGGGTGAAATTACCACCACAGCCAATGTTGATTATATTAAAGTTGCACGCGAAACTATTAAGCGCATCGGTTATGACAATACTGAATATGGTATTGATTACAAAGGCTGCGCAGTTTTAGTTGCTTATGACAAACAATCTCCAGACATTGCCCAAGGCGTTGATAACGCTGAAGATGATCCGCTTGATCAAGGGGCTGGCGACCAAGGGTTAATGTTTGGCTACGCAGTGGCTGAAACGCCGCAGTTAATGCCTTTGCCAATTTGGCTTAGTCACCGACTGATGGAGCGTCAGGCGCAAATGCGTAAAGATGGTCGTCTACCTTGGTTGCGTCCAGATGCTAAATCACAGGTCACCGTTCAGTATGTGGATGGAAAGCCATACAAAATTGATACTGTGGTACTTTCTACACAACACGCGCCAGAAATGTCTTTGGAAGCAATTCGTGAAGCAGTGATTGAAGAAATCATTAAACCTATGTTGCCACAAGAGTTGATTAAGGGCGAGATTAAGTTCTTGGTTAATCCTACGGGCCGTTTTGTTATTGGTGGCCCACAAGGCGATTGCGGTTTAACAGGCCGTAAAATCATCGTGGATACCTATGGTGGTGCTGCACCTCATGGCGGCGGTGCTTTTTCAGGTAAAGATCCATCAAAAGTAGATCGTAGCGCTGCTTATGCTGGCCGTTATGTCGCTAAAAATATCGTGGCTGCTGGTTTGGCTTCACGCTGCTTAGTTCAAGTGAGTTATGCCATTGGTGTCGCTCGCCCAACTTCAGTAATGATAGAAACTTACGGTACTGGCAAAGTTTCTGACGAAGTGCTTAGGCAATTAGTGTTGGAACATTTTGATTTACGCCCAAAAGGTATCGTTAAAATGTTGGATCTATTGCGTCCGATTTATACAAAAACAGCGGCTTATGGACATTTTGGCCGTGACGAACCTGAGTTTACTTGGGAAGCTACCGATAGAGCTGAAGCATTAAAAGCTTCAATTTAGCCCTATGACTTGCGCAGTGCTATAACAGCGCTGTGCAAGTATTTAGTTGTGTAGGCTAAATGTGAAAATTGTACCTACCAAGTCTGTTTAGGTGTGTTTATACGCGAGCCACAAGGCCCGTTGCTTGAGTACGCTTTCTGGGCCTAGCTAGTTAAAAGTATTAGGCACAGGTCATGAAAACCTAGTTTCAATGAAATTCAGTTTGTCATCACCTTGGTGCGAAAAAAAATATCACGTATAATGCCGACTATTCCGAGGAGCGTTGCGAGAGACTTCTCCCAGGCTCGGAATATGTTTTAACGGCGCTCACCATTATTAACCGTGCCGGGCACGGGATTTGGGTGAGATTAGCGTTACAACTTATCTTGTTTTAGTACACCCCTTCCCTCCGGTCACACATTCAAGGATATAAAATGAATACTGTGACTGACTTAAAATTTAAAGATTACATTGTTGCCGACATCAGTTTGGCAGCCTTTGGCCGTAAAGAAATTGCGATTGCTGAAACGGAAATGCCAGGATTAATGGCGATTCGTGAAGAGTTTGCCAAAGCACAACCACTTAAAGGCGCGCGCATCACTGGCAGTCTGCATATGACGATTCAAACAGCGGTGCTAATTGAGACGCTAAATGACTTGGGTGCAGACGTTCGTTGGGCATCATGCAATATCTACTCAACTCAAGACCATGCAGCTGCGGCGATTGCAGATGGCGGTACGCCAGTTTTTGCCATTAAAGGTGAAAACTTGACCGAGTATTGGGATTACACCCATCGTATTTTTGAATGGCCTGCAAATCAAGCCGGACAAGCACAATACACCAACATGATTTTGGATGATGGAGGCGATGCAACCTTATTGCTACATCTTGGTACGCGTGCTGAAAAAGATTTATCAGTGATTTCTAAACCGGGCAGTGAAGAAGAAATCTGCCTATTTGATGCAATTAAAGCTAAATTAAAAGTTGACCCAACTTGGTACTCAACGCGTTTAGCCCAAATTATCGGCGTGACCGAGGAAACTACTACGGGCGTGCATCGTTTGTATCAAATGCATAAAGAAGGCAAGCTTGCTTTCCCTGCAATTAACGTAAATGACTCAGTTACCAAATCAAAATTTGATAATTTATATGGCTGCCGTGAATCTTTAGTGGATGCAATTAAACGTGCAACTGATGTAATGATTGCTGGTAAGGTTGCGGTAGTTGCCGGTTACGGTGATGTTGGTAAAGGATCAGCTCAAGCTTTACGTGCTTTATCAGCCCAAGTTTGGGTTACTGAAGTGGACCCTATTTGTGCGTTGCAAGCTGCAATGGAAGGCTACCGTGTAGTAACTATGGATTACGCAGCTGAACATGCTGATATCTTTGTGACCGCTACTGGTAACTACCATGTGATTTCACATGCACATATGGCAAAAATGAAAAACCAAGCGATTGTCTGCAATATTGGCCACTTTGATAACGAGATTGATGTAAGCTCACTTGAGAAATATGAGTGGGATGAAATCAAACCACAAGTGGATCATGTGATATTCCCAGATGGCAAGAAGATCATCTTGTTAGCAAAGGGCCGTTTAGTGAATTTAGGCTGCGGTACGGGTCACCCAAGCTATGTAATGAGTTCATCATTTGCTAATCAAACTATTGCGCAAATTGAGTTATTTACACAAACTGCCAATTACCCAGTGGGTGTTTACACCTTGCCTAAACATTTGGATGAAAAAGTAGCGGTACTGCAATTGAAAAAACTCAATGCGCAACTGACAACTTTAACTGACGAACAAGCGGCTTACATTGGGGTACAGAAGCAAGGGCCTTACAAGCCAGATACCTATCGCTATTAAGCTGTGTTAATGCAATTGCGTTGAAGGACTAGCCACATGAAATTATTGGTAATATGGTTGTCGAATGCTCTCGCATTGTTGGCGGTAGCCTATTTTGTTCCTAATATTCATGTGGCCGGGTTCAGTGCCGCATTAATTGCAGCTTTGGTAATCGGCTTCGTCAACATGTTGATTAAGCCGATTTTAGTGATTTTGACTTTACCTATTACTATCTTGACACTGGGGTTATTTGTCTTAGTGATCAATGGCTTACTGTTTTATGCCGTAGGCAATTGGTTGGTAGGTTTTGAAGTCAAAACCATGATGGCTGGAATGTTAGGTGCACTGACTTACAGCGTGATTTCCTGGTTGTTAGCAGCCATTTTTATTGATGATAAAAAAGACTAATACATGACAATAGCTCCGATTAGCTTTGAGTTTTTCCCGCCTAAAACGAGTGAAGGCGTAGAAAAACTACGTGAAACGCGCCTACAGTTGGCAAAATTTAAGCCAGAGTTTTTCTCCGTTACCTTTGGCGCCGGGGGTTCTACGCGGGATCGCACCATGGAAACCGTGCTTGAAATTCAACAAGAAGGTTTTTCTGCTGCGCCACATATCTCATGCGTTTCATCGAGCAAGGCTGAAATTCGTGCGTTATTACAAGCCTATCAAGCTCAGGGTATTAAACGTTTAGTAACTTTGCGCGGCGATGTGCCATCAGGCGAAGTGTGTGTTGGTGATTTTCGTTATGCACTCGATTTAGTTGAATTCATTCGAGCGGAAACTGGCAATCATTTTCATCTAGAAGTGGCAGCCTATCCTGAATTTCATCCTGAAGCCAAAACACCTGCGGCCGATATATTTAATCTTAAGCGCAAAATTGATGCAGGAGCCAACTCAGCGATTACGCAGTATTTCTATAATGCCGACGCTTACTTTAGATTTATGGATCAGTGTGCAGTGGCAGGGATTGATGTGCCTATTGTGCCTGGTATTATGCCCATATATAACATTACCCAGCTAGCGCGTTTTTCTAATATTTGTGGGGCTGAGATTCCGCGCTGGTTGAAAATGCGTCTAGAGGAGTATGGTGATGATATAGCTTCGCTGCGTTCGTTTGGTGTTGATGTGGTGAGCGAGTTGTGCGCAACCTTGCAGGCCGTTGGCGTGCCAGGTTTACATTTTTACACCTTGAATCAAGCTGGAATTATCAGCAGCATTATTCAAAATATTAACGAATAAGACTTGCGCTAAAGCCCCACGTTTTTGCGCAAGCCTATGCGGGTGTCAGCAATTTAAGTTAAGAATAAAAGCCGATGCTACTAATGTAGTGTCGGCTTTTGTTTATTAAGCAAAGCATCTTCAATAAACAAATATTCTTTTGTTTTATCTGGTCCAGACTTGCTAGCTCCCCAAGTGGTCATCAGCACAATCCACCGCATCTCTTCAATGCCAATTTCTGGCTGGGGTAAGTTCATCGCTAGTTCAAGCACCAACTCGCGTTGTGTGGTATTGAGTATCTTGGCTTGCACCAAAAATAAAACAAAACCGATACTTTCACCACTGATTTTTTTTAATTCATCGTTGGTAAAAATTCGGGTGCTGACATGGTGGGCTTTTTCATAGACATCTGGTTGGTCAGCCATAAGCTCAAGCTGATTAAACCAATTAAATGCACCGTCAATATCTTGCTCATCAAATCCTGCTGCAAACAATTCGCTAGAAAGCGTACTCTCGTCAGGTCTAAAATGGGTATCAATGTAGTTTTCAAACATATAAACCAATACTTCAAACATAGCTTGTATCCTTAAATAAAATATTTTTGAATAAAGTACTTTTAAATTAAGTGTGATGGTTTATGCATAGTTCTTAAATGACAGAATATGAAGCATTCTGTATTGCAACTCTAACTACATAATCTTTTGATATTGTCCGCCCTTCTAGGCTAGCGATAC